>CAYVDS010000148.1:0-11440 GCA_964450145.1 uncultured bacterium
GGGAAATCGATCTTCAAGCTGCTCGGCATAACCGTCGCAGATTTTCAAATAGCGGGTGGCGCCCTCCTTTTTGTCATCGCTATTCGCGACCTCGTTCGGAGCGGAGAGGAGCCCCAACAGGAACCATCTCTGCAGATAGGCGTTGTGCCCATAGGGACTCCGCTGCTGATGGGGCCGGCTGTGCTTACGGTGCTCATTATGATGGTGGACCTCTACGGGTTGGCGCCCACCATGGTGAGCGTGTTGGTAAATCTCGCCATCGTGGCTCTCGTGCTGTTCAACGCTCCGAGGCTGCTTGAATTCGTCGGTGAGAGCGGCGCCAAGGGAATGGCAAAAGTGATCGGACTCTTGCTTGCCGCTATCGGTGTCATGATGATCCGCCGGGGCATTATCTCCATAATCATCCAGATGAATACCGGCCTCAAGCTTTGAGAGGCTCAGACGATTCGGGCTTCGCCCGAAGCGGGCGGGGTTCGCTCGCAATGACACCTTGGACGTTTCGCAACGACAATTTGGACGTTTCTTCCCCGCCGACGAAGGTGGCCGGATGCTCGACAACAAACAACCATCGCCTTTTGGGCAACACGCCGTAGAATCACCCGTCCATCAATGAAAAAACCTGTCCATTTATTCGCCGCCCTCGGATTCACCTCGATGCTGGGCCAGATTCTTCTCATGCGCGAGCTGATAGTGGTTTTCTATGGAAACGAGTTAGCGCTCGGCATCATGCTCGGGAGTTGGCTGTTTTGGGTGGGTGTGGGAAGTCTTATTGCAGCGATTCTCCTGCCGAGGATAGGGCTATTAAGCCGTCGCACGCCTCTCGCAGTCATGCAAATTACGCTCGGGCTTGCAGCGGTCGCCTCGTTCATGGCAGTGCGGGCGCTCCCCCTACTTCTCAGGCGCGCCTCAGCAGGCGAAATCGTTGGCTATCTCCCCATCGTCGCTTCCTCTTTTCTGGCGCTCGCGCCGATGTGCCTGCTCCTCGGGTTTCTCTTTGATGCTTTCTGTCATGTGTACAGTAGCGAGGCGGACGCAACAGCCTCGATTGGCTCGGTCTACGTGTTCGAGGCGCTCGGCGCGGCGGCAGGCGGCGTCGCATTTGCGTGGGTTTTCGTGAAGCTCCTCGATCCCTCGCAGACCGCGTGCATTTTGCTCATCATCAACCTGGCCGCTGCGGCCGCAATTCTTGCGATGGACAGGCGTCTTCGAGCAGGCGCGATCATAGTTTTCGCGCTCACGATTGCAGCGGCGGCCACTGCCGCTTTCGGGGGCGCGAAGCTGCTGCGCGACAGCAGTCTAAGATGGCTCTGGCAAGAGCTTGAGATTACGCATTCCGAAGATTCCATTTACGGCAATATTGCGTTTGTCGAGAAAGAGGAGCAGAAGGCGTTGTATGAAAACGGCCTTCTGATGTTCTCGTATCCCGACAGATTCTCGGCGGAGGAAGCAGTGCATTTTGCGCTCCTCGAACATCCGCGTCCCGGGAAAGTGCTTCTCATCGGCGGCGGCGTCAACGGTTCCCTGAACGAGGTTCTCAAGCATCCCGTCGAAAAAGCCGACTACATCGAGCTTGACCCCCTCGTCATTACGGTGGTCAAGAGATTTTTCCCGCCCGACATCACATCTGCGCTCGATGACCCGAAGGTTACCGCTCATATCCTCGACGGTCGCTTATATGTCAAAACGTCGCAAGAGACCTATGATGTCATAATCGTAAATTTGCCCGATCCCTATACGGCTCTGATTAACCGCTTCTACACCCTCGAATTCTTCCGCGAGTGCAAAAGCAAACTTTCCCCAGGCGGTATCCTCTCGTTTCGGGTAAGCTCGGCAGAGAATTACATTTCCCCTGAGTTGCAGCAGTTCCTTGGCTGCCTGGACAAAACCCTCCGCAACGTGTTCCCGGACGTGGCGACAGTGCCCGGCGAGTCGAACGTTTTTGTGGCTTGCGTCACACCCGGTGTCTTGACGCTGGATTCTGACGAATTGATCCGTCGCCTCGAGGAACGAGGAATAAAGGAAGATATGCTGTACATACGCGAGTATTACTTGCCCTACCGGTTGTCCGATGAGCGAAGAGAGCGCCTCAAATCGGCGCTGGCAACCGCGAAGGCCCGCATGAATACCGACCTCTCTCCCGTATGCTACTATTACGACGCCGTTCTTTGGAGCAAGCAGTTCAAAGACGTCTCGGGAGCCATTCTTTCCTCGATGTCGCAGGTTCGGCCCGCATGGATTTTCCTTAGCCTCGTCGCTGCCTTTGCTATGCTCTTTCTCGTTCAGCGACTCTTCCCGCGCGCATGGGGACAGAAATCGCTTTTGGTCGCCGTCGGCACGACCGGCTTTGCTGAGATAACTGTAGAAGTCGTCACGTTACTCGGGTTTCAAGCTATCCATGGCTTTGTGTACTACAAAGTCGCAATCATCACTACCGCGTTTATGGTAGGATTGACGATGGGGGCGGCGGCGATGGCGCGCTCAATTGAACGAAACAGCGCAACATGGCGCGCGTTCCTCAGGGTTCAGTTCATCGTGTGCCTGTACCCGCTGCTCTTGTTGGGTGCCCTCGCCCTCTTCTCGGGAAAATGGGGACAGACCCTATTTTACGGGTCTGTCCCCATTTTCCCGGTTTTGGCTTTCCTCGCAGGCTTCGTCGGCGGTCTTCAGTTTCCGCTAGCCAATGCGCTCTGGCTCGAGGAAACTCCGAGCGCCGCTCGCGCCGCCGGTTACACCTACGGAATCGACCTGCTTGGCTCCTGCCTTGGAGCCATATTGACAAGCGTTATTCTTGTGCCGCTGCTCGGCATTCCCCAGGCTTGTCTCACCGCCTCACTGGTGAACGCCGGGAGTGTTCTCCTCTTGCTGATCAGTCCCAGGCGATGACAACATCGACCACGAATTACTTGTTGCTTTCGAGCAGCCGACCCGCCTGCGACACGGTTATAAGGGAGAGAAACTGCCCTTAATTCGGGGATCCCGCCGCAGGCGGGACGGCATCGTGTCCCCGAATTAAGGGAAACAGTCACTGCTTTTAGAAGAAGAATGGATTCCCGCCTTCGCGGGAATGATAAGAGGAAGGTAGCTTCTTGGGAGCGGTTCAGGTCTTTGGTTTTAACCAGGAACCAGGAACCATGAACTGTTTCTTAGGAGCGCGCCATTGCAATTAGTGTTTACATTTGGTATTATTTACGCGCTTTATTGCAATCTATGTCGAATTGAGCTTTACCCCACATGGCTGGCTGCCCCGGGCCTGCGGCCCCGGCCCGCGACTGACGCCCCATGAGATTGACGAAAGAAACGATTGGCCTTATTGTGCTTATTCTGGTATTCGGAGTAAGCATCGCCTTCCATACATACAACATCTCCTACCTAATGTGGGACTGGGCCCTTGCCGACATCGGCCAGACCTATATGAGCGCGCTGCATTTCCTCGAAGGCCAAATTCCCTATAAAGATTTCGACTACCAATGGGGCCCTTATTCGATTTATCTGAGCGCATGGATTTTCAAAATATTGGGAATCAAGATATCCAGCGTAAGACTTGCAATGACGCTCGTGGTGATTCTTATCACAAGTCTCACCTATGTGCTGGGCCGCCAGTTTCTGCCCGCGTTCCATGCGCTATTCGGCGCGTTCATCGTCCACCTCATATTCATACGGAATACAGCGATCCCCTATGCCAATGTGTTTGTCATCGCGGTAGGATTGAGTTCTCTTTTACTAACCGTCCTGTATTCGCGAACTAGGCGGAAATATCTTGTACTCCTGGCAGGCCTGCTTTGCGGCGTTTCGCTCGGCCTCAAACTCAACGCGGGCCTGTTCATCGTTGCGGGCATCATCAGCGGCCTGCTCCTCGTTGACGGGCATCGGGAGAAAGCCGATGCGGGAGCCTCGACAAAGTCCGTTTCCACATACATTCGCCTTCTTATTCTCATCTTCTTGATCCTCAATTCGATCATCTTGCTTCGCGCCCACCTGAACTTGAAGTATTTTCTTCTTTTCCTTGCACCCATCATATTTGCCTGCTTTGCCGCGCTGAGGCTGCAAGAGCCTCCTAAAGGAATAGGTTCACGGTTTGCAGTTTACAGTTTACGGTTGAAGAGGAAAGACGGGTCGTGCGCTCCCATCGAATCCCCCGGTCCGTCTGAAGGGAAGAAGGATGTTTTCGGCAGCGCATTCCTGTATCTTGTCGCGGGGATCGCCTTAGGCAGCGCGCCTTGGTTGGCTTTCTATCTGACAAAATTGGAAACGAGCAAGTTCTTTTATTACCTGATCGGGTCCGCGTTGGAACATAGCGAGCACATTTTTCATTCTTACTATCAGATGGAAAAGATGACCATTTATGTTCTCCTCTATTCCGCCATCTGCTGGCTGGTCATCTGGTTCATGAAGAAGAAAACATCCGGGAAACATCTCTGGATCATGCTACTGTTGACTACGGTTGGCTATTTCCGGCTCTTCTATCGATACCGGCGTCCCTCAAAATGGTTTTCCTTTGACCCCGCCGCCAACGACCTGGTGGGCGCCGTGCACAATACCATGCACTTCCTGCCCCCCCTCGTGTGTCTTGTGGCCACGCTTGTCATCCTATTGAATTCGACATCTGAAAAAGAACAAAGCGATGGCGTGAAAGACCGCAGGCGCTTACTTATTGTCGTACTCTACCAAGTATTCTTCTTTCTTGTCGCCTATCCTCACACTGAATCCACTCATCTCGGATGGAGTTTCCCGACTACCGTGATTTTGCTTCTTTATCTTCTTGAAAGAGTAAGACAATTCACCATATCGAATTGGCCGTCTTCCACAAAGAACACAGTCGGAAGGGCGGTTGCCGCGGCATTGTCATTTTTCTTTCCCGTATTGATGGTGTTTTCGCTCTCCTTTTTACTTATGGACCGCTACTGTATGTGGTCGCCAAACCCGATGCGTTGGTCGAAAAGGGGATTCATGATGCTCGGCAGCGAGCGAGCCGGCATATATGAGCCTGTCGCATCGGCGAATCAGATAGAATTTGTGGATGAATTCATCCAAACGCACACCGAGAAAGGGGAGCACATCTTCGAATTTCCAACCACCTTCTTCTACTTCTATTCACAGCGAAGGAATCCCAGCCGCTGCGAGTATTTCTATCCCGGTTTCTATTCGGACAGGCAAACCGAGATCATTGAAGCGGTTGAGAAAGCCAAACCCCGGTTCGCGATTACTTACGACAGCCCGTACGCCTACGTCTTTTCGTACTCGAGTCCCGATATCCAAAGAAGCTTCAAACAGTTGATCGCGTATATTGAAAGCAACTACGCGCAGGAAGGGAAGTTCGGCTATTTCACGATACTTCGAAGAAAAGAATAAGATCAAGGCAGAAGGCTTTTTGCTGTATTCACGGATTTTGTCCAAGGATGTTGGAATAGTCCAACCATGCGCAGCATAGTCAGAATAGGTGTCTATTACATAGCTTTCACGTCCTCTCTCATATGCCTCAGCGCTGAGTTTGCGTACAAACTTGCTCCTTCACTGTTACACTGCGACACCTCATATAGATGGGAACATTGGTATAGTGACTTTCAACACCGTTTCCACATTTATCAGAATGACAATCAGCGTCCGCAAACGGTGCCCCTATCGAGGCGCCTTGCTCAGTCTGATTCTTTCTCGCACAAATCTTCAAAACGTGTGCATGGAAAACAATAGCATACAAAGAGTATCCGCTGGTCCGTGAATCTTCCACTCCTTCCGCCACTCGGCTTTTCACTCTCTGCGCGTCATGGCTCAAAACCCGCACGCGCGGGAAGCAAGCGCCCGTTTGACCGAAATCTGCCGGCACGAAACAATCCTTTGACTTTGACCGCATGGATGACTATTATATTAGGACAACGATGAAGCCCCATCTGCAATTGTGCTTTGAAAACCCGCCTAGGATAGAGTAGATGAGACGCGAATGAATTCATGCACAACAGAATTACGCGAAATAGCGAAGTCTAGACGTTATAAGTGGGAGAGAATGTGAAACAAGATTTGAACGTTAGAACCTGTCCTCTTCAGATCGAACAGACCCAGCCTTCCAAGAAAGCGCTCCCTCACAGCTTTGCCGTTTTCTTCGTGCTGTTCTTTTTCTCGGGCTTGTGCGCCCTTGTGTACGAAGTGACATGGACGCGAAGGCTCACGCTAATCTTTGGGAACACCGTTTACTCGGTCAGCACCGTGCTCGTCGCCTTTATGGGCGGGCTCGCTTTCGGAAGCGTATGGTTCGGACGATTTGTTGACAAGAGGCAAGATCCAATTAAAACGTACGGCTGGCTCGAAACCGGCATCGGTGTTTCCGCCCTTTTCATCCCGCTCGCTCTCTCCGTTTTGAATCCTGTCTATCGAGTTCTCTATGAAGGCGCAGGCGCTTCATCTTTCGTAATGACACTAGCGCGCTTCACATTGAGCGTTGCGGTCTTGATAATCCCCACGACTTTCATGGGCGCGACCTTGCCCGTGCTATCCAGATTCGTTATTCGCCAAATTGAGAAGAGGGGTGCAGGGATCGGTTCGCTTTATGCGATAAACACGTTTGGCGCGGTGGCCGGATGTTTTCTTGCAGGCTTTGTTCTGCCCGGATGGCTCGGCATAACCCGATCGGAGCAAGCAGCCGCATCCATCAATATTGCCATTGGCCTGACAGCCTTCTATCTGAGTCGCCGGTACGGGCGTATTCCACAGCAGGCCGACGTGCATGACACGAGCCAGACTACTGAGGGCGACGCAACATATGACCGGGGCGTTCTGCGGTTTGTGCTCCTGATTGTCGGCATATCGGGCTTGCTCGCGCTCGGCTACGAAGTTCTGTGGACCCGCATCCTCATATTTCTGCTCGGCAGTTCCATTTATTCGTTCTCGATGATCCTCGTAGTCTATCTGCTCGGGTTGACCGCGGGCAGTCTCCTATCGGCGAGATTCATTGACCGCTCAAAACGGCCCCTCAACGTGTTTGGCTGGCTCGAAATACTCATCGGATTGACCGTCTTCGCAGGGCTGCTCCTTTTTCGCGGCCTCCCGTTCACGCCGTACACTTTGAGCGTGAAACCTCTCAGCTACTTGTCCCGGAATTTCCTCAGCACCCTCATTATCGTCTTGCCACCCACGATATTCATGGGCGCCACTTTTCCCGTTGCGGTCAGGATATATGCCCGCAGCCTCGGCTCTGTAGGCAGACAAACCGGCGCGCTTTACGCCGTCAACACGGTCGGCGCCGTGCTGGGCTCGTTCGCAGCGGGTTTCGCACTGATCCCCGTACTCGGCTCGAAGAACAGCATGATGCTGCTGATTCTGCTGAGCGTCATCGCCGGCCTCTCGCTATTGTACCTGTCTATGAAAAAGGAAGGGGCGACCTCCCTGAACTGGTTGGCTGGCGCGCTCGTCATACTGCCGCTGGCCGGATTCCCTTACAGCAACGACCTCCTTAAAGAACTCTCGGTAAGGTTCATGAAGAAACACCCGGCCCGCGTAATTGCATTTAAGGAGGACGAAACGGCGGCGGTTGCGGTCATACAAGGCGAAAAAGGATTCAGAGTGCTCGCGGTAAACGGCGTCGCAATGACAATCCTTTGCACCGAAACCCAGCTTATGGCTCACATTCCGTTGGCTATCGCGCCGAAACCAAAGAATCTGCTGGGCATCTGTTTCGGCATGGGAACAACTTTTGTATCGGCCCGGGCGGCAGGCCTGGACGTCGATTACGTCGAGCTTTGTCCTTATGTTTTCAGAGCATTCAAGTATTTTCAGAGCGACCCACGGATGTTGAAGGAGCCCGGCGTTCGAAAGATAATCGCCGACGGCCGGAATTACCTGCTTCTCTCTGACAAGAGTTACGATGTGATAACGATAGACCCGCCTCCACCTCCCTGGAGCGCCGGAGCAGTGAATCTCTACACCGAGGAGTTTTATGAGCTTTGCAAAGAACGGGTGGCCCCCGAGGGAATCGTCTGCCAGTGGCTTCCCACCATTCACGATTGCTTCACGGAAGACCAGTTCAAGATGTGTCTGAGAACCTTCATACAAGTATTCCCACATACTTCGGTCTGGGCTTCACCGGGTAACATGGGCGCTTACCTGTTAGGAACGCCCGAGCGGCTCTCCATCGACGAGGCGTCCTTTACTGCATATTTCGACGCTCCGGCCATCAAGAGCGATCTCGCCCTTTACTCGACCGAGCCGTGGGACGGGCCGCGCGTTCTCTCTCTCCTCGTGGCCGATGAGGACGCTGCGAGGGCCTACGTCGGCGACGCTCCTGCAATGACTGACGATCTGCCCCTCATCGAGTTCCCATTGTTTCGAGTCGATTCCGAAGACCGGATAATGGAAGTCGAAATGATCGGCGCGGACGCGGTCAAGAGTGAAACAGCGGCTTTCCGGATTGAGAAATGACCTCAAGCCTAAATCATCCGCACGTGTTGCGCGCCGATGATTTCCAGTCGAACAAGAGGGCCTTCATCCCCAAGGTGCGCGAGAGTTCATTTCTTATCGTGGCAATTCTCGCGAGCAGTTCGTTCTGCCTTTATTTCGCAAAGTATGACCTCGAGTTCATCAATCCATACAGGTTCGCCGACCTCGGCCGCCAACTTTACAGTTATGAGCTGACCCTCCAAGGCCAACTCCCCTACGTTGATTTCTGGACAAACTGGTGGGGACCTGCTTCGTATTACCTCAATGCGATCGCGTTCAAGGTCATGGGCGTAAGTATATACTCGGCCAATGTCCTGCTCGCCATATTCACTGCCATTTCAGCGATCGCGGTCTATTGCATCTCGGCGAGGGTGGTCCCAAAGCCGCTCGCCTTCGCAATCGCCATGGTCTCGCTGCTCTGGGGTAACTTTACACTGAATTTCCCATACTGTGGAGCATACGCGAACTGCTTTGGGCTTCTCGCCCTCCTCGCGTTCATCAAACATTTGGAATCTGAGAAGCGGAAATATCTTTGGCTGATAGCCGCGGGCCTTGCTCTCGGCCTGGATTTCTCCTCTAAACAGCACATCGGCGTCCTCAATACTGCTGCCGTGGCCGTTGCAACGGCTCTGAGTTGTCATGTGGTCAACGGATTGCCGGAGAGAACCGAAGGAGGCGAGACGGAACGCGCCGGACGCTTTCGATATCCGTTGATTCTTCTCAACCTTATGCTTCTCGTCCCCGGCTCTGTGGTCTTCCCTTTCTTGATACTAAAGGAACAGCATGGCTCTGGCGTGCGACTCGACGCGAAAATGCTCTTCCTTTTCTTTTTGCCTGTGTTCGTGGTCAATGCCGTGGCGTTCGCGCTGTCTTCCCAAACATTTTCCCGCTCGGGCAAAGAGTTCAGCTTAAGAGCCCGTTTCCTCGATCAGGTCAAGAGAGAAGGAGCGCTGGGGGCTGGTTTCGTCCTCGCGGTTGCGCCCTGGTTCATATACTTCTCTCACATCATCGGCTGGCGGGATTTCTGGCGAATGATTCTGCTGATACATCCTGTTCAGGAGAACTTCAAACGCGCCTATGTCGCCATAATGCCGCGCGTAGAATTTCCGTTGCGAAGCATGGTCTTTCATCTCTTCTTTTTTCTGGTGTGTTCGGCGGTCATTTCGCTGTTTGTGGTGAGCAAGTCCCGGTCCGCCCTCCGCGTGAGCGCCGCCGCTTCAGTCGTCATCCTGATTCTATGCGCAGTCGTGATTTTCCCTGTCAGTTCAATAGCGCGCGCAATCGGCTTGCCCTCAGACTTCGACGCGGCGCAATTTGAGCACTGCGAAGCACCCGGACTAATAGGGCCGATGTTCTATATCACTATTCTCATGGGGATCGTACTTCTCGCTGTGGCGTTTGTGAGATATCGGCACGATCTGACTCCGCTGCTCCGGTCAAAGCCGCTGTTTTTCGTTCTCACGCTGGGCATTTTTGATTCATATACTTCGCTATCGCTCACCAGCTTCGTTGATAGAGCCCACTTCCAGATGATCGTTTTTTCTTGGCTCCCCCTTATTGGCTATTTGTTCTACCTCGCATACAGTGCATCGTGCAACCTCATGTTGAATCCGGATTTCAAGACCGGGCGGAGAAAAGCCGGAATCTTTGCCGCCGCAGCGCTGTTTTTCCTCGTGCTTTATGCCGGAAAACCTCTCTTCATCTACTACCTTCAATACAAGACGAATGCGAAATATTGCTATGAGGTTTTTCGGGTCAGTGGCGTGCCCTGTGAGAGGACCTTGACAAAGGTGAGAGGTGACAGAGGCAGAGTCTATATAAGCAGCGCATTCAATTACGAATTCAAGAGAGTCATCCGCTACATCAAGCAGAATACTCAAGAGGAAGACTTCGTCTTTGGAGCGCCTTCAACGGCCATGTTTAATTTTCTCACAGGCCGAAGGTTTCCGTCGAAATACAGCTATCTCATGTTCAATTCGCTGGCCGAGGAAGAAAAGGCCGAGCTTCTAAACGATTTGGAGGCAAACAAGCCCAAGCTATTTATTCACGATGACTTTTATGAGGCGGAGATTCCTCTCACGGGGCTTTCGGAGAACGAAATGTTCTCGAAAGATTTTCCAGCGATTAGCGGTTACATTGCGGCCAATTATCAACCGGACACGAAAATCGAGAGGTTCCACCTGTATAAGCGTCTGTCGACTGGCCCCTAGTCATTCCTTGCTTCTTTTCATCCGTAAACCGTAAAACGTAGACCTGATTCAGTAAGACCCTGAAAGGAGCGGCAGAATGGTCCGCGTAGGTATGATTCAACCACACAAAGCGCCTGAAGAGGTGAAGATATGGTATGACGCCGCCCAGCAGCGGCTGAAAACCATTCCAAACCTTCTCAAAATCATGGCAAATTCGCCTCCGGTTCTGCGCGCGTTTATCGGCTTTAGCCTCGCGCTCGATGAGAGCAAAATTCCTGTCGAACTTCGCGAGCGCATCGCAATCGCGACGGCGCATTTCAACGACTGCCGGCATTGACTCTCTGCCCATACGGCTGCTGGTAAGCAGCTTGGAATAAGCTCCGATGAGATTGAGGCAGCGCGTCGCTTTGAATCGAATGACGGCAAATTCGCTGCTGCCTTAAGATTTGTCAGGCAAACACTTGAACTCAAAGGCCACGTTACTGATGCTGACCTCGACGCGGTTCGCAGCGCAGGATACGGCGACAGCGAGATCGTCGAACTCGTCGCACATGTCGCGGTCAATATTTTCGCTAACTACACGCGAATGCTGTGAATAGAGGATTTTAGGCTTGATTTGGAGGCCGGAATTCTTCTATAGTAGTACTAATAACTTCGGAGGTAATCATGAACCAAATACCAAGACCGATAACGGCGCCACCGACCGTGGAAGAGCTTGCCGGCAGGCTTGAAAAAGTGCGCGCTTTGATGCGGCAAGCGAAACTCGATTACTATGTTTCATTCGATCCCGTGAACATTTACTATCTCGCCACCTCCGCCAAGTATGT
>CAYVDS010000148.1:11450-12148 GCA_964450145.1 uncultured bacterium
CTTCTCGAAGCCATGCTGGCGTCAGACAAAGCTGAAACGTCCAGCAAATCCGAACAGGAAGGCATGCGGGTGGTGCAATCCCGTTCCCTGGATGCAAACCGGAGTTTAAATCAGGAACAGGCACCCCTCCAAAAAGAACTCGAGAAACTCAATGCTGAACGTCAGGCGATTGCAGGGGCAGTTTCAGTTGAACACACGGCACTATCTCACCAACTTCGCCAACTATGTGCACGAGCGGCCATTCATCCTTGTCATTCCGAAAGATGGTACGCCGAAAATGGTATGCCCGCTGCTTGAGACAACCCACGTGAAGACGCGGGCACGGGCGCCGCTCGAATATGTGACCTACTACGAGTTCCCGGCGCCGGCTGGGCAGAACTGGTTCGAGGTGTATCGGCCTCTTTTTAAGAATGGCGCGCGCGTCGGCGTCGAATCGGCCCTTCCCTATGGAATCTCGAAAAGGACACCCGGTGAGTTAGTCCTCGACGATATCATCGAGGACGTCCGCCTCGTGAAGACGGAATACGAAATCGGTCGAACCGTCCACGCCTGTAATGTCATCATGGCGGGGCACAAGAAGCTTCTCCAAATCGTGAAGCCCGGTGTTCTGGTGCTCATGATATACAGCGAGGCTCAAAGGGCAATGCTCGAAAGAATCGTGGAAGATATTCCTGATTTCAACGTCGTGGTCACTTCAG
>CAYVDS010000149.1:0-11924 GCA_964450145.1 uncultured bacterium
GGTTTTTGCAGATTCTTGGGAAAAACCAAGCGCAAAGTGTTCAAAATGAGTCTGAGTTCTTCTATTTTGAGACTCTCCGAATACTCTGTTGTAATATTCATCGATTATTCCTTTGGTGTCCTCTTGGGACTTTTGCGCAGCACTCTTATCCTCAACTCGCGGGGTGGTCTCCTTCGCCGTTCGCTCGCCGATTTTCAGTTTGACGCCGAGCAGTGGAATGATCATTGTGTCGCGGGCCTCTTTCATCAACGCATCCACTCGTTTGAGGTCGGCGACACGGTTCATCAGGCAGTACATGCGAGTGGCGATTTCTTCCTCCATGAGAATCCGCTGTTTTTCGCTTATCGCCATTGCGAGATACTCCTCAAAGAGCTTTTCGATATCCGACGCGTTCGTGGGAGAGGGGGCCGTTCCTCTCGGATGGTTGAGTAGTTCTGCAACCTCGCCGGGCGTGCGGCCGGCAACAAAAAGCCGGAGTATGTGTCGTTTCTCAAATTCGCTTGTCATGGACGGCTCCTTTCATTAAAACGTATTTTCACCGCAAAGGCGCAAAGAGCGCAAAGAAAGAGGTGACCCACGGGGATCACGGGGAGCCACCGGGGAAACCAAATAGGAATGATGAATGATGAAGGAAAGAAGATAAGACGTGCGGACGAAGATGCGCGGGGGGACAGGTACTGGGACAGTCCCAGACCGACTGCGAGGAACGTTGCTCTTGCTCGCAATGAATCTGCGTTGGGGGTGTGTTCGGGGCCGCAAAAGAGAGGGCAAGCAGCCAGAAAATAGCGACTTTCTTTTGTAAGTCGTTGTGGCATAAGGCTGTGACACAAGTGACGCAAAGACCCCTTCGGTGGCACAAATCCCCTTAAGGAAAAAATATAGGCGATAGGTGAACCGCGCAAGGCGCAGAGTTTCTGGTTTCTCGTTTCTGGTTTCTGGTTGGCAAAGGTGACGAGGGGAACCAAAGAAATAAAGAGACTGCTTCGCGCCGCTCGCAATGACTGTCTTGTGGTTGTGGCGGCTTCGGGAGTAGCGAAAGGGGGAAGTTGCTGAGGAAAAGCTGAGGGCAATGATCTTATCGTCGTGGTCATAAGAGAAGTCCCTTTCGTTCGAAGCCAATCCAGATTCTGTGAAATCGTGAATGATCTTATCGTCGTGGTCATGGGAGCAGTCCCTTTCGTTCGAGACCTATCCAGATTCTGTGAAGTCTTGTGCGTTCGTCTTTGAAACCGCGCTGTTTGAGTCGCATGCTGAGGACGCGCGGACACATAGGACGCTCGTCGTGCATTTCGCACCATTCCGTGTAGGTGAGGTAGAGGTCGGCGGATTTGGTGCGAGCATCGGGATTCAGGAAGCATCGGTCGGCGAGGAAAGCGCCGAGGACGTCCATGTTGCTGCGATAGGAATTGGTGGCGCTGGTGACCTCGGCCGGGTCGGCAAGACCTTTCTTCTGCCATTCGAGGCAGCCGGCGGCGAGCCAGTTCAGGATTCCGCGGGCCTCGGCCCGGAGTTTTTGGGGCAGGTCTTTGTCTTGTCGCTCATTTGGTATTGTGATGTTGAAGGGTATCAGGGCGAAGCGCCGCCAGAGGGCATGGTCGGCGCCGTGGATGACGGGCAGGTGGTTACCGCACATGAATATCTTATGGGTCGGCTCGAACTCGAAGTAGTCTTTATGCATGCGTCGAGCGGCCAGTCGGTCGCCGCCGGTAAGCTTCTTCACTGTAGCTTCGGCGAGGGATTTGCCGAATTCGACTTCGGTTGTTACGGCGAGCCGGCATCCTTTGAGATCGGCGATGGCGGTAGGATGCATGCTGCGGCGGGCGGTGAAGAGGATATCGGATGGGAGAGGTCGCGCGTAGGGGCCCATAACATGCATAAGGGTTTCGAGGAAGGTGGTTTTGCCGTTAGCGCCGGCACCGTGGAGGAAGAAGAGCTTTTGTTCGGTGACCGAGCCGGTGAGCGCATATCCGCAGGCGCGCTGGGTGAAGGCGATCGTGTCGGGATTACCGCCGAATATTTCCTTGAGGAAGTTGAGCCAGAGACCGGGTGTGGGACAGGAGGGGTTGAAATCGAGGGGCGCGAGTCTCGTGATCATGTCTTCGGGGCGATGTTCGCGCAGGGTGCCTGTTCGCAGGTCGATTGTGCCATTGTTCACGTTGAAGAGCCAGGGGTCGTGGTCAAAGGCGTCGGGCTCGACAATGATTTCCGGCTGTGTCCGGAGTTGTCTGAGGGTGTTTTCGATGTTTTTTGTCGTTTCCGCGCGGGCGACCCATTTGTTGAGGCGGAGGCGTTCGTGGTCGGAAGTATTGGCGAAGTCGGCGCGGTAGGCTTGCGAGGCTGCGCGGATGATCCATCGCCAGACCTGTCCGGTTTCGTCGGGGGACCAGTGGCGGCTGTCCCATGTGAGGAAACCACCGAGTTTGGGGCAATAGCGGGTGTGGTGTCCGTAGAACTCGATGAACCTGCGGGCGTGATAGAGGTCATTGAGGTCGTAGGCACCGGAGGTGGTTGTGAGTGGGGCGGTCACGGGGCCTTTGGGTTGTTGCTGATGAGTGGCTTGTGTAGTTGCTGTCATGTTTTCTCTCCTTACCAAATAGTCCAAAGTCTAAGGTCCAAAGTCCAAGGTCTATTGATTTTGGGTTTTGGATTGAAGGAAGAACCTAAACGGGAACCGCCGATGAACGCCGATGTGCGAAGGCAAAAAGGGGCGACTGCGGCTGTGTCAATCCAAATCCTGATGTTTATGGTACAAGGGGTGGGAAAGCCGAGCAACGAAGTTTTTGTTAACGGATAGTGCGAAAGATGGATCACGAATGTCACGAATGGGTTACAAATGGAACGATGGAGAAAAAGAAGCGGGATTGCGGATGCGACGAATGGGACGAATTCCACGAATACAAGCTACGAGTGAACCACAGAGGACATCGAGGGCGCAAAGACGAAAAAGAAGAGGCAAAGGAATCCCGCGAGGGCGCGGGACTTCGCAAGCTCAGCCATGCTGATGAACACAGATGAAGAAGAAGCCTATCACCAGTTGTTCCTCCAGCATCACGCAGAATCACGCGTTCACAAACTTGACTTCTAATGTTCATAATGGGATAATTTGAAAAAGAAGACTTGAAGGGAGAGCAGAAGCCGGCACATGAGAGTCCGCTTGCATCCTCACGCATTCGAACGTTTGGTCGAACGAGGGGCCACTGAGGCGGAAGTCATAGCCTGCGTTCAGGATGGCGAACGTTTCCCCGCAAGGTTCGCGAGAATTGGTTTCCGCCGAAACTTCGCATTCAATGCAGAATGGCGGGGGCGGCATTATACTACAAAACAGATAGAAGCCTACTGCATTGAGGAAGACGGTTGGTTGGTCATCACCGTGATTGTGAAGTATTTCTAAGGAGGTTGCTTGATGAAACTTACGTATGATCCGCGGTACAACGTGGCTTATCTGCGACTCCAGGACAAGAAAGCTCAGGTTGAAACGATTCATCTCAGCGACGAGTTGAATGTAGACATTGCCCCGGACGGGACCGTGTACGGCATCGAGTTACTCAATGCGAATGAGCAATTACGCGGTCAAGACGAGGGAAACATGGTCATCGTCAACGAAGCCCTAGGCGAACGCCGCGAAATTCCTCTCCCGTAATCCCGCAGATGCAGAGACACGCCTGCTCACACGGTAAGTAAGCCGTTCTTTTTTCCGTTCCCGCTTTCTCTCTCGTAACTCATCGCTGCAATGCTGACACCGTAAGCAGTGAAGATCGCAGATGTGGCAAAGAAGTGGTGGCCGATGCTTTTAATACGCAAAAGAGTTGTTTTGCGACCGGAACTTTTGGGTAAACTTGACAAGGGGGCCTTTAATGGGTGACCCGCGAATGCATGCGAAAGGACGCGAAAAAAGAGGATCTTGGACAGGATTGACAAGATTTGCGGGATTGCTTTCTCAGGAGATTGCAGGCGGCCTAATTCAAAATTCAAGACACGACCCTATAAACACAAGTTGAATATCCGCGATGCCGCAGGCAGCCGCTTTCCGGTGCTCGCAGAGATGGACCTGAAGAACATGTTGCTGGCGATGTATGCCCTGCGACATATGCGCGGCCCACTTTAGACACCTTAGCTCACTTTAGGTCACTTCGCACTGCTAGCTGATACCTTCGAGCTTGAGGATTTGGCGCAAGCTCATGTCAACAACTCCAAATCGGGTATATTGCCTCTTGAACTGCTCGCTTGATTTTTCTCCGCCAATTTAGTTAAATGAAGGGCAAATCGGGAAGGACTTTGAAGCTCCGAGGGGTATCATCCAACCTATGAATCTCAGTACAATTCAATCTGAAGGCTCTCTTATCTCTGCCGACTTGCTGGCCGAGATATATTCGGGGAACGCTCCCAGCCAGAGACCCGCTGACTTTCACCTCAAGGCCAAACACAGCCTTACCGACGAAATTGCTGCCTGTTGGGCTGATGCCCGCGCTTACTGGGAAGCGTTTCAGCACGGACTTGCGCGAACGGGTGAGAAAGATACGGGGGCCACAGTCACCCGCGAACAATGGATTCTCCCCCTTCTTCGCTCACTCGGATTCGAGGGAATATCGTTTGCCAGAAGCGCCGCCCAGATCAGAGGCCGCAGCTACGCCATCTCACATCGTCTCGGCGATGGCGAGGACGGCCTGCCGATACATATCGAGGGCGCAAGAAATGAGCTTGACAAGCGTCCGCCGACCGGCCGGCCCCGCATCTCTCCCCACGCGCTTGTGCAGGAGTATCTCAATCTCAGCGACCATCTCTGGGGCATCGTCACAAACGGCTGCCGGTTCCGGATTATTCGCGACTCAGCCCGGTTGAGCCGGCCGACGTATCTCGAATTCGACGTCGAGCAGATGCTGGAGGCCGAGCGGTTCGCCGAATTCCAGCTTTTCTTCCGCCTTGCGCATCGCAGCCGCTGGCCCCGTGACATCGAATCGGCGCACGAATGTATTCTGGAACAGTATTACCAGCAGAGCATCGAATCCGGCAATCGGGTGCGCGAGGGACTTCGCGGGAATGTCGAGCAGGCGCTCAGAATATTCGGCAATGGATTTCTTACGCATCCCGCGAACGCCGAACTCCGCCGGAACATCGAATCGGGCGACCGCGCTCCCGAAAAATATTACAGGGAACTCCTGCGCCTAATCTATCGGTTCCTCTTCCTTATGGTCTCGGAAGAGCGGAACCTCGCGGGGCCTGATCCCGAAAACGACCGGCTCCGCCGCGTCTACGACGAGCATTACAGCATCACGCGCATGCGCGAAAAGGTCGAGCGCCCGCTAAGCCAGTCAGATCGCCATTGGGACCTATGGGAAGGCGTTAAGAAAACGTTCAGGCTATATTGGCGTTCGGAAGAAGGCGAGAAACTCGGCATCGCTCCATTGAACGGCGACCTTTTCGACCCCGACACCATGCCCGCCCTCGAAAAAGCCTGCCTGTCCAACAGGAACTTTCTCAAGGGTTTTGCCCAACTGTCTCTGTTCAAGGAAGGGAATGTCACTCGCCGGATCAACTATGCGCACCTCGATGTTGAAGAACTCGGCTCCGTCTATGAGAGCCTGCTCGATTTTCATCCGGTCGTTCGCCCAAAGAACGGCAAACCGGAATTCGTGTTGGCCTATGGAACCGAACGCAAATCAACCGGCTCTTACTACACCCGTCCCGAACTCGTACATGAACTCATCAAAAGCGCGCTCGCGCCTGTGATCGAGGAAAGGCTCAACGCAGCAGCGACAAGCGAACAAAAGGAGAAAGCGCTCCTATCACTCAAGGTATGCGACATGGCATCGGGTTCGGGCCATTTTCTGCTGGCGGCCGCCCGGCGCATCGGGCGCGAACTCGCGAAAGTCCGCACAGGCGAGGAAGAACCCACCCCGAAAGAGTTTCGCCTCGCGGTTCGCGATGTGATTCATCATTGTATCTACGGCGTGGACCTGAATCCGCTCGCGGTTGACCTCTGCAAGGTTGCCCTCTGGATCGAAGGCCACAGCCGCGGCTTTCCGCTCTCATTTCTTGATCATCGTATCAGATGCGGCAACAGCCTCATCGGCGTTGACCGGCTCGACCGTCTTACCAACGGCATTCCCGACGACGCCTTCAAGCCGGTGACAGGAGATATCGCCGCTGTCGCGAAGAAGATAAAGGCCGTCAACAAGAGCCAGCGCAGGGATTGGGAAGCGGGCCAATTGCAGTTGACGCTCGATGTCGGAGAAAAACTGGAGGACGACCTGAAAATCCTTGCCGAAGAGGCTAGCCGACTCGATTCTCTTGCCGAGCGTTCGGCCGCCGACGTGCAGCGCAAAGAAGAAACGTACCGAAAGATACATGCGGGCTCCAAATACTTCGATGACGCGAGAGCGTGCAACATCTGGACGGCGGCGTTCTTCTATCCGCTCACGGACGTGGCCGACCCCGCGATTCCCACACAGCAGAAGCTCCTTGAGTTTATCGAGAATCCTCGCACTCACGGGCAACTGGCCGCAAAAGCCGTCGCGCTGGCCGCCAAACATCGCTTCTTCCATTGGCCGCTCGAATTCCCGGAAATCGCGGAAGCTGGCGGGTTCGATGTAGCGCTTGGTAATCCGCCGTGGGATATGCTACAACCCGAAGAAGTCAAATTTTTTGGTGTCGCCGCCCCCGAAATTGCTGCTCTCGCGGGAGCGAAAAGAAAGGCAGCAGTTGAAAAATTACCTGAGAATAATCCTGAGCTAGCGCAGAGATGGTTGGATCATCAACGGGGCATAGAGTGTGCTGGCAAGGCGATAAGGGAAAGTGGACGCTTTGTGTTGACAGCCGTTGGAAAGCTAAACACGTATTCTCTTTTTGCAGAACTGTCACGCCGCTTGCTCAATGAAAGAGGCAGGGCTGGTATCATTGTGCCCACGGGTATTGCGTCTGACGACACATGCAAGGATTTCTTTGGAACCCTGAACGAGCACAAAGCACTGGTTAGTTTGTATGATTTCGAGAACAGGGAGAAACTCTTTCCTGATGTTGACAGCCGATACAAATTCTGCTTGTTGACGATGTCAAATAATAAGATTCCGGAAACCCGGTTCTCGTTTTTTCTCACGCGAACCGAGCACTTGGACGACGACATACGGCGGTTCACGCTGTCGCCCGAAGACATAGCGCTCATCAACCCAAATACGCGAACCACTCCTGTCTTTCGAACAAAAGTTGACGCCGAACTCACAAGGAAGATTTATCGGCGCGTGTCGGTCCTTGTCAACGAACGCACTGGCGAGAACCCGTGGGGCGTGACTTTCAAACAGGGACTGTTCAATATGACATCTGACAGCCATCTGTTCCACACAGAGCCGGGAGAGGGGTTGGCGCCGCTGTATGAGGCGAAGATGATGTGGCAGTTTGACCACCGCTGGGCCACTTACGATGGAGGCGACATCCGCAACTGTACTGATGAGGAAAAGCGTGATTCGAACTTTACAATCCAGCCTCGTTATTGGGTGAGCCAGCAAGAAGTGCTTTACAGACTCGCTCGCCCTGAAGATGAGGAATGGTTTTCTAACCTCTCTTTTGATGAACAGCAAGCGTACTTGGAGAAAAAAGCGCCGAGATGGTTGTTGGGATTTAGGGATATCACTAACGCAACAAATGAGCGCACTGCGATCTTCAGTATTCTGCCAAGGGTGGGAGTCGGAAATAAGATTCCGCTTTTTCTCCTTAGCATGCATGATGCACGACTGATCGCGTGCCTATCGGCTTGCATGGATAGTCTTGCACTTGATTACGCTGCTCGCCAGAAGGTTGGCGGGACGACTCTGAATTTCTTCATTGTGAAGCAGTTCCCTGTACTTTCTCCAAAAGACTACTCTCACAATGACATCGACTTCATTGCTCCTCGGGTTTTGGAACTGGTCTATACAGCCTACGACCTCAAACCCTTCGCCGAGGACATGGGCTATCATGGGGAGCCGTTCAAATGGGACGAAGACCGCCGGGCTCTGCTTCGCGCTGAGCTTGATGCCTATTATGCACATCTGTATAGTCTCACGCGTGATGAATTGCGCTATATCCTCGATCCGCAGGATGTCTATGGCCCGGATTTCCCCGGCGAGACGTTCCGCGTCCTCAAAGAAAAAGAAATCCGGCATTACGGCGAGTACCGCACAAGGCAGTTGGTATTGGAGGCATGGGACAGATTGTTCGGGAAATAACTACGGTAAGAAACGGAATTAGCCACGAAACTGCACGAAAGACACGAAATAGAAGAGAGACAAGACAAAAAAGAAGAAAAGGCAAGGAATCTTTCGTGAATTTCGTGCCCTTTCGTGGCTCATAAAAGGAAATGGAAGAAAAGATTCTCTACAAAGACCTGAGTTATGAAATCGTGTCAGCCGCGATTGAAGTGTGGAAAACACTCGGCTATGGTTTTCTGGAAAAAGTCTATGAGAACGCTTTGATGATTGAACTCCACCAACGCAAGATTTCTTGCGAGCAGCAACACTCAATCAGAGTGCGGTATAAGGGAGAAAACGTCGGCGATTATATCGGAGACATAGTGGTGAACGGGGAGATCATTCTTGAGTTGAAGAGCGCCAAGACCATTGATGACGCTCATATTGTTCAGACCTTAAATTATCTCAAGGCTACGAGTTTGCGCCTCGGACTGATCTTGAATTTCGGCCCTTACAAACTTGAGTTCAAAAGAGTAGTCTTGTAAAGATTTCGTGAAATTTCGTGTCATTTCGTGGCTAAATTGCTTATTCAGGAGGATACATAGTGGTTGATAAGTTCGACTGGCTTCTCCAGCAATCTGAGGGACAGTTCTTTGAGCGGAAATGTTGCTATGACCATTCGGGAGATAAGCCGAAGAGGCGCGCCGCTCGCGATGTCGCGCGAGATATAGCCGAAACTATCACCGCAATGGCAAACGCAGACGGCGGAACTCTTGTGCTTGGCATCGAAGATGACGGCGCAGTGACAGGTGTGAATTATCCCGATGATCGAATGGAAACGTTGCGTCGTGCGCCACAGACAAATGTCCGCCCCCCGCTCAAGACCCGATGGCATTCCGGGACGCTGCATAACAAGACGGTACTCGTTTGTGAAGTGGATTGGAGCGCTGACGTTCACCAACTAACCGATGGGCGCTATCTGCTTCGTGTTGGCGACCAGAATATGCCGTTCGACGCTCGAGATATCGAAGCAATGAAAGAGGGCAAGCGACGCAGGGTATCGGAGAGCAGGTTTATCACCGAGGCGTTGATGACCGACCTTGATTTGGACCTTGTGGCTGAGCTTGCCCGACGAACAGGCCTCGAATTATCGCCGGAAGAAACGCTAATCCGGTACCATTTGGCCGAACGCCGCAACGGCAAGGCAGTCTTGACGTTGGCCGCATTACTCCTCTTCGGCAGAGATCCCGGTCGCTGGCATCCGCGCTGCGGCATTGACTTCGTCAAGTTTGAAGGAACCGAACGGCATGTGGGCGCGGCGCTGAATATCATCAAACGAGAAAGAGTCGAGGCGCCGCTTGCGCGCCTTATCGCGGAAGTCTATCGGACTATTCAGCCTCATCTGCGTGAACGACAGCGATTGGTTGATCTATTCTTCGAAGAAAAACTAGAGTATCCTGCTTTCGCATGGCAAGAGGCAATTGTCAATGCTGTTGCCCACCGCGATTATCGTTATGAGGGTTTGGCGATAGAGGTCTGGATGTTCGACGACCGCATAGAGGTTCGGAGCCCGGGTGAACTGGTGGAACCGGTGACATTGAAACGACTGATCAATTGCGAGCGTGTCCATGCGTCGCGCAACCCGCGCATCGTTCGTGTGCTCACCGATTTCGGCTATATGCGCGACCAGGGCGAGGGAATCCCGCGCATGTGTGAGACCATGGAGCGGGAAGGTCTATACCCTCCAGTGTTTCGGTTGGAAGCCGAAGCCATTTTCAGCGTCACGCTGAAGAATACTGTTGCCTATAACGCAGAAACCATTCATTGGCTGGATCAGTTCAAACCTCTTGGGCTAAGCGGCAATCAAAAGCGCGTGCTCGCATACGCCAAGGAACACGAAAACTCGTTCACGAGTCGCTCATATCAGAAACTCACGGGCGTTGACCTTTATACTGCATCGAAGGAAATCAAGGACCTTATTCGCAAAAGCATTGTTAAGCTCCCGCGCAAGGGCGGGAGAGTGTATAAGGTTTTAGCAACCACCACAAGGACTGCGGGCGAGACGCCTCTCGAATATAAAGCCCTGGAACCCATTCTCAAAGAGAAAGGGCAAATCAAGAACGAGGACATACGAAGAGCGCTCGGAGTGTCGCAGGCAAATGCCAAGCGCATTGCCCGCCGCTTGGTTGAAGCCGGCTTGTTGCGCTCGGGCGGGGACAAAAGAGGGCGCTATTACTATTCAGCAACTTAAATTATCGGTCATGGTAGAATTGATATCGAACATTGTCATTTCTCTCTTTTCCAATTTGAGGATGTTCGATAACTCAAATGCTTGAACCGGTTGTGCCAGCACAAAAAGGCCGAAAACGGGGCAGAATGTATTTATCTGCAACCTGGATTATCTATCAGCGTAGTTTCAGTATTATACACTCTCATTCTCTTTTTTTCTAATATGAGAGTGATAAATAACACAAGACTTCTCGCCGTATATTTGAATAGGCCAGCCGGGGGAGCGATAAACCGTATATAGACATCCATAACTCGTCCATAAGTCATTCATAAGGCGGTTTTGAGGACAAATCTTACAAGAATGGCATCTTTTTGGCCGGATTAGGCGATAAGTGCCATCCAGAACCAAAGGAGGAAGAACTACTTGAACGTATTCGATCTTAGAGACCGCGTCATTGACGACTACCACCGATATGTGGAGAGTTTTCTCAACATACGCGACGAGCGGATAAGCGAGTTTGTCGGCAGCGAGCTTAAGCGCGGTGTCCTCTGGCCGGATGCGCTCGTGCAACTTAATCCGTCCTATGAGATGGGGAAAACTGTCTCTGAGCTAGTGTCCGAAGGATTGCTGCACCCGCTCTGTGGCCAAATATTCCGCAAGGACGACAAATCATTCCGGCTCTATCACCACCAGGAGCAGGCCATCCGCATAGCGGCCCAAAGACAGCCGTATGTTCTCACTACCGGAACGGGCTCCGGCAAGAGCCTGACCTATCTCATCCCCATAATGGACCATATTCTGAAGAATGACCCCGGCCCCGAGCGGGTGCGCGCGCTCATCGTGTATCCGATGAATGCGCTTATCAACTCACAGGAAAGAGAGATTGAAAGACTGCTTGCGAACCTGGGCGAGGGACCGAAGCCGATTCGCTGCGCTCGTTACACCGGACAGGAAAAAGGCGACACGCGGGATCGCCTCCAACAGCATCCGCCGCATATCCTGCTAACAAACTACATGATGCTCGAACTCATGATGTCGCGCCCGGTCGAACGAGTGTTCCTTGACCGCACACTCTCAAACCTTGAATTCCTCGTATTGGATGAACTGCATACATATACAGGCCGCCAGGGAGCGGACGTAAGCATGCTGATGAGGCGCGTTCGTGAGCGATGCGGTAACCCGAACGTGCTTTGCATTGGCACGAGCGCCACGATGGTCTCCGGCGGGACTCGTAATGAACAGAGAAGCACCGTCGCGAATGTGGCGGGACAGACTTTTGGCGCGCCCGTTTCGCCTGAAAATGTGATTGACGAGAGACTAATGCCTTCTATTCCTCAGACGGGAGACCCGTCGCCTGAAGCGCTTCGTCAGGCAGTTGATGCTGGAGCGCCTGATAACTATCAGGAATTTCTTAACAGCCCATTGTCCGCATGGATAGAGCAAACTTTTGGCATCCGGATGGAGGAGGGATCCTACAAGCGAAGGATACCGATAACGCTTCGCGAGGGCGCACAGAAGCTGCCCGGAATCGCCTC
>CAYVDS010000150.1:0-1331 GCA_964450145.1 uncultured bacterium
CGGGGAAAGGGGAGCAACAGGAAATGATGAATGATGAGTGATGAATGCGGAAGGAACCCGCAGAAGAAGAAACCATTGGGGACCGCCGAACGCCGATGAACGCGGACAGAGAAGAAACGTCTTACCACCAAGACTCCAAGACACAAAGGGATATCAGCTCCATATGCACGCAGAAGAAGAAACGAATGGACAAGATGGACAAGATTGGGGGTCTCTTTCCGCCGACCGATCAAGAAGGACCTCGAAGAAAAATTCTGGAAAACTGCGGAGAGAGAAAAGGGAAGAAGAACGAAAAGGTTGGAAAGAAGAAGTTACGAGGGGAAACGGGGAAAAGGGACCGGACTGTCATTCTTCTGGCAAAGCTGGCAGAACGACTTATCGGAATGGATGAAAGGTGAACCGCATGAAAGGCAGATTTTCCATTTTGCATGAAGCAGAGCAATTGTTCTTTGCAGAAACAGATGCTTGACATTGAAGCGATCATTGAGGTGAATGGCGTTGAAGCGGCATGCTTTCTCGCAATTTCCGCAGGCGGTGCACAAATGGGGGCTGAACTGGAATTCGAAAGTCTCGGCGTTTTCCGGTATCTTAATTGCCTTTGTCGGACACACGAAGCCGCACAGACGGCATCCGACACATTCCGGACCGACTGATATTTCAGCAGCGGGCAAAAGCTCACTTGAGATTTCCTCTTCTGAAACGCACCGCGCCGCTGACAGCAGGAGAAGGAATTGTTTTCTTTTCCAGTTGTCGGGACGAACCGTGCTTATGTGATCCTTGTCAGGAGCCCTTAAAACGGCGACGGTTTCGCCTGCGGCGGCAGCCGCGCTTGACTTCAGCAGTCCGAAAAAATTCCGCCGGTCCAATGAAGTCACGGGGCCTTTCGCGCGAAGTTCATGATCCAGTTCGCGGGTAACGGTGATGCTGTCTGGGCCAATTCCCACCGCTTTCGCAAGTACCCTCGAGGTTTCGATTGTCCTTTGTTGATGGGAAAGTGTTTTCGAGCTGTCGCACTTGTCGCAGTCCCCTCTGAGCAAAGTTACACGTTCGGCTCCGAAAACGAGAGGCCCGATAATGAGGGATTCCGTTATCCGGCCGAGGCAGTTGAACGAGGCCGCTTCCTGGTTGTCCACAGCGATAGCTCGTTCACATCGGTATATTGCTGTTTGGAGTCCACGATTCCGGATTTGGTTCAACAGGGGTTTGAGAATCTCGAGGTCGCGGTTTTTCTTGGGGAGGAAGACTCCGTTCGGACACGATGAAATGCATGTCCCGCATTCTGAGCAAGCGGCGCCCACGAAAGGAAGGTTGTCCTTGAATATCAGAGCTCC
>CAYVDS010000150.1:1341-6857 GCA_964450145.1 uncultured bacterium
GGTCGGGCAGGATTGCGCGCATTGTTCACAGTTGGAGCGAGGGTATGCGGCCCTGGCGCAGAGTGACGAGACGACTGTCGTGCGTTCCCACACATCGGAGGCAAGGATATTGCGGAGACCGACCATGACGATGATTCTCTTCGCCAGTATGCTTGCTGACGAGCCTGCCCTCAACCCTCCAGCGACGGGGAGTCAATCTCGCCAGGGCACGCCGAATCGAAGGTATTCATCTCAATGGTGACGAATTGACGGGCCAGGCACGCCATGCCTTTGAAAAAGTTGCTTTTTGTGTTTTCGAAAATTTTTCCTGTTAGCATGGGTATCCAGACTGACAGGTGTTCTCTGAGGAACTGCTCTTCAAATTTCAGATATCGGGTCACGAGGTCGTGGTTCTCGTCTTTCCACGCTTTAGCTTCTTGTTCGCAGAGGAACTGCATCACCTGAAGTTCGAGGCCGATGTGGTCGGGCAGGCCGCGGTAGGCTCTGTCAATTTCGCCGCCGATTTTCCGGATGGTCTTCTTGACATCGACGGTCGATTGCCCCATGAGCAGACCCTTCACTTTCTGGCCTGCGATTTCTCTTTCATCGCGATAGACTGCCTCAAAGGGCGCGACATACTGGCCAAGCGGCGCAACGAAGAGGCTTGTGTATTCCACCTGCAAGGAGAGGATATCGCCGGAGTATTCCTCGGTGAATTTCCTCAGATGCGAGACGGCGGCCTCTCCGAAAAGCCCTGACAATTCGTCGAGGAAAGCCTTATCGACCAATTTTTCGACCATGGGCCGCTCGGGTTTGCGCATGATAACCGAGGCAAGAAAGCGATAGGTGTTCCCGCGCGATTCCGCCAAGTCTGCGCTAAATGATGTGGATATGTTCGTGCACATGCGCGCCTCTACACGAATCTTATTGACGGATTTGTGAGGTTTGGGTCCGCGAAACGGGCCGGAACATTCCCGCTACCTCCGGAGAAGCTTCTCGTGTATTTGATTGCTCTTCCCACGCAAGAATCTACGCACGCCGGGTTAAGAGTTCCGCTGGCGCCGACCCTGTGAATACAGAACGTGCATTTCTCGACTTTCTTCGTATTCTCGTTGTACTTAGGAGCGCCATACGGGCATGCCCACATACAGTAGCGGCAGCCGACACACTTGTCCTGGTCTATCAGAACGATTCCGTCACTTGCGCGCTTGGTGATTGCGCCGACCGGACACGACGCGAGGCAGGCGGGATTCGCGCAATGGTGGCAGGCCATTGTGACGAATTCTTTTGTGGGATACGGATAGACTCCGTTTTCCTCCGTCACCACCCACCTGTAGTTCGTGTCGAGCGGAGTATTATTCTCGGATTTGCAGGCAACCACGCAGGTTTTGCACCCTATACACCGGTCAAGGTCTATTTCCCATCCATACTGAGCCATATCCTTCACCCTTTCGATATTTTATATCTTTTGTATTTTCACCCTTGAGTTGTAGAAATCCGAGCTTCCGCCAATTTTGTCTTGCAGGCACACATTCCCCAGGGCCGGGTCCAGCCTAAGTACCTGATTGCCCTGCAGGCCTTTCCCTCTGCCCGGATCGTAATCCTGAAGCATCCCGTCTATTGTGTTTGTCGGACCCGAGTTGAGCTGCCAGTGACCGTAACTCTGGCAAATAGCTGCAACTCCTGGACGCATTCCCTGGGTGACCATCGCCTTGCCCGTAATTCCTGCGGGATTCGACGGAGACGTGACTTTCACCATGTCCCCGGTTTCGATGCCGAGTGAGGCGGCGTCGGAGGCATTCATCTCGACAAAATTCTCCGGCTGTATCACTTGGGTCAGCCACGGATTCACGATGGTCCTTGACTGGGTGTGATTGACCGTCTTATAGGTGACAAGCGTGAAGGGATACTGTGTCGGGCTGTCGCTTATCTCATTTCCCGCCACATCTTTTATGGGCTCGTACTTCGGCAGCCCGTCAAAATACTCGCCCGTCATCGAGTCTATCGTCTTGGCCAGGTCTTCGATGAAGAAACGGATGATGCCCTGATACTTTGACGCTATATAGTTGCCATCGTAAGCCGTATTATCATCTGCAAACACGCCACCTTTCGCGGCTATTTCACTTTCAGACACTCCACTGTCCACAGAAATATTGTGCAGGATTTTTCTCCACCAATCCCACGCATTGTCGAGTTTGTCCCCGTCGACAAATGCTGCCGCCCCCACACCGGGAAGTCCAAGCCGCTTGGCAAGCTGGATGAAGAAGTCTTCCAAGAGCATTGTATCGCCGACAGCGGGCGTGTAGTCTCCGGTAACCGGATCAACAGAGCCGACTAAGCGCTGTCTCCATGTGAGCCACTTTGTCAGGATGGTCGGAGCGATGTGTGGAGTTCCCCAGCGTTCGAGGAAGGAAGGGTCAGGCAGAATGTAGTCAGCCCAGTGGGATGTCTCATCGGGCTCAAGTGAAAACGCAATGTGATATGGGACAGCAGTTGTATTTGCGAGTATCGCCTCGAATGTCGCCCGTGCGGCCGGCGCGGTGTATACGACGTCGTTCCAGTACGTGAACAGCACATCCACTCCGTACGGATATTGGTCCGCTATACTGGGCAGCACTTCCTGAAAGTTCCCGTTAAACGCAAACGGGAACCATGGCCGTTGGGCCGGGTAGCCGTCCCTCGCGAAAACGCTTGGAGCATCTGTCTCATATTTTTTCTGCACGCGAGTTATCTGAATCCCCGTGGCCGCTACTCCACCTGGCACTTGCGTGACATCAACCGCGCCCGGTTTGCCGCCGCCTTTTGCGTCATCCCAGTGGCCACCTCCGACAGTGTTGCCGCCCTTCCAGTTCATTGTTCCCATGAGCGTATTGAGGGCAAGGATGCAGAGCATTGTATAGGTGCCGTTCGTATGCTGGCAGGCACCGCGGTAAGGATTCACCACCGCCTTTTTGCCATAGTTGGTAAGCTCATTTGCGAGATTCTCGATAGTCGTCGAAGAGATTCCACAAATCGAGGCCCATTCGCCGCTGGTCTTTGCATTAGCCTGCTCCTTGAGAAGCGTGAAAGCCGTTTTGCACGTGTATCCATTGATGACAATCAAGCCGCCGGGCGCCTCGAGCAATCCTCGCTTTGCGGGATTCGCGATGCTCTTGGGGTCCGGCAAGGCGGCCGGGTCCCCGCTAGCTTCGTCGAGAATGACATAGTCGGATGCGCCGCCGATTCCGGCCTCACTCGCTCTCAGATAGGCCGAAGCCCTTCCACTTTCAATCTTGACCAGATGAGTAGCGTCGGTGAAGGTATATTCCTTTGGAGAACCGTTAAGAGCGGCATTGATGTTCGCGTTTTTGAGGTAGTTGGAGTCGTATCGGCTATTATTGATAATGCTCCGAATCATGCCAAGCGCAAATGCGGCATCAGTTCCCGGCTTAATCGGCACCCAAACGTCAGCCTTTGAAGCAGTTTTGGAGAATCTAGGGTCAACGACGACAAGTTTTCCGCCGTTCTTTTTGAATTGGACTGTTTTGCGGGAAAACGGGTTCATCGGGAACCCGGCCTCAAAGGGGTTCGTCCCTATATACATGATGAACTGGGCGTTTAGCAGGTCGGGTTTGAAGTGATTCTTCGCCCTGTCGGTGGTCAAATGTCCGGCGACGTGATGGCTAGTCTCGCAGATGCTCGTGTGATCGTGCCTACTATTTATTGTCCCGAACTGGTTCTTGAAAAATCGGTCAGTGAACGTATTCTGCGCAGGTTGTATGCGACCCGGCATGAAGAGGACCTTGTTGGCGATTGGCCCAAGCTCAGGCAACGTCGAATCAATCTTTGTTGAGAGGTCTCGATATGGAGCAACTATCGCTGCAATTTCGTCTAATGCCTGATCCCATGTAATACTTACCCATTTGCCTGCTCCTCTTGCAGTGCCGTGGGCGCGCTTAATCGGATCCAGCAGCCTGTATGGATTGTATACCGTCTGTATTCCCGCCTGACCCTTTATGCATATGGCGCCAACGATTTCTCTTGCATCTTCGACGGGTGTGCTGTAGGGAAGCCGCTCGCCCGGTTCGAGACAACACGGATGGTATGGATTACCGTCTATCTTAACAATGACTCCATCAACAACCTTGCAGCGAATGCCGCACCCGCCGTGGCACATCAAGCACGTGCTATACTTGATTTCAACGTCCGGACTGGACTCGATCGGGTCGGGCGGAAACTGGCCTGTTGTCAGCCCGTAGGCCGGGTTCGGCTTGATAAAATTGGCTGCCGTGGCGACCGACGCCAAGGCGCCGCTTATCTTGAGAAACTTTCTCCGGCTGATTTCCGGATTCAGCCAACTTAAGAGAGAACCGTTATCCCTTTGCTCGGACATGGGAACGCCTCCTTGTCTTCAAGAAAACCGTACAAACAGAGGATTCTCGATTATTATCAATTCGCATAAAACTGCCGTCCCGGGCCCTGCGAGCTGTGACATAACGCGCAGATATTCGGGTCAACCTGCCGCATGAGCGCCTGCTCTGACTTTTCGAGCAGGTCGACTGACGGATGACAGTGTAAACAGCGTTCGTTGTTGGTTTCGCCGGGAGTCTCGGGCAGCATGGCTTGATGAGCGCCCGGAATGCCCGGGTTGAGCGATGTCTCGTATTTCATGCTTCCGTGGCAGTCCACGCAACGGTCATTGTACTGAGGGGAATCGTTGTCATGCAGCGCAATGAAATTCAAGCCAGCAAATCTTGGGGCATCCGGGTCAGGTGGCTGCGTAACGCTGTTTCCATCGGTTGGTTCGGCCGGCTCGGCGCCGCCACCCGGCGCTCCGCCGCCCCCACCACCTCCACCGCCTCCGCCGGAGCATGCAGGGATGGCGGCTATCAGGAAGGCGAGAAATAGGAAGAAGACAACTCTTGGAAGTATTCTCATGGAAACCATGGTTTGACCACTCCTTTTTTCCATTTTTGTCCTATCGCTCATGACAGACGATGCACTCAACTCCCGGGTCCGGGTGTGGCGGCTGCGGGACCACAGGGTGGCAGAAGTTGCAGCCCGGATTCACAGGGCCGAACGGCGGATGCGGTGAATCAATCGCAGTCTGATGTTCGACCTCCTTGTGACAGACGCTGCACCCGAGCGTCGATACCGGGAAATGGCATTGCTGGCAATGCCGGGTCGAACCCGATGCCCATCCCGCCGTGTGCGACAAGGGCTCGGTGTTGCGATGGCATCGGTCACAGAAATCTTCCTGATGGCAGACCATGCAGCGGCTTCGGTTCCAGCCGGCCTCCGCGCCGTGCGTCAGTTTTCGCCAGATGTTGTTGTGGTCCTTGGGCTTCTTGTCCTGATGACACTGGATGCACGTATCCTCGCGGTGACACACGAGACATTGCGAGGTTGCAAATTTCGACTCGACTCCATGTTGAATTTCCCAATCGGCCTTGTGGGTCGCGTTAACCGGGCTCGATTCCACATGGCACGTGCCGCAATTCTTTAGAGGAGCGGTTTTGTCATCGTGACACTTAAGACAAGCCTCCTTGGACGGGCGC
>CAYVDS010000150.1:6867-10427 GCA_964450145.1 uncultured bacterium
AGATGATGCGCTGGAAGCGGCTTTGCTGTGGCAGTCGGCGCACTTCTCCGTGTAAGTATGCTTGTCATGGGAAAACACAAGTTCTTTGGCGTGTTCAGCCCGGCTCGGATACTTCGCCGCGATTTCAGTCGCGCTCTTGGCGCGATGACACACGAGACAATCAGCCGAAGGAGTTGTTTCGTCAATCTCGTGACAGTTCAAGCAAGCAGCATGCCCGGGAATGCTCAGGGCGCCACCGGGAGCAACTTGATGGCAGGCTGAACACTCTACTTCCCTTTCGACTGTGTGCTTTTCATGGCTGAAGTTAAGCGAGAAATCTTCCTTCCTGCACCCGCCGGCAGTCCACAACAACGCGATCAGCGCCGCAACAAAAACTGTCTTATCTATGTAGCTCCGCATCTTTCGCCCCTGTCGTCAGAAATCGATTGAGCAACTCAGGAACAGCTCGTGATTTATTCCGAGGTCATCGTTGTCTTCGAACTGGTACTTTGCCAGAACAGCCACGTTCTCTTTCACCTTGTATTTCAGTTTACCGTAGAAAGACGGCGTGCGAATCTCATCGCTGAATGTCGTGTCGTTGAACGTCGCACGGATGCGATATCGCGAGAAATAGTAGCCGGCTCCTACGTTAAGCCTGTCGGTGATATCTTTGTCCGCGTCGATTCCGACTGAGATGCTGTCTTCGGAAGCGTCAACATCCCAGTACTCGAAGGATAAGGACGTTGTCAGGCCATTCAGGAAGAAATCCCACATTTCGATGGTAAAGAAATACCGGTCGTATTCGCGATTAAAGTCATTTCGTTCATCGTTGTCGTCCATCCACCTTGTTTCGATTCCGGCGGATGTCCCGAACTTGTTCCACCAGCCTTTGTATGTGTTCAGGTTGACGAGATGAAACGGGAAATAGACCCCCAACGTTTGTGGATCGTCTACATCGAACGAGCCGACGTCGACCAGCGAGGAGAACTCGTTGGTGAGTTGATCGCGCTGCGTCAACAGCGAGTAGTAGCGAGCGGTCACATTGAGGTCGAACGGAGCATGGTAGTATGAACCGAAGAGATTCAACTCATCAGCATCGTCGTTGAGGATGGAAAATTGCGCATAGGTCCTGAGATTCCCGAACTTTTGGAGAATGTCGAAGCTGTGGTAGTCATCATCCAAGAAATCGTCCACAACTCGCAAATAGTCGTAGCCGACGGTCGTGCGCGGCAGGAGCTGGTAGTCGACGCCCACACCGCCGATTGTGTCGTCCTCTTCAGGACTCGTATAATTGGTCCCCCTAATGCCACCCTGCAAATAGAAGCGCAGTTTATTGACTGACTGTTCGTACTTGGCGCCATTGAAAAGAACGCTTTTCGGCTCGTAAGAGTATTGGCGTCCGAGCTTGAGGTCCGAATCTTTGAACAGAGGGTCTTTGACATCGAGGTAGAGATAGTAAATCCTACCGTTGGCGCTATGCTCAAAGGTATCGTAAATATCGGCAAAGAAATCGTTGGCCTCGTCATTGCCGTCGAGTTCTGCAGAAAGCCTGCCCGAAAAATGAAGCGAAAGTTTGTCCGGGACTATGTTATCAACCCTGAGGTTCAGATACTGGAAGAGCTGGTGGTCATCTTCGGCGTCATCCGTATTCCATCTGCCCCAATAGTCAACCTCGTACCTGCCGCTTACATCGAATGGAAGATCGATCCATCCATCCTTGTTTGTGTCCTCGGCAAGCGCTGTCTTTGTATGGGAAAACAGAGCCAGGAAGAGGATAATGCACGTGTGAAAGCCGGCTTTGGCGATTAAGCGGACGACGAGACTGGAATTCTTCTTCTGCTTCGGGGACATGCGCTTTCGCACCACTTTCGTTTACACGGCTACGGCGGGGTTTGTGTTATCGCTTTGCCCAATGCATCTGCAAACTGATATCGCCTGTAGTTGTGAGAAAAACATGCCATCTTTCACCTGCGACAGAAAATAATTCTGGGATAAATCCTATCTTAAGCCTCCGCAAGAGGATACGAAGATACGGGCGGCTGAAGTCAGCACAAAGCCCGAACCCACAAATCTGCCGACCTTATTCAACGCAGACGAAAATCCGTCACGCCAACACACAGGAGAGAAGGAGAAAGGAATCGCGGAAGCAGTAGATTGGCCTTATCCGCCGAGGTGACGGAAATCCGTCTTGCGCGGAGCCGGTTTCCGTCAGGATTTGGGACATTGCCGATGCGGGTGAGCAGAGCTATCCTTGGTCTCTGGAACGCAACGCTTTGTCCCGTGCATCAAGAAATGCTCGCGGATTCAGATGAAGGTCTTCAATCATTCTGAAGAGTTCGGAGTAATCCTTGTCTGTTGTTCCGATGAAACTGCTTGCGTTCCCAATTGCCTGAAGGGCTTTTCTTCCTTCAACATCTTTGTCCATGGAGAGCAGGACCTCCTTTATTGCCATCCTTATGTTTAGATGGCCAACCGAAGTTTTGCTTCTGAAGCTGCTACTTATTTGTTCTTGATGGCAGTCGAAACAGGGAAGCTCGAAGTTTTTTCTGACTACAAATGCGTTTGAAGGAACGGGCGGCGATTGCGCCAGAATCCTGAGGCTCGATTCGATGGAAGGGTCTTCACTGGCGATCATGCGATAAATGAGGCCTTTGGCTGCTCCGACATCGGCTTTCTTATTGAGCACATCGAGGATCGCTTCATCATGCGTTCCGACAAAATATGCCTTTGAAAAAAAAGCGCCATAATCCCCAATGCCGTTCCTCTTGAAATACCAGAGGGGGAAGACATAGCCCGCCATCGTGATCTCATCTGCCATCGCAAATCGTTTACCTCGCAGTTCCTCCGCTTTTCGTATGCCGCTGTCAGCCCGCACGAATATTATTCCCCGATATGTCGAGACGCCATTGTAGTCCGGCCGTGCGAGCACATCGACATAGTCACGGACACTCGCGTACGCAAAGCTCCCGAGTATTGCCGCATCTATGTCGCCGTTGTTCATGCTCCGGCATACCTCAACATAGCTTGGGAAAAGCCGCAGTCTAATACGGAATCTTCCATCGAGTTTGCGGGATAAGTAGTCGGCCATTGGCTCATACCGCCTCCGTTGAATTGCAGGCGCCTGTTCCGGCACTATGCCGATGAGAATCTCGTATCGCTGCGGCACATAGCCTGAGTCCTCGATGATTTTCGAGCCCGCGTCCGAGAAGATATAATTAATGAATTTCATCGTGGCCGCGGTTGGCTCCCTGTTTAAAGCCAACGTGAATATCCTCGTGAACTCGTATTTTTTCGCTTTCAAGTTGGAAAAGGCGGGGGCAATCCCATTGACAGATATGATGTTGACGTCGGGATTCTCAACAGCGATTGCCGCTCGCGACGCGTAGCCCAGCGAAGAGGGAATACGTTCGATTGACTCGCTCATATGCGAAGCGCTGTTCACTCGCACCGCATCTGGCGTCACAAGAAATCCGTTGCGCCCGAATATTTCTTGAAAGGCTGATCGAGCAGAAGTTTCTGCAGAGTAGTCAATTACCACAATCTTCGCGTTCGGGCCGCCGATCTCGGCCCAGTTGCGGATT
>CAYVDS010000150.1:10437-11860 GCA_964450145.1 uncultured bacterium
TCCCGGAATAGATATCACTGAGCTGCTGAGCGCTCAGATCAGATATCTTTACGCTCGAGTTAGTGGCGAACACGATCCCATCCACTGCTAAGCGGAGGTACCGAACCGAATCTTTTTTGTCGAGTGGCGCCCCGGTGTGCGCAAAGGCGAACATGTCAGATTGCTCTTCCTCTGCGAGCTTGCTCCTTTTTTGCGGATGGTGGCCGTGGACCATCTCTATCACAACGCCGGGATCTTCTTTCAAAAACTCATGGGATAGTTTGGCGATAAGCGGCTCGCATTCGGCCGAGCATGCGATCGTTACGGAGCCGGACCTTGAGGAAGAAGTCCCCGACGATGACGCCTTTTTTGTGCAGGCTGAAAAAGCGACAGGAGAACACATGAGCCCGAAGAATAGAAATGAAAGGACCTTTTTCATGCAGTCGTTCCCGCGAATTGGCATTATTATTAGATTGGAGCATAAAACTTGCCAGCCAATGTCGGGATTTGTGGTTCTGGGGAATGCCTCGGGTCTATCGTTGATAAGAACTGTGGGTTTGCGTCTCCGCGGCCGGAACGGCGGGGATCAGGGAGATTCGTCTTTATACTTCACGCGGGTCATTTTGTCTCTCAGTGTGGTTCGCGGAACACCAAGGATTTCGGCTGCTTTTTGTTGGTTTCCATCTGCCTTCTTGAGGGCCCATTCGATGAGGTTATCCTCGACGCGTTCCATAATTTCCGGCAGGCTGATCGACGTTCTTTCTTCGATCATAAGCCGGACGGGCTCGCAGATGTTAGGCTGAAGGCGCAGATACTCTGGCAGATCGTGTACTCGAATTGTATCTGAGACGCAGAATGTCACTGCTCGCTCGATGGTATTTTCCAACTCTCTTGCGTTTCCCGGCCAATCATGTTGCATCAACAGCCCGAGGACTTCGGAAGAGAGCTTCAAACCCGGTTTGCCTTTTATTTCCGAGTATTTCCCATGGAAAAACACCGCGAGTGGGGTGATGTCTTCCTTCCGTTCTCGGAGCGGGGGCACCTTTAAATGGGCCACATTCAGCCGGTAGTAGAGGTCCTGGCGAAACCTCCCTTGCGCAATCAGGGCCTTTAGGTCGGCCTTCGTGGCGCAAATGACTCGCACATCGAGCGAGATCGTTTTCTCGCCGCCTACTCGCTCGATCTGTTTTTCCTGGAGGAACCTGAGCAATTTCACTTGCGTATCAATGGAAACGTCGTCAATCTCGTCGAGAAAAAGCGTCCCTCGGTCCGCGAGTTCGAATCTGCCAATTTTTAGCTTAATGGCCCCGGTGAATGCGCCTTTCTCATGCCCGAAGAGTTCACTTTCAAGCACTTCTCGACTGAGCGACGCGCAACTCACCTTGACAAAAGCCTTGTCTTTGCGCCGACTGTTGTAATGAATCGAATTAGCGACCATTTCCTT
>CAYVDS010000151.1:0-10719 GCA_964450145.1 uncultured bacterium
AGAAACTGGCCGCTTATTCGGGGACACCTTGCCGCAAGGTGTCCCCGAATAAGCTGACGATGCCGCATCATGTCCCCGAATTAAGGGAAACGATACCCGGTCTCCGGGGGCCATCTTTACATCAAGGGCAGACAAATGCCATAGTTTTATAAGAGAAATGGCCTATGGACGCATCATAGGACTGGAGAAGGAGGGATGGGAATGATTACGGAGACTCTCCAAAAGATATCGCCAAGGTCAGCGTACTCCTTTTTCGACCAAAAGCTCAGATATGAGATTGGGCCAATGGAGCTTAAGCAGAGAATAGACAGCAAACACACCGATTTCCAGATAATCGATGTCCGCTCCCGCGATGTGTATAAGGAGGGACACATCCCCGGCGCCAAATCGGTCCCATTCGAGGAATTCAACACGCTTACGTGGGAATTCTCAGAGGACAGAGAGAACATTGTCTACTGCTATTCGCTTACGTGTCAACTTGCGATAAGCGCAGCCAAGTGGTTGGCCGAAAAAGGGTATCCGGTGAAGATGCTTATTGGCGGTTTCGAAGAGTGGAAGAACTGCGATAACCCCGTCGAAAAGTGAGATGACGGGGAAAGGCCACAAAAACGGGCGCCGTGTGGGTATGCGACAAAGAATCGGCCCGAGCCAATGTCGGGTCGATTTCTTTACGTCCCCCTTCTGAGCGCCTGACCGCCTCCGGCGCCGTACGCTTCGCGCGGCCCCTTTTCGTCTTATTTCTTTGGCCTTTCCCCTTTGTTAGGAGCGCTTGATCACGCCCCGGCGTGATTAATTGTGGAAGAAAGGTGAAGCTTGACATCCATCATGTCATTCTGAGCGGAGCGAAGAATCTCTCTTTTGTTTCTTTTGACTTTGAACCTTGAACCTGCTTTCTTAGGAGATGTAAACGGAGCCGCAATAAGTTTATTGAAATTTTTTCTTTGATTTTTTGCTTTCTTTTTGGGAAGACTTATGGCATATTATATTGTTATATAAGTTGCCCTCTTGGTCAATTCCGGAGGTGGTAAAGCCCGCCTTTTGCGCGGAACCGGTAAGTCAAGGGCCACACGAAGGCAGGGCGGGGGAGAGATGGTCAGCACGGAGAGCAACATACTTATTGTGGAAGACGACGCCATTCAGAGACGGCAAATGGCCCGGGTTCTGACAGCCGATGGCTATGCGGTCAAGGAAGCTGCTACCGGAAAGGAAGCAATCAGCAGGCTTGCGCAGGATAAGATATCCATTGTGTTGACGGACCGGAAAATGCCGGGCATGGACGGTGTCTCCCTGCTCCAGTATGTCAGAGCGAACTTCCCTGCTGTTCCGGTCGCCGTGGTCACAGCCTATATGGAAGGCGTAGAGGTGCATCGGCCCGACGCGATCTTGGGTAAGCCATTCAGGTCGCAGCAGCTCATCAAGCTGGTCCAATACCTGCTGGGAAAAACGGACGCCTGAAAAAAACGGTTTCTGGTTTCAAGTTTCTGGTTTCAGGCTAGATACCTGAGAAGTCAAGTTCAGGGTTTACGGTTTCCGGTCTGCAGTTGAAAAAAAGCCGAGTCATTTCCGCAAAGACGGGAATTCATTCTTGCCCACCAAAGATTGTGAGTCTGATGCGCTCCTCCCGCAAATGATCCTGCTTAATGAGGTTGAGAGCTCATAGAGCGAAAATCGGGGACACGATGCTGCATCGTGTCCCCGATTTTCTCAAATCCGTCAGGCCGTTCGCGATGAGCGGCCCTCAGAGTGTTTTCGTATCCGTCTAGGCATTCGCGAAGCCAACCCTGGAGCTTCAGCTTTGGACTTTAGACGTCCTAGAGCATCTCCTTTTCCATCTGAGCAATAGAAGCATCAAGCGCATCGACTATTATATCAATCTCGCCCTTCGTGGTCGTGAGTATGGGCGCGACGGCGACGTTTTCCAGCATAGCCCTGGCGTAAACGCCCTTCTCCCAGATGAGCTCTTCGATTCGGTGCGTGCTTTCCATCGGGAGTTCTCCGATCTGCTCCTTCGTGTCTTTGTCTTTCACGATCTCGATGGCAGCCATTAAGCCTATCGAGCGGATGTCGCCGACCGATTTGTGGTCATATAGCCCTTTAAGGCGGTCTTTCAGGTATGCGCCCATCTTCGCCGCGTTTTCGACTACCTTCTGCTCCTCGATGACCTTAAGATTCGCGAGACCGGCGGCGCACCCAACGGGATGGTTGTTGTAGGTGAAGCCGTGCAGGAAGGGCAAGAACGACGGCAGGTTGTTCTTAATGGTCTCGAACACCTCATTGCTCGCGATAGCGCCACCGAGCGGGAAATAGCCGCTGGTGATCCCCTTTGCTATCGAAACAAGGTCAGGCCGTACGTTCCAGTTCATGCACCCGAACATCTTGCCCGTGCGCCCGAATCCGGTGATTACCTCGTCGGCGATGAACAGAACCTCGTACTTGTCGAGTATCTTGCGGATCATGGGCCAATACTCATTGGGAGGCACAATCACGCCACCAGTCCCGTGGACGGGCTCTGCAATGAACGCGGCTACCGTCTCCGGACCCTCTCTTAGAATTGCCTCCTCGAGCTGCTTGGCGCATGCGATGCCGCACTCCGGATACGTTAACCCGAGCTCACAGCGATAGCAGTAAGGCGCCATGATGTGACTGAAGCCCGGTGGCAGCGGGTCAAAGTTGGTCTTGAAGAACTCGATGCCCGTTGCGCTCAACGAGCCGTATGTAACCCCGTGATACGCAAAGTTCCTTGAGATAATCTTTTTCTTGGTATCTATCCCCTTGCACGCCCAATACATACGAGCAAGTTTTATGTTGGTGTCATTCGTCTCGGAGCCGCCGCAAGTGAACATGACGTGTCCCATGTTCCATTCTTTCGGCATAAGGCTCACAACCTTGGCCGCGAGCTCGATCGCAGTCGGCGCGGCGAAGCCGAAGAAAGGCGAATAGTACTCGAGCTTCGAGAGCTGCTCCGTGATCGCGTTCGCAACGGCCTTTTGCCCATGGCCGATTACCACGTTCCACAGGCTCGAGAACGCATCAATATATTCGTTCCCGTCGATATCCTTTACGCGTGTGCCATTCCCCTCGACGATGATGCGAGGACCCTTTTGCTGGTGTTCCGCAAGCTGAACTACCGGATGAAACAGGTATTGCGCGTCCAACTTCTTCAGTTCATCTTTCGACTTCATGGTCTTTGTTCCTCCTGCATAGTACGATACGTTAAAACAATCACGCCAGACATTTCCCCCTCAGTTTCTCATCACATCCCCCCTCGATAATGATTGCGTTCGCGATTTTCTACCCGATTTCCATCATGAGATACGTCCAGCCCGGCTTTTTGACGAACTTCCCTGCGAATCGGTCAGACGTTTCTCAATCGCTTCGGATACAAGTCGTTTGATTCGGGCCTTTTCAAGCGCTTCCGGTTCAATTACCCACTGCAGCGCCATACCCTCGATGAGAGCGACCATGAGCGAAGCGGTTTCGCTCGAGTCGCGACTGGCAAACTCACCTTTCGCGACACCTTCTCCTACAACCTGAGCGAGGTTTCCTCTGTAGACACGAACCAGCTTCCTTAGAGAGTCGCGGATGGCTTTCCGCTCGAACGCCATCTGAACGAGGTTATAGAAGACGCGATTCATGCGGCGATTGAATATCGACTCGTCAACGAGAAAATCCAGCGCCACCCGCACCTTGTCAGCGGCAGAGCCAGCTCCAGCCAATCGCTCCGCCAGCAAACTAGCATACCTCGAAATAATATAATCCGCAACGGCGGAGATGATTTCGTCTTTGCTTTTGAAATAGTAGTGAATCACACCATAGTGGAGCTTGGCGCGCGCAGCAATGTCCTTGACCGTGATTTTCTCGTGGCCCTTCTCGGCGAGGCAATCGAACAGCGCCTCGATGATCTGTTCCCGCCGCTGGGGGGCGACTATTTTTCTGGCCATGGGCGCTCTTGGAAGATGGGCACAAAACAGGTTAAGTTAGTCAACTGACTTAATTATATCGGTGACTAGCCAGTTTGTCAAGCCCTTCCTTTTTTCCTTGAATTGCTCCGCGCGACTCTCTCTTCTATGCCAGCGTTTTGCGGAATCTTCGCGACGCCAGCCACTGCTATGGGCCAGGAGCGCTGATGCGGCAGCGCATTCGGCGCCGGCGGTGGAGACTCTCTTCTGTCAGGGTGTCTCGCTTCAGCGCTGATGGCCGCCCTCGGCAGCGGCCGACTCTGGTTCGGCATGGTGGCGCGCGGCCGGGCCGATCGCATCTGTGTGCAACCTCTCAACATAGTGCACGAACTCGACGTACGCCTCAACGTATTGGCGTCCAGCCTCGACACTCTCAGCCGCATGTTTTTTCTTTTCCAGAGCATGATGAAAGCGGTGGTGGATGCCCGCGGCCACGTCAGAGGTCACAAGTTTCACAAGTTCGTCCGCTTTCCCCGTTTCGAGCGCTTTGTCAGCACCTGCGACAGCGGGCTCAAGCTCGGTTTCGGCAGCTTTCAATCCTGTGAAGGGAGCGTCTTCGGCTGCACGGTGAACCCGCACCAGCGTCTCAAAGAAATATGTGTCCGCGAGTTCCCTGGCTTCCGGGCCTTTGGCCCGCACGGTCACTGCCTTCTCGAACGCACGATGGATTTCGCCCTCATCCTCTTTCCTCACCCACTTGAGAACGGGTGTCACATCGCCTTTTTCCAGCGCCGCCTTGGCGTCAGTAATCACCGGACCGTCAAGCGTATCGCAATGAGCCGCGGCAACTCGTGGCAAAAACAACAGGAAGACTGCGAGAACAATCAATACAACTGCCGATTTTGTGAGATTCGATTTCGCGTTCATATCAGTTCTCCTTTCATTCCTCTCCAATTACTGCAATAGGTTCATGCATAAGCAATCACAAAACAATGGCTTACAGCTATTATTGTGCTTCCTCGATAAGCTTTTTCAGGAGAATTCGATGGCATCGATTTTCGTCCCGGCAACCGCAGAGCAAAGTAATAGTCTCTTTTCCGGCTCGTTTCGCGAGCTGGCCGATTTTGTCCTTCTGTTCGCGCATAGCCACCAAATAGCGCCGCGAAAACCCAGCCCACGTTATGTCATCGTTTTTCCATTGCCTGATCAAGTCGACCGGCGCGCCCAATTCCTTCTCCCATGCGTCCGCGGCTTCTTTTCGCACACCCCTCGGCCACAGTCGCATAACGAGCAGGCGATAGCCGTCCGCGGCCTCAGGCTCGTCATAAATACATTTCGTTTTGACCGGCATCGCTGCACCCACGGGTGTTATTATCTTTGCGCTATTTGAACCTTGACCCAACTGCCGGATTGTAAGAGCGTGCGAATAAATTCGCACCTACGCAGTGGCTCCTCTTCTACGTTGTCGCGCATTCAAGCTCGATGGATTTCGGGAACAGGATATTGTTTTCCAGATGGATATGTTCGTGCAAGTCGGCCTCGAGCGCTTTCAATCCGTCGTACAAGGCGCGAAACGTGTTGCAAGCGTCATCCGGCAATTGATAATTTGACGTCAGTTCGCGCATCCGGGCAAGGGCATGGCCCGCATTATCGTGTTCGTATTCCATCTGCCGAATGGGGTTCTGCACCGAACCGCAGTGCACCTCGGGAACTTCGCCGCCTTCGCGGGCAAAAGCGTCGATCTGACGAATGTACGGAAAGAGAATCTGCTCTTCTTTCATAAGATGCTGCTCGATTTCCATTCTGAGCAACTCGTATGTGTTCTTCAAAGGCGACAGCACCTCGCCGTGGCGTGGGCTATGCGCTTTGAGCACCGTTGCCATGAGGCCTGCTAGTCTCGGCAATTGCTCTTTCATGAATGTGTGATGCTTGCCCTCGATGTAGTCGGCTAGATCGGTAATGTTTGAGCTTGCCCAGTCTCTCTGGCCCGGACCCGAGACCGGGGCGTTGACGGCCTTTTCCAACGCCCCCATGAGTGTTTCCACTTCCACGCCCTTCTCACTGGCGGCGGTTTTCAAATCGTGCAGTCCGCCGCAGCAATAGTCGACCCCGTAACGCTCGAACACCGGTCGCGCTTGCGGATACTTTGCCACAAGTTCGCGAACCGTTGTCTTTTCAGTGAAATCTTTCATTGCTCATTCCTCCTATTCTGACCGTTATATTCCCCACCTATGACGGTGTTGATTGTGCAAGGTGCGAAGCATGGAAGCCATGGGCGATTCTGTTCTTCTTTTGACTTTTCCCTTTGCCTTCTAGGTCCCACTTAGTGCTTCCCATTCATCATTCATCACTCATCATTCATCATTCATCATTCCCACTTTGGCTGGTTCCGTCTTCCTCTCTTTAATTATAGTCAGCCGATGGAGAGTTGCAAGAGACATTTGTCACGGCTCCGTAACCTAATGTTTACAGTTCACAGTTTACAGTCTACGGTTGGCGATTGATCGGTTTCAGAACGCGTAAATGGCACTGGACAACGGGAACCGTAAACCGTAGACCGCAAACCGTGAACTGTGGGCGGTAATCGGATTCCTTGCGCTTCCCCCGACAGGGTGCTAAATTCTGTGCAAAGCGTCGCGCCTGACCACGCCGGGGCATGGTTAATCTTGTAAGAAACGCCCCTTAATTCGGGGACATGATGCCCCATCGTGTCCCCGAATTAAGCGAAACAATTGCCTCCTTCTTAGGAGAACGTTATGCCGAAACCGCCCACCTTCGCCATTATAGGCGCGAGCACAGCGGGCGCATTTGCCGCCGTGACGCTCCGAAGGGAAGGCTTCGACGGACGCATCGTTCTGATAGGAGAAGAAAAGCATCTGCCCTATGCCCGGCCGCCGCTCTCCAAACAATACCTTCAGCGTGAGAGGGGACGCGAGCGCCTTTTCTTCTGGCCCGAAAACTTCTATTTGGAGCGCCAGATCGAACTCCAACTGGGTTTCAAAGTTCTGCGGGTAACCCCGAAGGAGAGGCAAATAGAGTTCGAGGATGGGGAGACGGTCGGCTTCGACAACCTCCTGATCGCGACCGGCATGGAGCCGCGACGCCTTTCTGTGCCGGGCACCAACCTTCCAAATGTGTTCTATCTCCGAAGGCTGGAAGACAGCGACCGGATCGCCGAGGCATGCTCGGCCGGCAGCAGGACTGTCATCATAGGCGGCGGTTTCATCGGTATGGAGGTGGCCGCATCGCTCCGGCGGAATGAAGTCGAGGTGTCGGTAGTTCATCGCGATAAAATTCCGCTCGAGCACGCGATCGGCCCCGAGTTGGGCGGAATACTCGCCCGTTATCATCGCGAGGAGGGAGTGAATTTCTATCCGGGGGCGGAAGTGTCCGGTATCGAAGGAAACGACCGGGCGAGCCGCGTTTGCCTTACATCAGGGCAGTCGATCGAGTGCGACAACGTTATCATAGGCGTCGGAGCGACACCGCGTACCGAGGCGGTTGAGGACAGCGGGATCAAAATGGGTGACGGAATTCTGGTAGATGAATTCTGCCAAACGAATATTGATGGGATTTTTGCGGCCGGCGACGTGGCTCGTTACTATCATCCGCGCATCAGTAAGAGAATCCACGTCGAACATTGGGACAACGCGCGTCTCCAAGGGATCGCGGCTGCGAAGAACATGCTCGGGAGGCGTGTGGCCTACAGCCCTGTCCCCTTCTTCTGGTCGGATCAGTTTGACGTGAATATTCAGTACGCCGGTTTCCCGCTCTCATGGAGCAGCGCCGTTCGCCGGGGGGCAATTGAAGAGCAGTCGTTCTCGGCATTTCTGCTCGATGGCAAAAGGCTCGTCTCCGCCGTGTGCTTCAACCGCTGGCGAGACCGCCGCGCGTGCGAAAGATTACTCGCGAAGGATGTCGTTGTTGAACCCGAAAATCTTCGAGACGAGGATTTCGACCTCGAAGAATTGCTTTGAAACGCTGATTTCACCGCAAAGGCGCAAAGAGCGCAAAGAATGAATGGTTCAAAGAGATCGAGCGCAAAAGAATACTACAAGGTCGCGAAAAAAGCTGACCTCGCTGCGCGTCCAATGAAGAAGGTGCGCGTTAACGGGCGCGAAATTGCGATTGCGAGGATTGGCGAGCAATACTACGCCTTCAGCAATACCTGCACGCATCGGGGCGGGCCGCTCGCGAAGGGCGAGCTTTCGGGCGAAACCGTCACCTGCCCGTGGCACGGCGGAATGTTTGATGTTCGCACGGGCGATTTGCTGCATCCGCCGCCAGTCGAAAGGCTCCGGACATATCCGGTCCGCGTCATTGGAGACGATATTGAGATAGAATACACGGACTAATATGGGTGCGAATTCATTCGCACACGCTCAGCGAAAAACGGCCGGAACTCTTGTGCGAATAAATTCGCACCTGCGGAGGTTGTCCGGCCCGGCAGATGCAGACTCCTTTTCGTCTACTTCTTTTTTGCCAGCTTCTTCTTCAGCGCATCGAGCATATTCTGCATGGCCTCTTCTGTCGTGATTTCGGCCGCTTCTGCTGCTTCGGCAATCGTCTTGTCGGTTATGTTTCTGTCATCGCCCATGTTATCGGCCGTCATTCCGCACCCGCATGTGTAGCACATAGCTGTCCTCCTTTGAACGCAGGTTCATGGTTTATCTTTGAAACGCCTTGAAAATCATAACACACATATTGAGCCCCCGCCAGACGAACAAAGTGCCTCTCCAGACCACAGAAAACGCAACACGCTCCAATCCTTCCTTTCATTCTTGTTTATTCATCATTCTGCATTCATAATTCATCCCTGTCGCAAGGCTTCATGCTGTTGCGCATCTGAGTTTCGGTATGGTAGAATCCTTTAGCGACGCAACCTTGAAAACAACAATCCCAGAAACTTCAGCAGTCAGAGTGTCCACAGGGTATAAATGAAACAAGTTGTCATAGACAACCCGATTCTGAATTCACCCTTCCTCGAACCTACCCGCCACTTTAAGTTTTCTGAAGAAGGGATCACTGATGAAATCGTTGAAGGCCGTCGCGTAAGTTCCTACTTCATCCCTATTGCACGGCCGAAGAAGAAAGGCAAATCAGCACAACTCACGTTCGATGCCGACTGGCCGCACGACCAAATCGAAGAGAACAAATTGATCAACCGTGTCCGCGCCCGTGTTTCCATGTGGCGTCAAGGCGGATATGTGGGGACAACGAAGACGACCTCGCGCCTGTTGGACTACTGGACAAACCCGCAACGTGAACGGAAGCTTTTCTTCTGCCAAATAGAGGCCCTTGAGACCGCTATTTACATTGCAGAGGTGGCAAAGAAATATGGCGATGGATGGATTGAGAGCGACATTCATAATGCAAACGAAGAGGGCAATTCCCCGCTTTTCCGCATCGCATTCAAAATGGCGACCGGTAGCGGCAAAACCGTTGTCATGGCTATGCTCATTGCCTGGCATGTGCTGAACAAGCTTGCCAACCCGGAGGATGCGCGCTTTTCCGACACGTTTCTTATTGTCACTCCCGGCATTACAATTCGCGATCGCCTCCGTGTGCTTCTGCCTAACGACCCGCAGAACTATTACCGAAGGTGGGATATCCTCCCGCCCGACCGCGAAAAGGAATTGGAGAAAGCGAAAATCCTCATCACGAATTTTCATGCCTTCAAACCGCGCGAGCAGTGGGATGCGGCTGCGCTTACCAAGAGCATTCTCGCAAGAGATCAGGCCAGCCCTTTCACAGAGACCCCTGCGCAAATGGTTCGCCGCCTGTGCCGTGACCTCGGCAAGAAGCGCAATATCATAGTCATCAACGACGAGGCCCATCATTGTTACAGGCGCAAGGCCGACGGCGAAGACACAAAGCTCAAGGGCGACGAACGCAAGGAAGCCGAAAAGCGTGAGGAGGAAGCCCGTATATGGATTTCCGGTCTTGAAGCTACCAAGGAAAAGATAGGCATCAAGGGCGTCTATGATTTGTCCGCCACTCCCTTTTTCCTTCGGGGCTCCGGGTATCGCGAAGCCACATTGTTCCCCTGGGTCGTCTCAGATTTCTCTCTGATCGACGCCATCGAGTGCGGTATCGTCAAGGTGCCGCGTGTGCCCGTGGCCGATGATCAGATGCAAGGCGAGCAACCGACGTACCGCGACCTGTGGCTGCGCATCTGCGAACATCTCCCGAAGAAAGGGCGTGGAACGGAGGCTGTCTCCGACGAGCCGCATCTCCCGAAGGAACTTCAGGGCGCGTTACATAGTCTCTATGGCAATTATGATAAATACTACCGCCGGTGGCAGACCAACGCCGAGGCAAGCGCAAAAGGTCAGACCCCGCCCGTCTTCATCGTCGTCTGCAACAACACCAATGTGTCGAAACTGGTTTATGATTACATTGCCGGATGGGAAAAGCCGCTGCCGGATGGCTCAACGATTGTGGTTCCCGGCCAGCTTGAAATCTTCAGCAACGAGGAAAACGGAAAATGGCGCAGCAGACCCAACACAATTCTCATTGACAGCCAGCAACTCGAAAGCGGTGATGCGATGAGTCCTGAGTTCAAGAAGCTCGCGGCGCGCGAAATCGAAGAGTTCAAGGCTGGTAAACTCGGCGAGCAGATAAAGTGCGTCGTCAGCGTCTCTATGCTTACGGAAGGATGGGACGCCAACACGGTCACTCATATCCTCGGTGTCCGCGCTTTCGGAACTCAGTTGCTGTGCGAGCAGGTGGTTGGTCGGGGACTGCGTCGTATTTCCCATGCTGTCAATGCTGAAGGAAGATACGAACCGGAGTATGCCGAAGTATACGGTGTACCGTT
>CAYVDS010000151.1:10729-11824 GCA_964450145.1 uncultured bacterium
ATTCATTCCATGTTCCGGGACCACCGAACCGCCGCCTCGCCCCGAGCCAACACGGATTCGCGCGCTGGAAGACCGGATAGCATGCGAGATCACGTTTCCTCGTCTATTAGGCTACCGCTACGACTTGCCCGGTGAACGCCTTTCGGCCATATTCACCGCCGAATCGATGCTCGCACTCTCCACCGCCGACATCCCCACGAAAGTGCTACTGGACCCGATTGTCGGAGAATCGAGCGAGCACACCCTCGATGACCTCAAGCGACATCGTCCTCAAGAAGTGGCGTTTCTACTCGCAAAGCTCACGCTCGAGGAATACTTCCGCGACGATGACGGCAACGTCAAAGCATGGCTTTTCCCGCAACTGCTTGTCGTCGCGAAACGCTGGCTGTCCGAATGTGTTGTTCTCAAGGACAACACATTCCCCCAACTCCTGCTGTTGATCGAATTCGCTCACGACGCCGCTGACCGTATGTACAAGGCAATTGTCCAGTCGAATGACGGCGAGAAGGCTCTCAAACCCATCCTGCATCCGTATGACACCATCGGCTCTACCCGGTACGTTGACTTCGACACCGTCCGGCCGGTCTATTCCACACATCCGGATAAATGTCACATCAACTATGTTGTCGCCGATACCGACTCGTGGGAACAGAAAATGGCTCAGGCTCTCGAGGAAATGAACGAAGTCGTTTCCTACACCAAGAATCATAACCTTGGCTTCGTCATTCCTTACACACTTAACGGAAAAGAACACAACTACACGCCGGATTTTATCGTAAGAGTTCGTGATACGAAAAGCGAACGCGCCGATTCATTATTGAACCTCATCATAGAAGTCTCCGGCGAAAAGAAAAAAGACAAAGCGGCAAAAGTCTCGACCGCGCGCACGCTCTGGGTTCCCGCCGTCAACAACCACGGCGCCTTCGGACAGTGGGCATTCATTGAAATTGACGATCCGTGGGATGCCAAACACAGCATTTGTGAAGCGATTAAGAAGCTTGGACATAGTGCGTGAAAGATGGCCACTAAATCACATATTGAATGGACCGAATCCACGTGGAATCCTTTGACCGGATGCAGGAAAATCAGCCCCGG
>CAYVDS010000152.1:0-11671 GCA_964450145.1 uncultured bacterium
TACACTTCTCGACGCCGTCCTGGTGCTCCTCTTTTCCTTCGTCTCGATGGCGGCGGGGGTATGGAGTTTCAAGAAGATGTGATTCAATTAGACACGGGCGGCAAGTTCCTGTTATAATTTTGCGCGAATTCTCGAAAGCGCATTTCCTGAGTGAGATTCCAACTCATGGCTTTGCCGGAATTGTCATTGTGCGCAACTCGACCCCACCTGCGGGGTTAAGCGTGGAAGAAACGCCCCTTAATTCGGGGACACGATGCGGCATCATGTCCCCGAATTAAGGGAAGCACTCGCTGGTTTCTTAATAGGCGACAACGACATTCAGGAATTTCCCACAATGGCAACTCTTGTTGAAGTGTTAGGCCGCCGCTCCGTCGAGTATACGAGCTTTGCCGGCCGTATGTTCCTGTTCTGGTTTGACGCGATCACAAAATGCGTCACGCCACCCTTCTATTTTTCGGAAACCGTCCGGCAGATGCACACTATCGGCGTGAAGTCGCTGTTTCTGACCAGCACAGTCGCAATTTCCGTCGGCATGGTGCTTGCCATGCAGACCATCGGGGAACTCCGCATCTTCGGCGCTGTGAACTATGTCTCTCTCATTGTCGGGATGGCCATGGTAAAGGAACTCGGCCCCGTCCTCACCGCGCTGATGGTCGCGGGAAGGGCGGGCTCAGGCATAAGCGCCGAGATCGGTTCGATGAAAGTCACGCGCCAGATCGACGCGCTCACCGTCTCGGCGGTGAATCCTATGCGGTATCTTGTCGTGACGCGCGTGCTCGCCTGCATGCTCGTTGTCCCGCTCCTCGCCATCTTCGCCGACGCCGAGGGCATGCTTGGCGGCCTGATAGTGGGCGTGACACAGGGCGGCATCAGCTCTCACCTTTATCTGGCGTACACCTTCAAATACATCAAACTGCGGCATGTGATCCCCGGCCTCTTAAAGGCGATCTTCTTCGGCATGCTCGTCGGCACGGTGGCCTGCCATTACGGCTTCGAAACCAAAGGCGGCACGGAGGGAGTGGGCAACGCCACCAAGGCGAGCGTGGTCACGTCGTCGCTTCTCATAGTGATTTCAGACGTGATTCTTACGCGAATACTCCTATATATATTTGGCGATTGACGCGGGCATTTCGACAATTCATGAACGAAACACAGGGCGGCAAAACACCTATAATCAGGATCGAGGGGCTGACCAAAAGCTTTAACGGGCAGATCGTGCTCGACGGCATAGACCTGGATATCTTCGAGGGTGAAACCATTGTTATCCTCGGAGCGAGCGGCAGCGGAAAGACCGTGCTGCTGAATCTGCTCGCGGGCCTGCTCGAGCCGGACTCGGGCAGCGTCTTTATTAACGGTGAAGAAGTAACGGCCTTTACGAGCGACAGCCAGTGGGACAAACTAAGATTGAAGTTGGGGTTCCTGTTTCAAGGAGCGGCGCTCTACGATTCGATGACGATTGCGGAGAACATCTCCTTCGCGATGGAGCAGCATTTGGACCTTGCCGATGAAAAAATAATCGAGATCGTGCGGCAGAAGCTGCGGGCGGTCGAACTCGAGGGGACCGAGGAAAAATTGCCGGCGGAGTTGAGCGGAGGCATGCAGAAACGCGCCGCGCTCGCGCGCGCAATCTCGCTTGACCCGCGAATCATCATCTATGACGAACCGACAACAGGGCTCGACCCGATTCTCGCCAAGAATATTTCCGAGCTCATCGTCAGGCTCCAGCGCGAGCTCTGCGTGACCTCGATTGTCGTCACTCACGACCTTATTTGCGCAAGCGTCATCGCCGACAGGCTCGCGCTCCTGTACAACGGCAAATTTCTCTTCATCGGCACGATGGAAGAATTGCGCAGCCGCGAAGATGAGTATATTCGCGAATTTCTTGAGGCAAGTTCGCTCAGGCGCTAACGCGCCTTTTGTCTCTTCATAGGAGGTTAATATGCCCAGGCGCAAGGGAACGTCCGAAACGATTGTCGGCATATTTGTGCTGGCGTCGATCATAGTGCTCTTTTTGCTTGTCGTGCTCATCGGCCGACGCCAGAATATATTTGAGCGACGCTATGAGATAACCGGCATGTTCGACTCGGTCGGCGGGCTGCTGCCCGGCGCCGAGGTGCATCTGGCAGGCATCAACGTCGGATACGTGGAAGAGATCAAGTTCAGCGCGGAGAACAAGGTCGAAGTCGTGATGAGCGTCAGCAGGTCGCAGATGGAGAGGATACGGCTTGATTCCATCGCCACAATCAGGACGATGGGAGTGATGGGCGACCGTTACGTCGAAATCAGCGTCGGCAATGAGAAGGAGCCGGTCATCCAACCCGGCGGCGCCATCAGGACCGAGCAAGCTCTCGAAATCAGCGAATTTCTCGAGAGCGCCCGGCCTGCGTTGCGCAATCTCGAAAACACAATCAAGAACATATCGGTCATGAGCGATCGGCTCGCTGACCCGCACGGCACCGTGGCCACCATACTCGATAACGTGAAAGTGGTCACGAACGAAGTCCGGGAAGGGAAGGGCACTGTCGGCGCTCTGCTCTCGCGCGACGATCTCTATCAGAAAGCCGTCACGGTACTCGACACCACGCAGAAGGGCGTGGAGAACTTCGAGACGGTTACAAATAACGCCAAAGCCGCCTCGGAAGACTTCACGGTTATAATGACCGAGGCCAAGTCCTCGATCGAGAAGTTCGGCGAGTTCTCCACTACGGCGGCCAAGGCGACCGCCGGTATCTCGGAGATCGCCGACTCCGGCCGCGAGGTCATGAAGGACGCAAAAGTAATCGCGTCGAACCTGAAGACCGCCTCAGAAGATATAAAAGAAGCCACCGCGAAGGTAGGGCCTTTTATTGACTCCGCCGATGAAGGGGTCACCGAAGCAAAAAAGGCGATTGAAGCAGCCAAGCGGAGTTGGCTCGTAAGGGGCTATTTTGAGCCTGCGCTCCCGGGAGCGCCCATCGCAATCAGTGGGCGCGAGCTCGCGGAGCCGCCGCCGGGGCCGGTCACGGCGCCCCCGGCAGGGTCGCCCGCGCGGCCGCCTGCGGAGTCGCCCGCAGCCGGGCCTTCGGGCCAGCCGGAGGAATCACCAGCAAAATCCGAGGAGGCAAAATGAGGCGGGAATCCATTATTCCGCGAAAATCCTTTGCGCTCGCCTTCGTTTTTCTCGGCGCGTCTCTATTCATGGCGTGTGCGACTGCCGCCTCTCCCCCGCTGACCCGCGCCGAGCGCGCGGACGACCTTCTCTCGCTAGGAACAAACGACTATCGCAAGGGCGACTACAAGGCCGCCCTCGTAAGATTTAACGAGGCGCTCAAGACAAGCGCTTCCATCGATTACAGAAAAGGCGTTGCCGACGCGCTCAACAACATCGCCACGGTTCAACTGCGGCAGGGTAACTATAAGGAGGCGCTCAAGAACTACGAGGGTGCGCTCGAAGTCTATCAAAAGATTGACAACGGCGAGGGGATCGCCACCACACTGCTCAATATCGGCTCGGCGTACTCGGCCATGCAGGACAAGGAAAAAGCGGGCCAATACTATCAAAAAGCGCTCGAAACCGCGGGAACAAGGAAATTGAAGACACTCGAGGCAAAGGCTCTCAACAACATGGGGCTCCTCATGAGAGAATCGGGCCAGACGGGAAAAGCCCGCGAGTTCTACGAACGCGCTCTTGCGATAAACGAGCGGCAGGACAACCAAGCCGCGATGGCCGATAATCTTAACAACTTGGGGACACTCGAGCTCTCGAACGGAAACGTTGACGCTGCCACAGAATATTTTGGCCGCGCCCTCGCGATAGACAGGAAACTGGAGACCCCCGAAGCCATAGCGAGCGACCTGTTCAACATCGCGTCGGCCTATCATGTAAAGGGCGAGTATCAGACTGCGCTCGACCACTACCGCCGCGCGTTCGCGATCTTCGATTCTATATCGAGTCAGAGCGGCGTCGCCGAGACCCTGTACCGAATCGGGCTGGTCAGCGAGAAGATGGGCGACAACGAGAAGGCTATCGAGAATTACAGGGCGGCCGCCGCCGCCGCCACCGTCGCCGGCATGGATTCTCTCGCGCAACAGGTCCAGTCAAAGCTCGCCGAACTCACTTCAACTGCGCCAGCCCCTTAAGAAGCGGTTTCTGGTTTCAGGTTAACTGCTGTTTCCCTTAATTCGGGGACACCTTGCGGCAAGGTGTCCCCGAATTAAGGGGCGTTTCTTCAACAATTAACCCCCCCCACAGAATTTCATCCCCATTCGCCAATTATGGGACAGTCTCGTTAGGGGGGATTTCCAAAAGACCCGGTTCAGAGTTCAGGGTTCGGGGTTACTGGCGATTGGAGAGGTTTGGGAGCTGTGAAGAGGACGAGGGCGCAACAGAATAGAAAGACAATCGGCGTCAGCAAGAAGAAGAGATTAAAGCCCATGAAGATGGGGACGAAAAACGAAATGAGTCCGCCAATGAGCGAGCCGACGGCGTCCATCACGAATATGCTGAGCAGCCGCTCGCGAGCGCCAATGAAGATGGAAGGGAAGAACGAGCCGGTCATGCCGACCAGCGGCAAGAACAGGAGCAGGACTGCAGGGGTTGAAAGCTTGCCGCCGGCAAGAAAGAAAACCGCAGAGAGAGCGGCCCCCGCCGCCAGTAAAAGCGCGCGCGGGATTCGCGAGATGAACATGCTTCCCAAACCTGATATCAGGAGAAACCCGACGGTTCCCAGGAAAATCGCATCGAGCGGGATGGCGAGATAGCGGTAAAGCTTGAATATGATGAAGTTCTCGAGAATGATGAAATTTGCTCCGATGAGCGCCGCGAGCAGAGAAACGCGATAGAACTCGCGCGGCGGGAAACTCGCTCCTGTCCGCTTTCGCAGGAATAACATTGCGAGCGCCCCGATGATTACCACGAGCGCGAGGAGAAAACCGCCGAAGATTTCAAGTGTGCCGGGCCGGATTTGATTGACGTACGCGCTTATCGAGAAAGGCTTGTCATCGACGATCGGTTTGTAATCGCCCAGGGTAATGCTCTCATGGGGGGTTTTCCTGATGTTGTTCGCAAACAGCCAACTCTCGAGCTCCGGCGACATCTCGGGCTGATACGGGTTGTTTCTGGCAAGGATGAGAGAATAGTATCCGATAACCGCGCCGCTGTGAGGCTCGCGGTCCACCAGATAATAGAAGTCGGTATGAAAGCCCGCTTCCTTCAGGCCCTTCGAGTACCAGCTCACGAGGTCGCCGCGCCGGTCCACATTGCTTCCTTTATATATTGAAACGACCCCGTTCGGCGACAGGCGCTTCTTCATCTCTTTGAATGATTCGAGCGTGAAGAGCGTTTGCGAAGGCTCGTAGAGCGTTTTCATTCCGGTCACAAAAGTCTCGGCCGAGGCGAGCATAATCATGTCGACGGGCTCATCGAGGCTCTCGAGATATTTGCGGCCATCCATCCTGAACGTTCTGACGCGCGGCGAATCATAGACGCGGTCGAATTTGTCGGCAAACCTGTTCTTGACGACGTCGATGGCCTCGGGAATGATCTCGACCGCATCTACCCGAGCGGCGCCGAAATTGAGCGCCTCGCGCACCTGCTTCGCTCCGCCCGCGCCGATGATGGCGACTCGTTTCCCCGGACCTAACAGCGAGAAGGGAATGTAGTCCCACGCGTTCCACGCGGCGCCCGGCTGCGTCATTCCTTTGATATACGTCCACATCCCCTGGCCGTTGTACAGACCGATCACTTCTCGCTCGTTCTCGAGCAGCGCAAGGTGAACGTAGTCCGACCAGCCCTGATAAATCGGCTTGTCGTCGCGCGACGCATGCGGCGAGCAAAGCGCCGAGAGGTCCATGGCAGACACGGCCGACACGAGGCGCCGCTCCATGCCGGGAATCAGGCACAATACAAACACCAGCGCGAATTCCGCTGCGCGTCGAGCGAAGCGGCGCGGCTCGATCAGTATGAGAATGAGGCTGACGCTCATGACGGCCAGCCCGAAGGTGGTGAACAACCCGAGGAAGCCTATGGTTTCGCGCACGAAGACGTACGACAGCGCGGTGCCGAAAAGAAACAGGGCGTAAATGACTTTGCTGTTGCCGCCCATGTGCTGCATGCCCACCTGGTATCCCATGAATTCATTCAGCCCGTACAGGATAAAGAAGGCCTCGAAATAGAGGCCCTGCACGACAACGGAGATCATTGTGACCGCGAGCGACTCGCTGAATGCAGCCTCGGCCGGCATGTGGAACAAGAACACTTTGCGGAATGCAAAATAACCCGCGACCGTGAGGATCATCACGATACGCAAAAGTCGCAGGCTTCGCGAAAAGCTTTGCCAATTGGCAGAGAAGTACTTGAGCGCGAGGAAGCCGCCTATCGGGAATCCGCACAACATAAAGAGCAACAACAGCACGGGTGGAAGAAAAAGGAAGGAAAGTATCTTGAATATGCCGAAAAAGAAAAGGCCGGTGCTGAATGAGAGGAACAAGAAGACCGTCGCGACTTTGAGCCTGCCAATCGGCGCGGGTTGCGGGGGAATGCTTACCGGAGTTTCAGGCATAACCTTTCAGGCCGCTTCATCCCCCTTTGCAAAGGGGGAAAGAGGGGGATTTGAAAATAGGGACAGACCCTCCCGTAGTTGGATTAATTTTGTAGGTGCGAATTTATTCGCATGGGATTTCTGGCCTCTTGACGGACTATTTATGCGAATAAATTCGCACCTACAGAATCGCGGGATAGTCTCACTGACCCTTTTTGCCAGATGGATTGCCTAATCAGTAGGGCGAACACAAGGTTCGCCCCTACGAAATCTCTGCCTCTAAATCCCCCTTCCCCTTTTGCAAAGGGAGAAAGAGGGAGATTTTATGTTCTATAACGGATAGAACGTGAATTCGCAGTAGCCCGCCTCCGGCAGCTTGGCCGTGTGAGAGATGCGCATCTTGACGGATGATGCTCTCGCCGCTTCGATAAACCCGCCAATGCAGCTCGCGCCGCAAGGCAGTCCCTCCAAATTTATCCCCGCCGCGGTGAGCGCCGCGTTCATGGCGCACGAGTACTCTTGAATGCACATTTCCTTCGTGGTCGAAAGCGTTATGTTCCACTTGTCCTGCGGCCGCAATGAGAGGACCGAAAGCTCGACGTACCGCTGTATCGAATGGGGGAAATAGACGCCGGTCTGGTTCGCGATAAGCTCTATCATTTCGGCGGTTCTGTCGCGCCATTTCTCATCTGCCAACTCGATGACCTTGTTCATGACCGCCCTGCCGAACTCGTCGTATATCTTCCGGGCTACGTCCGCCGGTTTATCGCGCAGATTGTCGGCGAGTTGCTGGAAGCTGAACGACGAAGATACTTCCTCCGCCATTTGACGAGGCATATCGAATTCGCGCGTGACGCCCGCCTCGAGTTTCATACGCCGCCCCGGCGCTATCTCGTCGCTCGGCCCCATCTTCTTCCGCGAGGTTTCCGCGCTCTTAGTTTTCTTCTTCTTTTCAGTCATCTGGCTGTTCCTCCATTATTTCAGAGTCTTAATTCGGGGACACCATGCGGCATGGTGTCCCCGAATTAAGAATGCCTCTTTTCCCCTTTTGACAACGCCTCTTACCCCTGACAACGCCTCTTACCCCCCCTTTGAAAAAGGGGGGCAGGGGGGATTTTTGCACTATGAAGCTGCCTCTTCGGCCGCCTGTTCAACAAGCTCGGTCTCTGCGCTATTGTCCAAGGTGACGGTTATCGCAGAAACTGGGCAAATTTCAACGCATTTATTGCACGTGACACACTGGTCGTAATAGCGGGCATACACCTGAAACTCCTTCGGGTCGGTCTCACGGAACTTCCACACTTTCGTGGGTCCCGCGATGAAAACCGCCATCGGACAGGTCTTCATGCATTGGCCGCATTCCGTCGGCCCGAGGCACGTCGAATTGTCAACTGTTATCTTAGGAAGCATCTGTAGCTCCTCCATTTTACAAAGAGATTCTTCGCTTCGCTCAGAATGACATCCACGCGATTGGAAGCATATCTCCTTTACCATTTATCCGCCAGGGCTGGGAACGAACTCCTTTCCACCAGCGTGATCGCATCGGTCGGGCACACGCTCCGGCACAGGCCGCAGCCGAAACATTTCATCATGTCGATGCCGGCCTTCTCGGCGAAAACTTTGAAATACATGGCGCGGAAATGGCAGCGCGGAATGCACTTCTTGCAGCCGATGCACTTTTCCGTGTCTATTTCTGCGACGTATTCACCCTTAAGCATGAACTTGAAATCGTAGTCGAGCCGGTTGCGGATCGCGACGCAGCCCGGATACTCGCACTGGCACATCCCGCCGATATACGGCAGCCCGAACACGTCGACGGTGTGCACGAGCCCGGCCTCGTCGGCGACGTCGGCCCAGCGCTTGGCTTCAAACGGCGTCATGAACTCGACTCCACCCCGGTAGGTCTCGGGCCAGCGCTCCCACTTGTACATTCCCGGCCCGATGCCGATGCAGGTGAAGTTCTGGTCATCCGGAAGCGCGACGGATGCGCGTCTGCATGCGCAGGTCATCCGCCCGATAGGATAGGCTATGTCGAATATCTGTTTGGTCTCCTCGAGAGTCACCACCTGCGCGAAATGGATTTGATAGGCCGAGTCGAGCGCATTTTTCTTTATGAGTTCCTCTTCATCATGCTTGCCAGCGGCGCGGGCGCGGATTATCTCGTTGATGATTGCGCCGCCCATGCCCGCCGCCTGCGGGTCGGCCTCAGCGCCGAGCGATTCCTCGCCCTCTTTCCGCGTCTTATATAACCTGCGCGCGTAGTTGGCGGGATTGAGATACCATTTTCCGCCGTTGCCATATTGTTCGCAAAAACGACACATAAATCGTCCTCCTATTACCAAGTGCGAAGTAAATCATTTCCAAGTTGACAACGCATGGATATTGGGTAGCCTTAATTCCATCTCTGTCAGAATTCTCATTCCGGGCGTTCTTAATTCGGGGACACCATGCGGCATGGTGTCCCCGAATTAAGACTCTAAACCCTAAACTTCTTGGCCCAATTCCTTCAGTTTGTCGCGGGCCTCAGAAAAGCCTGGATCGTACTTAAGCGTCTCCTTCAGCTCTTCAATCGCTCGGGACTTCTCTCCGGAGCGCAAGAATTCTATAGCTCGCCCGTAATGTTTCAGGGCGAGCTCGGGGTTCTGCTCTGCCGGTTCATGAATGTGACCCAAGTGCATTGTGAAGACTGCCGCTCAATCTAGAGGCACAATACGCCTCTAAGCGCAATAAAAATCTTATCATAATTCGGAGGGCTAATGCAAGCAAATCAGCTACTGCGCGAGTAGGCGGGCTCTTCCGAGAACCGTGGCCTCGGCTGAGGGCCTGCTTTCCCCCTTTTACAAAGGGGGCGGGGCGTCATGCGCTGTCCTTTCTGTGTCGCTCGTTGTTCATGCGAATGCTGCGTCAACTCATTGTGAAAGCGGCAACTGCTTGGCAGACGAAAGAAACAGACGAAAGGGTCCTTTTTCACCGTTTCCCCTTTTCGCCTTTTCGCCCCCTCTTTTATATGTACACTTCGTTCCCTTCGAGCGCGCCCATGGTGACCGGCTGATATTCGCCTTTTCCCGAAAACAGCGAAATGATCGCTTTGCAGAAATCGGGGAGATCATCGGGCGTGCGCGAGCTTACGAGATGGCCGTCAACGGCCACGGATTGGTCGACATACTTCGCGCCTGCGTTGACGAGGTCGTCCTTTATGCCAAAGAAGCACGTCATCGTCCTGCCCTTGACGATGCCGGCGGAAATCGGCACCCATGCGCCGTGACATATCGCGGCCACCAGCTTGCCGTCATCGAACATCCGCTTTACGAAGTTCAGGACGGTCTTCGAGCGTCGGAGCTTATCCGGCGCATAGCCGCCGGGTATAACGACGCAGTCGAAGTCTTTCGGGTCATAGGCCGATATCTTGTCGTCAGCGTCAACGGGATAGCCGTACTTTCCGTGGTACGTTCGCTTCTCGATGCCTGCCACTCTCACGATTGCGCCGGCTTCGGTCAACCGGATTTTCGGATACCACAATTCCATATCCTCATAGAGGTCGTCGGCAAGAATTAACACTTTCTTTCCTCTTAATTCCATTTCCCTCTACCTCCTTCGGCTGAATATAACTCTTCAACCAAATATAACACAGAATTAAAAGAACCGCATTCTTGGACTGCCCGACGTGGCGGCGCCGATGGCGAGGTCGAGCGCGTCGATGAGGTCGTCGTGTTCGCCTTGCGGAAAGGCGAGGAGTTGCTCGATGAGTTCGCGCATGGTGCGCTTGAGGCGGATGCGCCCGTCCTCGAACAAGGCCGACAGCTTCCACGCGCGGGAGAGTTTATCGCGGGTCGTGAAGGCCTTCACGGCTCGGACGATCCCGAGTTCTTTCACGCGCTCGACCTGCGCCGCCTGATACGCGTTCGATTCGATGGCCACCTTGATCGGATCGAATTGCCTGTATCTTTCGATGATTGCGGCGGTCTGCTGGCGGAAACTCAGCCGCGCTTGAAAGCAGTCGAGGACGTAGATATCGCCTATCGAATCGACGCCTATCGTGACAATCGCGAAATAGTCTGAGCCTGTCTCCTGCGCGATCGCGAGGTCGACGCCCTGATAAACGCGGAGGCGCGGAGCGATTTGTCGCGGATAATCCGGGGACACCTTGCCGCAAGGTGTCCCCGGATTATCCTTGAGGGTTGTTGTCCTAATTCGGGGACACGATGGGGCATCATGTCCCCGAATTAGGGCGTCGAGGTTGTCATAAAATTGGAGCCATTCCTCCTTGAAGACCGCGCCTTTCATTGCGTCGGTATCGTTCTGGTATTGAGCGTTGAAAATGACTGTGCCCGCCTGCCGCCGAATCTCTTCGAGCTTTTTAGCCGGAAACTTCTCCGGCCATGCGCTTGCGCCGTCTGGGCCGATGGCGCGGATAAGCGTGACAGGCGCGAAGCCGGTCTCTATCAGGTGGCCGTACAGGTCGCGGTAATGATAGCGCGTGCCGATGACACCCAGCTTTCCGTGCGGCTCGAGGCATGGGAGCAGGACTTTAAAGAACCAGACTCTGAGTCTTTCGCGCTGAGATTCTGTGCGCGAGTTTTCCTCGTCGACGATGTCGTCGCAGATGATGACATCGAAATGGCGAGAGACAAGGGCGCCTCCGACGCCAATGGCGAAGATGGTCGGTTCCTTTGCTATGCGTTTTCGGGGGCGCACGATGATTTCCGTGTCCGTCCATTTCGGTCCGACGAAATCGCCGAAGATTTTACCGAAGCCAGGGTTGGCCTCAAAATGGCTGCGGATTTCACGCAGAAACGTTTCGGCTTGAGCTTGCGTGTTGCTCGCAAGGAGGATGCGGACATCGGGGTTACGGATGATCTCGAAGAGACAGCGCGCGATTGAGAGGAGGGTTGATTTGCCGAAGCCTCGGGGCGCGAGGACGAGCGAGCGCTCGGGAGAGTTACGGACGGAGTGGACGACATGGACGATAAATCCCCCTTGGTCCCCCTTTGCAAAGGGGGAAGAGTGGATGGCTTGTGCCATGCGTTTGTGAACTGACGCGACTTCATAGCCGAGGAATTGCGTCATTGACAAGATATCACTCTTGCACTTGCTTCTGACTCATTTTGGACACTTCGAAAAATTAAGTTGTGTTGTACCAATGACTTACAGAG
>CAYVDS010000153.1:0-270 GCA_964450145.1 uncultured bacterium
GACCGTGGCTATGGGATTGAAAGCTCAAGATGCCGGTATTGCTGCAGTGATAGCCATGGGCTTCGAGGCTGGAGGACATGGAGGACTGAACCAAGTCACGACGTTATGCTTGGTACCGCAACTGGTTGACGCCCTTAATCTCCCTGTCGTCGCGGCGGGTGGCATCGGTGATGCCCGCGGAATCGTGGCCGTTTTCTCGCTGGGCGCTGAAGGCGTAGAGATGGGTACCCGCTTCGCCGCTACGCGCGAGTGCCCGGCGCCAGATTATTT
>CAYVDS010000153.1:280-6806 GCA_964450145.1 uncultured bacterium
GCAGGCGATCCTGGCCGCGAACGACACCGGTACTATGATTCTTGGCGAAGACATTATGCCTCTCCGAGTACTCAAGAACGAAGCGAGTGAACACATAGCCGGGACGGACACTGTTCGCGAAGAAGACACCAGGAGCGTTGTGTACATGGATTCGCACGGCGACCATAGCGTCAGTATCATGCCGGCCGGGCAGATCGCTGGACTGATCCGGCGGATTGTGCCGATAGAAGGCTTGTTCCTGACATTATTGGCTGATGCCGGAGAGATTTCAGGGAAACTCCATTCATTTTTCAAGGAGAACGTCTGATGGGTTGGGACAATATATTGCTGGAGAAAAGGAACCATATCGCAACCATTACCTTAAACCGGCCGGAGAAGCTGAATGCGTTTGGCGGTCTGATGCGCCAGGAGATCGTTCAAGCTCTGGACAACGTCGCTTCTGATCTTGAAACACGCGTGGTGATTATCACTGGCGCCGGCGAGGCTTTTTGCGTTGGTGGGGACGTTATGGAATTCATGGATGGGTCGGTCAAGGGACTGTTGAAGCAAACGCCGAGCGAGCGTCATGCGATGAGCAAGGCGGTCTTGGCTATCAATGCAATGGAAAAGCCGGTAATCGCTTCGGTTAATGGAGTTGCCGCGGGAGGTGGGTGCAATCTGGCATTAGCTTGCGACATCAGGATCGCAAGCGAGAAAGCTCGCTTCGGACAGGTCTTCACGAGGAGGGGCATTCATCCAGACTGGGGAGGAATCTATTTCCTTCCTCGCTTGGTCGGATACGCAAAGGCAGCGGAATTGATATTCACCGGCGACGTGATAGATGCAAAGGAAGCCTTCAAGATTGGACTCGTCAACCGGCTAGTACCCCATGAGGAGCTTCCTTCCGCAACCAGAGAATTGGCCGAAAGGATAGCAAGAAACGCTCCCATCCCTATCTCCTTTGCCAAACGCGGCCTTCAGAACTTCTACAAATGGGACTTGGCCCACGCCGTCGACTATGAGGCATACGTCCTGGAGGTGGTCATGAAGACCGAGGACATTACAGAGGGCTTCACTGCCTTTGTCGAAAAAAGGGATCCCGTGTTCAAAGGGCGATAGGAACTCCACTGGTATTTTGTGTATGTCACGCAATGATTCTGCTCATGTAACTCCTAAAGAGCTTATGCCGTTGATGGACCGAACCACTCTGTGCAAGGCGCTAGAAATTGTGTTGACGTTCGACGCGTCAAACGGGATCACCCCCGGAGAACCAACCGATTCGATCCTCAGGACACTACGATTCGAAACCGTGCGAAACTCGTGCGGCAGTGATCCCTGATGACGGTATCCCTCGTAAAAAGCGAGGAGATTCTGTAAAGAGAAAACACCTTTCATCATTGGAGTCAGGAGAAAAGGAGATCTGCCATGACAAGCAACGATGTATACATTAGGCTGCGTGAGTTTCTGGACAGGCTGCCCGCAGGATATCCGGCCACCGACAGCGGAGTCGAGATCAAGATCCTGAAGAAGCTGTTTTCGCCCGAGGATGCCGAGCTTGTTATGAAGTTGAGTCCTGAACCGGAGGACCTATCCACGATCGCACAGCGCCAAGGAATCGATGAATCGGGACTGAAGGAGACGTTGGATGACTTGGCCAGGCGCGGTTTGATCTTCAGGGACAACCAGAAGGATAAGCTGAAGTACAGAGCATTCCAGTTTGTCATAGGCATATACGAGTTCCAAATAAACAATGTGGATCGTGAATTCGCCGAACTCACAGATGAGTACTTTCCCTATCTGGGACTTTCCTTTTTGCATATCAAAACCAAGCAACTGCGAGTCGCCCCCGTGAATTCGGCCATTCAGTCGGCGCCGGTTGTTGCGCCTTACAATCGCGTCCGCGACATCGTTAAAAGGCAAGAACTTATTGCGATGGCGCCCTGCTTGTGTCGGAAGAAGAAGGATGTTCAGGGCAATAAATGTGACAAGCCGCACGACCTCTGCTTCTCGTTCGGGAGCTTTGCACGTTACTACATAGACAATAACATGGGAAGGCAGATCAGCGCAGAAGAGGCCATGGAACTGCTCGATCTCGCAGAGAAGTCGGCGTTGGTGCTATGTCCCGCCAATTCCCAAGAAATGGAAGGGATGTGTTGCTGCTGCGGATGTTGCTGCGCCCAGCTCACGCGGCTCAAATTGCTCAGCAATCCCGCTGCTCACTTTCAATCATACTACGAGGCGGTGATTGATCCAGAAGCCTGCACGGCCTGCGGCGCCTGTATCGAACGGTGCCAAATAGATGCGATTGAAGAAAAGGGAGAGGTCATGGGGGTAAATCTAGCTCGATGCATCGGGTGCGGACTGTGCGTTTCCACCTGCCCGGCAGAGGCCATTACTCTCATGGAGAAACCCGGTGTGGAAGCACCTCCGAAGAACTTTGAGGAGATATTTTCGAGAATCGCGAGCGAACGTGCCCTGAGCCAGGAGTCTACAAGGCTTGTCAGCCAAATGGACAGGGAGGGCTGAGATGCAAGCAAAACCCGATAGCGTTGCAGTCGAGCGAAGCGCTAAAGCTCTGATTGCCAAAGCAATCCTCGGTGGAGTGGCAGCCGCGACGGCGATGCTTCTGATGAGAGTAATCGGTAGTCGCGAGGTGCTTGTCGCTCTCTTTATAGGATTGGTTCCCGGTATCGCCGAAAAGTCATTCAGGAAAGTCGCCGCGGGCGCGATTCTGGGGATCTTCGGATATGTGGTAGGCGCTCGCATCAGTTTGGTCATAGCGAGGTCACTCTTTGGAGTCCCTCTCGGACTCTGGAGCGTAACCGGGGCGTTCATAGGGTTGACTGCAGGTATCCTGTATGCTGCGCAAAGCACCCCGTTCAGGTTATCTATACGGCTGCGCGGATGTGTCTATGGTTTTCTGTTCGGCCTCATGTTCGGTATCCTCGGCGATATTGGCGGCTACTTCACAATAGTGGCAAATAGGCTCGGTTTTGGTTTTGGTCTCTTCTACTACATGACTGAGTTCTCGCTCCTCTGTGCGGGAATTTTCATTAATCTTGGCGTCGCATTAGCGACCGCCTTCTCGGAATCGAGCAATAGGCATGCAGCCAGGAGCGCAGAGAAAGCCGCGTGTTGAGTGTCGTCGGCTTGCTAATTCTTTTGCACTAAGAAATAGGTGTTACGGGTATGGTGAGACTTGCTACTACCCGAGGAGGGCGTATCGTGGAAAAGCAATTCAATTATGAAAATGGAGTTGACGGCCATATTCGCCGGGATTTTCTCTCTCGCCGCGATTTCATCCGTACAGCGGCCATCGGCAGTGCGGGCATCGCATTTGTCAGCTCACAAGCGGCCTGTTCCGCAGGCAGTCTCTCACCACGCAGGGGTTTGGGTAACATTTTTATGGATGGCGACAAGCCGTTATTGGTTGTTGCCGAAGGCGGTGACCTCCGCAAGATGCTTGAAGCCGGAATTGATGCCTTGGGTGGAATCAACCGGCTCGTAGCGGGGAAAAAGGTTGTTATCAAGCCGAACACTGTGTACCCACATCCGCCACCTGTTACAACCGATATACAGATGGTCTTGGCCGTGGCCAAATATATTCGCGATGGGGGTGCAACTTCGATAACTGTCTGTGACGGCAACAGCAGCGGCGCCAGCAAGGCCGTAAAATTCGAGGCTCTTGGCTATCCCCAGCGCTTGAAGGAGGCCGGAATCCGGCTGGACGCGGGAGATGCTACAGATAGAATGTCGCATGCCTTTGTCAGCAAGGATACGTGGCGCTCACACCCAACAATCGGGGTTCTGAAGACGGTGCACGAGGCCGATGTCGTTGTCAACCTCCCGATGATAAAACGTCATGACTCAGCACGGTTTACGTGTGCTCTCAAAAACAACTTTGGCACAGTTTATAGACCGCTCAGGTTCGTATCGCACAGCAAATGGGAATCGAATCGGGATTTCTTTGACCGGTCCATTGTTGAATTTGCCGATGCCGTGCGTCCCGAATTGAATATCGTAGACGGCCGCGCCCTGCTGACCCGCGACGGCCCAAGGCTTTCGGGGAGAGCCGAAGTCAAGTCCGGCGTTAACAAAATAATTCTTTGTGGAGACATGCCGGCAACCGACGTTTATTGCTCTCATCTCATGCAGGAGCACGATGACACGTTTTCACCCGAGATGATTTCTTTCCAACTGGCCACCGCCGCTCAGCTCGGACTCGGGGTGACAAATCTGAGCAATGTGATCATCAAGGAGATTATTGCATAAGCGGGGCTTCCTGCCGGTACGTTCCTGGCGCGATCCGATGTAAAACCCGGTAGGAGAGAGGTTAATTTGAAAGGACGGCGATATAGGAATGATGTTTGATCCAGTGAAGATCAAGGGCTTGGTGATCCGGAATAGGGTCGCTCGCTCGGCGACCTTCGAGGGAATGGGAAATCATAGAGGTGAGCCTACCGGCCAACTTAAAGGAGGCGTATCTTCGTCCATATGCCGAAGCCCTCAGAAAGATGGTGGATATTCCGTTGATCCTCGTCGGGGGAATGAGGTCTCCGGAAGTGATAGAAGAAGTTATCTCCGATGGCATTGCCGACATGGTTTCACTTTGCAGGCCGTTTATACGTGAGCCTTGGCTGGTCAAGCGATGGAAAGAAGGCGATCTTTCGAAGGCCGCGTGTATCTCATGTAATCAGTGCCTCGAAAATGGATTCGCACTGCCGCTGCGCTGCTACGTCGATGAGACCTTATGGGAAACAAGCAATCTTCCCAAAAGCAATTCTTTGATTTGAACATCAATTTGAGACTCGTGGGTGTTCAGATTTTGGTGTTCTAACGGGCTTTTCCCGAAAGAAAGGGCTGAGTAGTTTCGGCATATTTCGATAGTACCTGTGCTGAGAGACAATCTGGATTTGAAACAGCACGGGTCAATTAAGCCCTGTCCTTACGCGTGATGCTAACCATAGCTTTGAGAATGAAAGGAGACGGGAATTGTGTAGCGGTACATGGATTCGGCGAAACCCGGGAACCCGGTGTAACTGAATTGCAATTATCTATTGAATCTGATATATTGAATTCGAGGTTTCTCCCACCTTTGTACGAGGAACAATCCCAGAAGAGTTCTTTAATTGAATGGGGTCGGCAGTTCTCTATTCACGGAGGCCAGTTATGGCATCAAAGGTCTACTACATGGACGATCGCGCCAAGGCGATTCAGGACAGTCTTGTCGCGAAAATGCTCACCGTGTTTGAGGCCGCGGGGCTTCAAAACACCATCTCGCCCGGCGACACGGTTGCCATCAAGCTTCACATGGGCGAGTACAACAACACGGCGTATTTACGCCCTGTGTACGCGCGCGCTCTGGTGGACAAGGTGAAGGAGCTAGGCGGCGAGCCGATGGTGGTCGACACCACGACGCTGCCGTACACTCCGTTCGCCAGCCGCATCACGGCGCTCGATTACCTCAACACCGCCTATCGCAACGGTTACACGCCAGCCACGCTCGGATGCCCGGTCATCATAGGCGACGGGTTCCTCGGGGCGGACGACATCCGGGTGGACCTGCCCGAAGGGTTCATCCTCAAAGAACAATATGTGGCAACGGCGATAGCGATGGCCGATGCGATGATTGCGCTCACCCATTTCAAGGGGCATCCGATGGGCGTGTACGGCGGCGCCATCAAGAACATAGGTGTCGGCTGCGCCTCCAAGAAAGGGAAATACAACCTGCACATGGGCGGCCATTCGAGGTACGGCCTCAATGCCCGACCTTTCTATCCGCAGCTTTGCAAGAAAAGCGACTGCGCCAGCATGACTTTGTGCAATACGGTTTGCCCGGAGAACGCGCTCCATATTTCTGATGAAGGCATCATCTGGCAGAGGGACAAGTGCACCGGCTGTTCGGCATGCTTCGGGATTCTCGTGCTCTGCGGCGTCGGATTCATACCGGACGACTATTTCGACTCGGCAGCCGCCGCGATGGCCGACAGCGCGAAGGCTGTGATGAACACTTTCAAGCATGGCAAGGTCGGCTTTATCAACCTGGCGATTGACATGTCGCCGTGGTGCGATTGCGTCAGCTTCAGCGACCGCTCGTTCCTGCCGAACCTCGGCGTATTCGCATCAATGGACCCGGTGGCCATCGACGTCGCCTGCCTCGATATGGCGACGCAATCGTATGGTGTACCCGGCTCGATCGCCGAGGAAAAGGGTGTCATGGAACCGGGCATGCGCAAACTTACGTCGTGCGGCTCGGTCATCGGTATCGACGAGATGATACAGCCGAACACCGGCGCAAAGATCGGACTCGGCAAGAAAGAGTACGAACTCATTAATGTGCCGCAGCCCGAGAACGTGCTCCCGTTCCTGCCTTCGATGAAACCGGTGGGGATAAAACTGCGCCCGTTCTATGGAGTCGAGCATGTGATACCAGAGGGCGGTTTCAAGAGAAAAGAAGAGGTCGATTTCGAGGAGGTAAGAGGAAATGGCGTTGGGATACATGGGAAAACTCATCCGAGTAAAGCTCACTGAAGGTAAAGTCGAAATA
>CAYVDS010000153.1:6816-10767 GCA_964450145.1 uncultured bacterium
GAACCTCAATATGGACGATGCCCGCGCCTTTATCGGAGGCGCAGGTCTCGGGACAAAAATCATTTACGACGAAGTGCCTCCTTCCGCCGACCCGCTCGGGCCGGAAAACAAAATCGCGTTTCTCACCGGTCCCGTCACCGCCACAAAATTCCCCACAAGCGGCCGCTACGAAGTCTGCACGAAGTCGCCGCTCACGAACATGTGGGTTGACGCAAGCTCGGCGGGCCACTGGGCGGCCGATTTCAAGAAGGCCGGCTTCGATGCCATCGTCGTCGAGGGCGCTTCGCCGAAACCGGTGTATCTCTCGGTTTCGGACGACAAAGCCGAGCTGCGCGATGCCTCGAAACTCTGGGGCAAGGACAGCTATGCCACTCAAGATGCCATCCGGGAGGAGCTCGGTGACAAGCGAGTCCGCGTCTTGTGCATTGGGCAGGCGGGCGAGAAGAAAGTGCTCATCTCCGCCGTAATGAACGACGAAGGCCGCGCGGCTGGCCGCGCCGGCGTCGGCGCCGTGATGGGCTCGAAAAATTTCAAGGCGATCGCGGTCCGCGGGAAGAAGAGCGTCAAAGTCGCCGACTCCGACACGCTTGATCAGATGGCGAAAAAGTTCTCGCACGAGCTTGCGACCAACCCGCTTCTCGAGCCGATGCGCTCGTATGGGACGGCCGCGAGCATGGATACGGCGTGGATTACCGGCGATATTCCTATCCAGAACTGGCGCAAGGGCCTGTGGAAAGAGGGCTGTGTCGCCATCGGCGGCAAGAAAATGGCCGACACCATCCTTCGGCCGCACGGCGCGTGCTACAACTGCCCCATCCACTGCTCGCGCTGGGTGAAGATCGAAGAAGGCCGCTTCAAGATGGAAGGCCCGGGGCCGGAATACGAGACGCTCGGCAGTTTCGGCTCGATGCTCTTGAATGACAACCTCGAATCCATCTGCCATTTGAACGAGCTTTGCAACGCCTACGGGCTCGACACCATCTCCGCCGGCTGCGCCGTCGCTTTCGCGATGGAAGCCTACGAGAACGGCGTCATCACAAAACAAGACACCGGCGGCGTTGAACTCAAGTGGGGCAACGTCGACGCCATTATCGAAATGACGCATCAGATAGGACAGGCGAAGGGGCTCGGCGCACTGCTCGGAGAGGGTGTTAAGCGCGCCTCCGAGAAGCTCGGCAAGGGAACCGACAAGTATGCGATCCATGTGAAGGGCCTCGAAGTTCCGATGCATGACCCGCGCGCCTTCCACAGCATGGCGGTCAATTATGCGACCTCGCCGCGAGGAGCATGCCACCTGCACGGCGCGGCGTTCATTTACGACATGGGCATCATCGCTCCCGGCTTCGGAGTGACTTACAAACAGGGCCGCTTCGACCGAAAGGGCAAAGGCATCAACACCAAGGCCGCGCAGGACCAGGCGTCAGTAATCAATTCGCTCGTCGTGTGCCAGTTCTGCGGGCTGGCGCTCGCGCCGTTGCACTACGTCGTCCTTCTGGGCGCGACTGCTGGGATGGCCTATAGCACAAAGGAAATTCCTCTGATCGCCGAGCGTATAACGAATCTTCAGCGGGTATTCAGCCTGAGATGCGGAGTGACCGCGAAAGACGATGTTCTGCCCGAGCGTCTGCTCACCCCGACGACAGAAGGCGGCCATGCCGGCAAAGCGGCCGACCTCGAAATGCAATTGGCCGATTATTACGCTGTTCGAGGCTGGAACAAAGAGGGAATGCCGACCAAGGAGAAACTCCACGAACTCGGCCTCGAATACGCTATAAAAGCGTTGTATTGACCGGAGACCAAATCCCCCCTAACCCCCCTTTGCAAAGGGGGGAAGGGGGGATTTTCGTGGTAGAGGCTTTTCTTGCTTTTCTTTGCGCTCCTTGCGCCTTTGCGGTGAAAAAGAGCTTTTTTGGAGAGCCATAATCACATCGTGAAAGTCAAGGTCAATTTCATCGGCACTCTGTCGAAATATGCGGGCGTTGATTCCGTGAGTCTCGAACTTCGAGACGGCGCGTGCTACGGCGACCTCCTCGATGAACTCGGGGCCCTATACGGCGCCAAGTTTCCGAAACAGTGCTGGGACGCAGACAAATGCGAGTTCAAGCCGCCAATTTCCGCGATAGGGCCGGACGGCGACATCGAAACACGCGATGTTCCGCTGCCCGAAGACGCGGAGATACATTTCCTTATCCCTGTCTCGGGAGGAAAGGAACAAATTAGGCGAAAGGCGAAAGGGACAAAATAGAATGATGAGTGATGAATGATGAATGATGAAAAGAGACATAAAAGCAGAGGGCAACAGCGTTCCCCCAACCTTTACGATTCATTTTTCTTCAGCATTCCTTCATTCCGCATTCATCACTCATCATTCATCGTTCCTCAATAACCGCGGGTTACCGCAATTATGAGTTGAATAGCACAAGGGAAAATGAACATGTCAACGATACTTGTCACCGGCGGCGCTGGCAGGCTCGGCGCAAACGTTGCGTTTGGTCTCCGCGAGAGGGGCCACATCGTTCGCGTCATGGACATCGAGGCGGCCGATTTCTCGCCCTTCGAGGACCGGGAGGGCTTCGAGATCATTAAGGGCGATATCCGCAACGGCGAACTCGTAAAGAAATCGGTCAGCGGCTGCTCGATGGTTTTTCATCTGGCCGCCGTTCTCCCGCCTGCGAGCGAGAAGGACCGCACGCTCACGATGTCCGTAAACGTCGAGGGCACGAGGGCCGTGCTTCACGCCTGCGCTCCGGCCGGTTCGATTCCTTTGGCGTTTTCGTCTTCTGTCTCGACGTATGGAGACACTTCAACCGAGATGCCGCCGGTCCAAATCGATCACTCACAGGTGGCGCTTAACATATATCCGGAAAGCAAGATCGCCTCGGAAAAACTTGTGAAAGAAGCTGGTGTTCCCTATACGATTCTGAGAATAGCCGGCATCGCAGTTCCCGCGTTTCTCGACCCGCCCGACCCGTGGCCGTTCATGCGAAACCAGCGGGTGGAGTTTGTCGCCATCAACGACCTTGTGACGGCGCTCGTCAACCTTGTCGATAATTCCCGGGCGCAGGGCAAGATTTTCAACCTCGCGGGCGGAAGCTCGTGGCAGATGACCGGCGAAGAGTACGCGCGCCGCTACTGTCAGACGCTGCAGATTTCGTTTGATTCGCAGAAGTTCTACGACAAGCCCGGCTGGCTCGACTGGTACGACACTCCGCAATCACAGGCCATTCTGAAATACCAGAACACCAGCTTTGACCAGTTTCACGCGATGTTGAAAACTGCAATGGACGCCGCGCTGGGGGATTAGGCAAAGGGCGAAAGGAGCAAGGCGAAAGGAAAGTGAAGGATCCTTTGTAGCTGCGAATTCATTCGCACGAATTCGCGCCTTGTGATAAAATGAAGATAGAAACGAAAGGATTCGCCGGAAAACCCATGACTCTCAAATCGGACGAATCACACGATTGAAACGGAGGTCATCACATTGAGCGAACCCGAAGCAAAACAATATCTACTTGACAGCATCGAGCAATGCCGCGCGGCGCTTGATTCAGTCGCCTCGGCGGGCATCTCCGACTTTGACGCGCAGAAAAAGACCATTGAGGATGTCATCAAACTTCTCGACAGCCTTAAGGAAAAAGTCTTTTTCAAAACTAAGAAAGCTATGTCGCCTTCTTTTCTCGTGCTCGAGGCGAGCAAGGCCGTCGCTGACCAGGCCGATGTTGCGACCGGCGGCGACGAAGACGCCGTGAAGGAATTACGCGAAGCCGTCGAGAAGGTTAAGGAAACTGTCGCCAGCCTCGAAGCGGCCTCGAAGACGCAATCTGTAATCGTGACGTAGTCGCCAAAATCCCCCTTTCGAGACTGTCCCGTAATTGGCAAACGAGCGCAGGATTCTGTAAGTGCGAATTCATTCGCACAATTCTTTGGGCTCTTTAAACGCCGCGTATGCGAATA
>CAYVDS010000153.1:10777-11483 GCA_964450145.1 uncultured bacterium
GAATAAATTCGCACCTACAGAATTGGGGGATGGTTTGTGAGTCCCTTAATTCGGGGACACCATGCCGCATGGTGTCCCCGAATTAAGGGAGGTGTTGCGGAAATCTGCGCAAGTCCGTATCATCTGCCGAGTCACAAGCTTTTTCATAACGAGGAACCACGAACCAGGAACTATGAACCAATCGTCATGGACTTCACAATCCCCGAAGAAATCGAAATACTCCGCCGCACCCTGCGCAAATTCATTGAAAAAGAAATCCTGCCGATGGAAGAGAAGGCCGGTTTCGACCCCGACGATGGCGTGCCGCAGGAGCTGCTGAAGAAAGTGCGAAAGCGCTCGTATGAACTAGGCTTTTGGGGGATCGACATGCCCGAGCAGTACGAGGGCGGCGGCCTGAACACGCTCGGAACGGTCATCCTCCGCGAGGAAGTGTCCAAATATTTCAGTTCGCTCACGCAGGGGATATTCGGCGGGCCGGAGGGGCCATCGAAAATCCTGCTTGCCGGAACCGAGGAGCAAATTCAGAAATATCTTGTTCCGGTAATCAAGGCGGAGCAGACATGTTGTTTCGCGCTGACCGAGCCGAACGCCGGGTCCGACGCCGCCAGCATCGAGACCTCAGCCGTCAGGGAAGGCGACGACTGGGTCATCAACGGCCTCAAACATTTCATAACAAACGGCCCGTACGCCGATTACTCGATCGTTT
>CAYVDS010000154.1:0-5537 GCA_964450145.1 uncultured bacterium
GATCGGCAGGAATAGTTAATATCCCCGGCATGATCTCCGTCGCAACATTCGGACATCCATCAGCATCCGTGTCATTATCACACACGTCGCCCATCCCGTCGCCGTCCATGTCGGCCTGATCCGCATTCGCTACATTCGGACAATTGTCACAGGCGTCCCCGAGGCCATCTGTATCGGCATCCGACCAGAAGAAATTCGATACCGTCGGACAGTTGTCGCAATCGCTCCCAAGCATGTCTCCATCAGGATCAGCGCTGAAAACCAGCGGATTCGGATCAGCAGGAACCATCATCCCCGGCATGATCTCCGTCGCGACATTCGGACATCCATCGGCGTCCGTGTCATTATCACACACGTCGCCCATCCCGTCGCCGTCCATGTCGGCCTGATCCGCATTCGCTACATTCGGACAATTGTCACAGGCGTCCCCGAGGCCATCTGTATCGGCATCCGACCAGAAGAAATTCGATACCGTCGGACAGTTGTCGCAATCGCTCCCAAGCATGTCTCCATCAGGATCAGCGCTGAAAACCAGCGGATTCGGATCAGCGGGAATCATCATCCCAGGCATAATCTCCGTCGCGACATTCGGACAACCATCGGCATCAGTGTCGTTGTCGCATACATCGCCCATCCCGTCTCCGTCCATATCAGCCTGATCCGCGTTCGCCGCGTCAGGACAGTTGTCACACTCGTTGCCCACCCCATCCGCGTCGTTGTCCATGTGCGGGAAACCTGGCATAGGCGAAGGCGTGTTCGGGCAAATATCACAAAGATCGGCTATGCCGTCGCTATCCGCGTCACTCGTGAATTCTCCAAAATCTGTCAAGGTGAAGTCATCAAAGAAAGTCGTTTCCTCGTTCACGCTCAACGCCGCTTTGCCGGCCGCTGAAATAGCCGGATCGATTGCGGTGAGATATATGTCCATGCCAGTGATATTTTCAAAAGTCAAAGAGCTTCCAATCACGGAGAATCGATAGAATCCCGGCGTCAAAAGGATATCAGTCTGTTCGGCCAGATTCGTCCAAACACCGTCGAGAATCCTATAGATTGTTACTCTGTATCGGTTCGGAGCCTCATAGGTATCTTCGTATAACCGCACGCAATACGTATTTGCCTCATTTTGATACCTGAGATACAGGAACGTGTGGTTGTTCTGTCGTTCTTCCGCGCCGTTGTTGATGTAAATCGTCAATGACGCATCCAGCAAATCAGTTCCCGGCGCGTTCAAGACCGCCATCGTATAAGTTCCGGAGGCATCCGGATTAAACAAGCGCAGTTCTCCATCGGGTGGATTTGCGACAATTTGAGCGGAACTGCCATCAGTCGGAACTGACAAAGACCAGTCAGGCCCTATATCTTCCCTATTGAAACCGTCGACGTAAACAGGCGGAGAAAATACTTCTATCCTGTAGTTCTCGCCGTCGGAGAAAAAGAGTTTTCCATCGGAATCTTCCACAACATGCCTGAAGGTGGCGCCGAATTGGCCCGGCCCTGAGCCAACACCGTTCCCTATAGCCGTCGTTAAGTTCCAGCTCGGGTCGTATTTCTTGACCTGCCCGCTAAGTCCTGTGTAGAAATTGCCTCCGCTATCGATATGGAGAAAGTCCTCTCCATTGGCGGGACGCACCCAACCGGTATCAATACCTGCGTTCGTGAATTTCCTGATTTCAGGACCAATGAGCATGTACACATAGCCGTCCGGCGCACCGTGGATTCTATTGCCGGTCTCATCATTATTAGCATTCGTGGCCGAGTACTCGCCAAGGTGGTCGCCATTCAAGTTGTACTTGACCACCTTTCTACCCACTGCTACGGAAATCTGCAGATTGTGATCACTGTCCATTGTCATCCCCGCCGACCACATCGGAATCGAAACGGGAATACTCCATACCAAGCTCCCGGCGGTGTCATATTTCTTGATTGCGCCGGGCGGAGAGAGACAATAGAGATAGCCTTCAAAATAGAAAATCTGGGCCAGATACCCCGTCGACCACTCGCCCAAGTAGGCTCCACATCTTGAGAATTTCTGGATGCGCTGGTTGCCATAGTCTGCAACATAGACGTTGCCACTCTCATCAACCGCGATCCCGCGCGGACCAAGGTCCGAGCCGAATTGACCGGGACCGGAGCCTAGGCTTCCCCATTCTTTGACGAACGTGTACAAGGAGACTACGTCGAAGCCTTCACAAGCGTCGCCAATTCCGTTAAGGTTCGTGTCATCCTGACCGGGGTTAAAGACGGTTGGACAATTGTCGGTCAAACCGCAAACACCATCACCGTCGACATCGTTAGTCGTATCGGTTGGACAGAGGTCATCGCAATCGAGTGTTCCATCGGAGTCGGAATCGGTGTCTACTGTTCCACATCCACATATGCCTGGCTCTGCCTTATTCGGGTCGTATGGACAGCCGTCGACGCTCCCACACACACCATCACCGTCAATGTCGTTGAAAGGATCGAACGGACATGTGTCAGCAATATCCGCGACACCGTCATTATCATCATCCGTATCGGCGTTGTCGCCGAGTCCATCACTGTCAAAATCCGATGTCTCGCTCGAATCATACGGGAATGCGTCAGTATCGTTGGGCTCGCCATCGCCGTCGGCATCCGGGTCCGTGTCGTTGAGCATGCCGTCGCCGTCGATGTCGGCATCGCAGGCATCGCCCGTCGCATCGCCGTCGAAGTTCGCCTGATTCGGGTTTGCGACCAAGGGGCAATTGTCGCATATATCACCCGTGTCATCGCTGTCGCCGTCTACTTGGTCTGTATTCGCAATGGCCGGGCAGTTGTCGCAGGCGTCGCCCACGAGATCACTGTCAATATCCTCTTGCAAAGGATTCGAAACGTCGAAACAGTTATCGTCGCAATTCGCCGTCACGCCGCCTGTGCACGTGTTATCGCCCGCGATATTGCTGTAGTCGCCGTCATCCGGTATTCCATCGCCGTCCGTATCTAAGGCCGCGCTGGCGACAAACATCGAAAGATGCGGCAGCCGCGCAGAAACTGTGTTTGCGACGGGATCAACGGCACAATTGGCGAGAGCCTCCCAAGCATTTGTGTCTTCGTTATATACATAAATACGCAAGCTGAGTTCATGAAGCCCGGAAATCTCTTCATCGGTGTACTGAATTGTGAGGACGGGCGGATTATTCGGATCGATTGTAGCCGTTTCGGATTCAGCCTCGATCACGCGCGCAAATGCGATATTCTTGAGACCTTCGGGAAGCGTGTCGGGAGCGGGTATGTCCCCGGGGAGGGGCGTCTTGATTGAAATCGTGGTGTCTTCAGACAAGGAATTCGCCGGAATATCAAGCGTGGTTCCGCTGCCGTCAATAATATCGCCGCCGACTTCTCTCTCGACGAATTCGCGAACGAGCAGGGTGACAATATATATGTCGCCATCTACGATTTCCGGGTCGAGGTCTTCGCGCTTGTCGGATATGAACGCCAGCTTGGTTCCGTCCGGCGAAGCCGCGAGTATCCCTTGACTATAAGGCCGGTAATAATTCAACTTTATCCTCTCAGAGGGATTATTCGGACTAACCGCAAAGATTTCCCAATGCGCGCCGGATGATAAGTCTAGCCACGGCAGCCATGGATTTGTCGCCATGTAGTCCAGATTAAAGGTCCCATTGACATCCTCACAATAGTACACGTACGATCCGTCGCCGGAGAACCGCCCCGTAGCCTGAAAATGAGAGCCGGTGGCGAGTGCAACTATCCTTGGGTCGGAGTACGATGCCGGAGGAGCGGTTACCCTGTTCAGAATATCCTGCACGCCGTTGAGCACATAGACATCGGAGTCTCTGGGATTAGGTGGGACATAGGGGCCAGCGCTCATGAAGACAATCCGGCCTGCCGTGGCATCGAAGTGCGGGTCGTACGCTCCCCATAAACCCGTGGGGAAATTGGTCAGCATTTGCTCCGTTCCCGCGATACGGCGCCCGTCATCGGTTATGCGGACCGCAAACAGGTTCGCTCTCGTATTGCCGGGTGAATACTCCTCTCTCGTCCCCGCAAGAAGATTGTTGCCTGGGCTCACTTCATACGCTCTCAAGCCGATTCCCGCCTCATAATAAATCGTCTCAACCCCGCCTGTGCCGTCCGCCTTGGCTCGTTTTATTTCAAGTTCGTATGGGGGGGTCGGCCTTATTGCGGTAAAGATCACATAGCTGTAGTCCGGACTGAAAGCAGGAACAGCAAATGTCTCGGCGCGATCATGACTCCATGAGCACTGCACAGCGGGCATGGGCGGATCGATCTGCTTTACCCACACATCCCATGCCCACTGGTCCATCAGTTCTTTCTGAGTATATGCTAGCTTTTTTCCATCGCGCGACCAGGTGGGGAATAGTTCATTGGCGGGCGTATCCTCGATGATGTCTACATCCTGAAACACCACATGCCTGTCGTCGGGCTGCGCGTTCAGCGAAAAATTATCGAAGGAGAATATGCCGAGGTCGTTTGCCCACACGCCAATACCGGAAACATCTATCGGCAGACGAGGAATCCCGCTCAGAGTCCAAGTTCGATCCAGAGTAGCTGAAACCTCGTCGCCAATTCTTTCCATCCTGATCTCATGGAATTCTGCCGGGTCTATGTCTCCGGGTGCGAGAGAAACGGAATCAATTCCGTAAGGCTGCAGATCGTAGTCGTCCATATCGAATAGCACGAAGCTCCAGAAGAAGCCGTCGTACCAAAGACCCGCTCCAATGCCTCCGCAGAGGCTGTCAGCGGTATCGTCATACACCCCAAACCCTATTCCGCCGCTTCCGTAGACGCTGTCCGCCTTCAGGAGCGCTTCCAGTGTTGCAGTTGAAAGGTCGAAGTACCGGGAGTTATCCGCGCCCAAGGCAGGCATTTCGTATTCTGGATTCGTGTCCGCGACGCGTGCTGAAAAACCGACACCTCCCCAACCCATAGCTCCAGAGAACAATCCGGAAGCCGTTCCTACCTGCCGCCACTTCGTGCTTGGATTCACGGGAAGCAAGTAAGTGCCGGGGTCGTCGAAGTCGTCCTTGAAAGTGTCCGGTCCACCACCTGCAAGCATGTCGGGAACGGAGTCGCCTGTGACCTCAAAACTTAGAAGTCGAAAGTCATACGCCGCAGTCCCGAACGCCTCGGGCGGCCAGTTCTCGCCGTACGCGCCGACAACAAACGGCTCGCTGATCGTAGTTGAAGGGCCTACCTGATAAAAGCCGCCTCCGTTCACGCTATAGAATCCGCCAACCTCATCCCCCATCTTGAGAAGGCTCAGCGTCACAATGTCGCCGGGGTTGAACTCTGGTATGTCCACCTCGCCAACGTTTGGGTAATCCGGCGCAATAAAAACGTTTTCGTCGCTGAATGACACCATCGTTCCCCGGTTGAGGACGGGGTCAAAATCAGGAAGAATGCTGATGTGTGCCTGGTCGGTGCGAGCCATGTCTCCGATGAATATCCCGTAAAGGGTATTCGCGCCCGGATTGACAGCTTCGAAAGTCGCTTTCACCGAGACATCGCCCGTAAGGCTTTCAATCTGCCGAAAAGTG
>CAYVDS010000154.1:5547-11274 GCA_964450145.1 uncultured bacterium
CTGGGGTCGGGCCCAGCCAAATGCAGCGCACCGTCCCCTTCGTCGGCGTCCGTCACTGACCCGTCGTATACGTACCACCATGACCCAAGCTGGCCGTCCTCATAATCGTCCGAGAACGTCCCGCACGTGCCTCGAACCGGACTAAGAACCAGAAACAACACGGTGATCAAGGCGAAGAAGCAAAATTGGATGGCAGTGTTTCCGGAGATTCGCAAGGCTTTCATTTGACCTCTCCTTAATCTCGGACAGAAACGTAGCAGTATAATGCAGGATGAGGACTAGGTTACTTCCTGGAATTCAGTCTCATTGTGGCTTGTGAGGAGTGACACAGAAGGCATTCTTGGGGATACTTCCGCCTCCCGAGTCTTGGGGACCACCTCCGCGCGTTTGACGGGTATTCTTTTACCACAGCCCTATTATTTTGTCAAGCACTTTTTTGGATAAAGAGAAAACACCCGCTATCGCGAAAAGCCAACCCGCCGCCTTGCAGGAAGAAAACTTGCCTTTTCGGCCGCCGCAGGGTATATACTATTGCATGGTGTGATTTAGTGGACTCGCGAATTGGGAACGAAAAAAGGAGGTAAGGCTCTTGAAGACATCGAGGATACTGACAGGTGTGCTCGTGGCTGCCATAATCCTTCCGGCAATCATGGTCGTTCCCGCAAGCGCGGGCATCGAGTGGCAGGCGGGCAAACAGATTGAACTCGACGTGAAACCGCTGGATGTTGCGGTTTCAGCGGACGGCCAGTGGCTGTATATTCTCGCGGCAAAGGAAATCCTGATTTACTCTCGCATGGAAGACAAGGCGACTTTCCGCATTCCGCTCGAGGCGGAGTTCGACAGGATCGCATATTCTCCGAAGGATAACGCCCTTGTCCTCACAAACAGCGAAACAAAGGCGCTCTCGCTCATCCAGTTGGAGATTGTCCACGAATTCGACGTGTCCGGCCAGCCGTTCAAAGGCCCGGAGAACGCGCCAGTCCTTATCACGGTATTCAGCGACTACCAGTGACCGTACTGCGCGCGGCTCACGCCGCTACTCCAGCAGGTGCTGGAGACCTATCCTAATGACGTGAAGCTCGTATTTAAGAACTTCCCTCTCAACATGCACAAGTTTGCGCGAAAAGCAGCCACTGCGGCTCTCGCGGCTGACAAACAGGGAAAATTCTGGGAATTTCACGACAAACTGTTTCAGAACGTGAGCAATCTGAACGACTCAACGATTCAGCAGATCGCAGGCGAACTGACTCTCGACGCGGAGAAGTTCAAGAAAGATATGCAGGATCCTGCGATACAAGATTTGATCAACAGAGATATCGGCGAGGGTGGGCGCTCGGGAGTTGCCGGAACGCCTGTCATTTTTGTGAACGGGAAACTCCTGAAAAAAAGGAGTCTGACAGACATCCAAGCGATGATTGACGCGGTACTAAAGAAGAAAACGCAAGATTCTTCGCTCCGCTCAGAATGACAAGACAACCCGCCTTCCGTCGCTTATGGGCACTGTGGCCTGTCTCCAGAGCTTTCGCTATCCATGTGCCGAAGGGTAGACAGGTCTGCTCTCATAGGAGGCGCACAAATCGGCTGCCCCGGAGCCAGAAACCGCTCGCTATGAACCGCTCATTGCCTGCGGCCTACTGTTTTGCACATCCATGCTCTCGTACAAGGCGGCGACCAGCTTAAGCGTGTCCGGATCGTTCGGGAGAATCCTGAGGATATTTGCGCAGGCTCGGAGCGCCTCGTTCACGTCTTTCTTCTGATACGCGGCGGTTGCCCTCGCCCAATAGAGTGTCTTGAATTTGTCTTCAAGAACCCTGTCCAGCACCAGCGCCTCACGGTTCACCGGGTCGGCCATAAGCGCGAGATGAATTCGTGTGATCGCCTCTCCGAGGTAGCCTTTTCGCCACCAATAGTGAGCGGAGATCAGATGGTTCGAAGCCTCCATGAACCTCTTATATTCGGAAGCCTTTTGTGCTGCAACCTCATCGGTGTCGGCAAAATGGTAGACATCCGGCTCGCCGATGCGGCCGTCAAATATGAATTCGCCTAAACCTTCTCCATCATCCTCGAAATACTCGATGTAAGGATGGTCATCAGTATTGATGGGAATCCCCTCGAACAATTCATCGGGCGCGTCTTCGCCCATGACATAGCACGCCAGCAACTCGTAAGGTGTGTTCAGCTCGACCGCTGCAAGCTCTCTGCGAATTTCGGGCTTACTCATTTGTCTTTCGACGTTATGAAAATCGATCCTGATGGGTTCATTTGACCCAATCAGCACGAAATAACCACGGTTGCTCGTGAACCAGACCGAGAAGTGCGGGAACGACTGCTTGAACGTATTGAATAGCATGAGGTCTTCCCGGCGCGACAGCAGATGGTACGGCGCCCAGAGAGCCATGACTCCGCCCGGTGTAAGTTTCTCCCTGCACATGTCGTAAAACTCTTTCGTGTAGAGCGAAACGTTTCCCGCAAACTTGGGCGAAGTCGCATCAACCGTGATAACGTCGAATCTCTTTCCCGTGCGCAAAATGTAGTTACGCCCGTCTTCAATAACGAGGTCGAATTTTGGATTGGCCAGGACATTGTGATTGACTTCAGCCAGGAAAGGAGCGGCTTTGGGAACCTCGGGACTCAGTTCGACGCACGTGATGTCTCGAACGTCGTAAAGGCTCACATTATAGGATGTGCCGCCGGCGCCGAAACCCACAATACAAATATCCTTCGGGTTTGGATGGAGCAGCATCGGAAAGTGAGCCAGCGCTTGTTGAACTTCGGGGCCCCGCCAGTTCCACGTGTTGCCCGAGCATGCCACAGGATACCCATCAATGCTTATTTCCTGAATTCCGGAGGTCTTGTTTTCGAACACCTTCACTGTAGCCCCGATGCCTTCTTTGTAATATAGGGTACGACCGACATTTTCAAGCGGACTCGTGAAGTGAACATCAGCAAACTTCGACGCGGAGAGGCCGAGGAACGCCAGAACGGGAATCATAACCGCCGTCATGAGGCCCTTTCTTGCAAGAGAAAGACTCGGATGCGCGTAGAAAAGGATAACACCCGCTGCAGCGTTCACACATCCGAGGATGAGAATGCTCTTACTCACGCCCAGCAGAGGTATCAGAACAAAGCCCGAGGCGAAAGAACCGAGAATGCATCCCAGCGTGTTGATAGAATACAGCTTCCCTATGCTGTCTCCAACTCTCTCCATGCTCTGCACGCAAATCTTGACGACCACGGGAAAAGCTGCGCCCATCAGGAAAGTCGGAAACAACATGATAAGAAAAGATTTTATGAACTTGTCCGGGCCTGGAAGCCAGCTTACGGTTCCAAACCAGGGCAGTGCTTCTCCAAGTTCATGGAAAAACTTCCCAAACATAGGAAGCGACATGACAGCCGAGACGCCAATGAGAACCTCTATGAGACAAAACAGTAATAGCGGGTCCTTGCTCTTGTCGGCAACGCGGGAGAAAATAAAACTCCCCAGGGCGATCCCAACAAGGAATGTCGTGAGCATGGTAGTGAAGGCGTAAACGCTTATGTTGAGATGATACACCAGTGCGCGGGTCCATAAGACCTCATATCCGAGGGAACAGAATCCGGAAACCGCGAAAAACAAGAGCGCCATTCTCATGATCGACGGCGAGTATGTCACTCTGTCTCCACTCATGGTAGGAGAGCATTGGACCACGCTCGCCCCAGTCGAATCTGCATCCTCAATAACACCAGATGTCTTTTCCCTTCCGAAGAGGAGGTAGATGATTGCGCCAATTGCAAGGTTCCCCACCACGGCGACGTAGATTGTGTGCATCACCCCGAACTTGCCGATTAAGTAAAAACCGGCGGCGGCGCATCCCAATACCGCTCCTAATGTATTCATCGCATAGAGACTTCCCGTGCGCCAGCCAACATCTCTTAACTGCCGGGCCACAAATCGGCTTAACACCGGAAGTGTCGCGCCCATGAGCGTGGTCGGAATGATCAACACGGCAACGGCCAGCGCGAATCGGACGAGCGAGACCACATAAAAAGAAGGATTGGCCGTGCGGAATAGCGCCACATAAAGAAGATCGAACCGCTTTACGATAAGCGGTAAGACGAAGGCATATATCCCGATCCCGATCTCGAGCAAGGCGTAGAGTTTCAGCGGATTTTTGCTCCTGTCAACCACTCTGCCGAACGTATAACTGCCTAAAGCGAGTCCGCCCATGAAAGCCGTGAGAACCGTGCTCACTGCAAAGACCGACGCCCCGAAGACTAGCGTCAGCATACGCGTCCACGTGACCTCATAAATCAGGCCGCAGGCGCCCGAGAAAAAGAAGCAAAGCCATAGCAACGGCACAGCGACCCCATTGCTCCCATTTCGATTTTCAGTTAACATCCTAACTTCCCGCCTTTCAACAAATTCAGTTGTTCTTGCCAACCCCGAAGGAAGGCTTTACCTATCTCCCCCGGACATTACCGCAAAAGCATTGCCACATATAGTCCCAACCGTGCATAAGCCTTAAGTTATTGTCAAAGCATCACTTATCATCTACTACGCCAACACAGTTTCGACCCCCAAAGCAATATATTGTTACATATCGTTACGACATGCCCTATTTTTGGCGCGTATAACCCATTATCTGCCATTAACTTATAGGCTAAATTCCAATTGTTGTAACATAAGATTACAAACGACCGTGGCGGAACTCACAGGAAAGGAAGGCATGTTAAAGGCAAGGTGGCGGGTTATGCCGACTTACGAATACAGATGTGGTGCTTGCGAAAAGTAATTCACTGTTAATAATGACAGTCGAAGAGGCGGAGAAAGGCAAGCCAAAGTGTGTGAAAGCGAGAGCAAGAAAATCAAAAAAGGTCTCACGGAATTATTAGGACTCTTGGGGACTGTCCCTATAGGGCCGCGTTCTGTAGGCCGCAGAATAGGGACCGTCCCAAAAGCGTTGCGGCTATGCCGCGCTGCATGCTCTCATTTGCTTCCAGAGACTTCAGGCTCTTGCGAGAGGAACCTCACGTTTTCCACCTTTGGCGGTTTGGGCCGGTTGACCGCGTCGGCTTTTGACATGCTTGTTCCGAGGAGTTCCTCGAGCGGTTTTTCGGGGAGCAAGTCGGCCGATTTGATCTCCATCTTCGGAATTATTATTGTGTCGAATTGAATCGCCATGAAATCGGTGGCGTCTATTACGACACGGCCAACAAACTCAAGCTCCTTCAGTCCGCTGTCGCCAACGTCCACCGTCACCTTGACAGTATTCCCTTTCTCATACATCGATGAAAAGCCTCCATAATCAATGTGTTCCGCAATTTCACAGCCGCGAATTTATTCGCGCCATCGATGACTTATTATATTTATTTGGGAATGAGTCTGTCAAACCGCTTACGAAATGTCTGACGAAATGTCTCATGGGAAATTCCGATTTGACATTCCCTTTAAATTTTGTTAAAGTTTTGGCATTTGACGGACAAAAAGAGAGGCGCAATTATAAAGTCGTCGTGCGGGCGCGTGGGGTCCTCTCAAAATATTTGAAGAACAAGCGAGTCCGGAATGAGCCTTTACCCCAAGGGCTCTCGCCAGAGAGAGGATGTGCTCTGAGATGTCCAAAAGATTTTTGCTCGTTGCCTCGGTCATGCTCATGGTTTCCGTTGCTGTGGTTGGATGCGGGCGGAAAAAAGCAAAAGAGAACGCGGAGTCTACGCAGATTGCCATTAGTCGTATTTTGAAAGAATCCC
>CAYVDS010000155.1:0-11271 GCA_964450145.1 uncultured bacterium
TTGTGTGATGAGCTCGTAGGTGCTCTTTGTTGTCACGCGCTCCGCGAGAGGGACGGCCTCAATCGCCTTGACGTCTTCGATGCTGCGAATAAAGACTTTTTCCATTTGGCTTTACTCCATTTCGGGACAGAAAGAAGAAGCTGGAACATTGCTGTCCAAGAAAAAAGAAGCTGGATGCCGCCCTTGACCTATTCGGCTTTCCCTATTTCTTTGAAGGCCGCTTTGGTATCATGGTCGAGCAGGGCACGCCAGACTGGCAAAGTCCGCAGCCCGCCTCTTCTTCGATCTCGAATTCTTTCCGCCATTCTTCGGTACATTTCATGACGTGCATGCCGCATTTCAACTTGTCATGACCCGACTCGGAAAGCGCTCCGGCCGGGCAGCGCTTCACACATTCACCGCAGGTTCCACTGTTGTAAAAGAGGCAGTTTGACCGGTGGTTTTCACTTGTGCGGGGACTGGGTTTAAGCTTCATGTTGACGATGACGCTGCCGACCCTGTGCGCAATTCCTCTGGGGGTGATCAGTCCATCGTTGAGGCTGAAGGTGCCAAGGCCCGCCGCATAAGCCGCATGGCGCTCCGACCAGTTCGATGCGAGGCCGACACGCTCGTCAACCAGCATCTGCCAATGGTTTGAGAGCGTCGGTGCGAGCGCGAGAAAGCCCTCTTTCCTTAGAATATCGGCGACGTGACGCCGCAGCAGCTTGTTGTGCTTCTCGCCCATTTCACGCGTCATTGCCCACTGACGTGAAGGGAATTCTTTCTCTCTCGCGTTGCCCCTAACGGTTTCTTTCATTATCGGCAAAACCCAGGCGATAATGCTTATGTTTTCCAGACTTCCCTCGTATCTTTCATCCTTCGCAACTTGCTGCAAAAGATCCCTGGGCTTCCAGTGGAAATCGCCTACTACCTCCTTGTACATGTCGAATATCTCGTCATCCCCATTCGCGAAGCCGACCAGCGGTTCGTCGAACATCGGCGAGTTGTCTATCATTGTGAAACGATTGGCCTCGTTTCCGGCGACAAATCGTTTTATTTCTTCTTCAAGATACATTTCCGGATTGTCCAGCAGTGAATGTTCCATCATCCTATCCTTGTGTGACCGGCGTTGTCCAAATGCTATTCAAGACACAAAATAAGTCTACCAGAAATCTAAGGAGTAAGCAAAGTGGGTTGGCAGTCATGTCAAAACCCCACATTGACAAAAGGGAGTTGCATATGATATTTATTTATGGGACAATTGATAAATAAATATTGTAAATATTGATTGATTTTCGTGAGGACGAGAAATGGGGCGAAAGAGCATAGCGCGTATAAGGCGCAAGCAGATCATCGAGGGATTCTATCAAGTCGTCGCCGAAAAAGGCTTTGCAAGCGCTTCGGTTCACGAGATTGAAGATGCCGCAGGAGTCAGCAAGGGGGTGCTGCATCACTATTTTGCCAACAAAGAGGCAATGGTTCTCGGTGTGATGGAGTACCTCATAACATCCTACACAGCCGAGTTCCGTGAAAAAGTGTTAAAGCACAAATCCGCGACCGAGCGGCTGAAGTTTCTCTTCTCATGGTTCCTCGATCTTGACCGATTCGATATGAAATTCTCCCGCGCATGGATGGAGTTCTGGGTGCTGTCAATGACGCATCCGGCCATCTCGAAAGCTTTTCATGAATGTTATGCGGCAGTAAAGCAGACCGTGGCCGGCATCATCCGCGATGGGATAAAATCCGGCGAGTTCAGGAAGGTTGATGTTGATACCATGGCGGCTATGATGTTGCAGGGCCTCGAGGGAGCGACTGTGCTCTGGGTCGTGGATACGAAGGGGACGCCGATAAAGAAGACCGGAAGGGCGCATGCGAGGATGTTTTTGGAGTATCTCACCCCACCCGCGACCAGATGTGGTATTGCCGAGAGATGAATCGAACGGAGGCGCGATGGAAAACAGGAAAGTAATTGTCATAGGCGCGGGGATCGGCGGGATTGGAGGAACAATAGAATGAGGCCCGTTGTTTCGATCGTTTGTTACGAAGATGTTACGTCAATCGCCAAGGCAATCGAACTGTGTGATGGATTCAAAAACCTCAAATCAACACATCGGGTGTTGCTCAAGCCGAATATTTGCACGGCTGGCGGAGGATTCATCCCGCCGTACGGAACCGTTACGACCACCGCAGTAATGGAAGGGACTGTCCGCGCACTGAAGGATTTCGGAGTGAACAATATCACCATTGGAGAGGGGACTGTCACCGACGAACTTGGCACCAACACGATGAAGGGATATAAGTGGATTCACGTGGATCGCCTGGCCAAGCGTTACGGAGTCAAATTGATCGACTTCAATGCCGGCCCGCACAAGAAAATTACGGTCGGTGACGTGCCCATGAACGTCGCCGAAGCGGCCTTAGATACGGACTTTTTCATCAATCTGCCCGTTCTCAAGACGCATCAGGATGCGCGCGTCTCGCTTGCGGGCAAGAACCTCAAGGGATGTATGAGCCTTGCCTCGAAGAGATATTTCCATGGGGAGCATGGCACGATTCACTACCGCATCTCCAGACTAATGGAGGCGATTCCACAGCATCTCGTCATAATTGACGGTATCTATGCGATGGAGAAGGGACCCGACGCCACTATCGGCACCGGGCGTCCTCGCGGAATCGTGGTGGCGTCGGCCGATTTTCTGGCTGCCGATTCCGTGGGGGTGCGCTTGTTGGGTGCAGAGCCCACGGAGGCGGAGCACATAAGGCTTTATGCCGAACGCCACAACAGGATGGACGCGCTCCAGGACCGAAACGCCATCGAGGTCCGCGGCGAGCGAATCGAGGACCACGCCCAATACCTCGAGTGGCGATCGATAGCGGCCGAAGATATGCCAGCTTCGGGGCACACTGGCTATGTGGTGCGCTCTTTCACTGACGCTGCATGCTCCCAATGTTTCGCTAACCTATCAGGGCCGTCGTTGCTTCTTGCCGCTCTGAGCCGCAACAAGGACTTCAACGACCTTGTGATCATTTTCGGAAAGAGCTACAAAGAAGAGCGCAACTCGCCGCGCACGCTCTTGTTCGGCAACTGCGCCATCAAGGCGAACGCGCATCTTGACAAGGCCATAAAACTTGAAGGGTGTCCGCCGAAGTTCTGGACTTCCTTCTTCTTCTTGACCGGACAGATGCAGAGTCTGCCCGGCAGGATCGCGTTCTATGGCCGCACCGCGATGTATCTGCTCAAAGTAGCCCTTGGCATTGGGCTGCTTCCACTGCCGCGTTTTCAGGTTTACAAGAACAACCCTGAATACGACATCAGGCATTTCAGAATATAACTTCCTACCCCCAAGTCACAAAGACACCAAGAACGCTTCCGGTCCGTGCATTTTCCTCTTTGTAATTTGGAGTCTTGTTGGCGATCTCCTTCTTGTCTGCGAGAATCTGTGCTACTCACTGTCGAAATCGTGAATTCTTGTCACTCTTGTCCAAGATAACAAAATGGAATCGGCGAAAAAGCCTGATACCGCAGAGTGAAAATGACTTTTCCGGCAAGGGAAACCTCTTTCTTGAGGGACAAAAGAATGAAACGAATCATCAACCGTAGAGGGTACAGAGGAGCGCGGAGGAAGCGGAGGAATTCTCTTTCTTGCTTTTCCTCTGCGAACCTCAGCGTCCTCTGCGGTTAAGCTTCTTTTTTCTTGGACAGCAGTGAATTCTTGTCGTGATTTTCTTTTCTTCTTCTCTCAAATCCGTGCTAATCCGTGTTAATCTGTGGATAATCCGTGGTTGAGAATGCTCTTTCTTTTCCTTGGGGACTTTGCCTTTGTGGTGAGGGTGTTTGGTTGCGGCTTCGCCGCGCCATGAAATCTGTGGATTGTCGCAACCACTATCATTTCATTCCCATTTCACCATGAGGGGCTTTCTGTCAACTGTTCGGAGAAACGTGAGTTTCGGGTAGCCAAGAATCAGGACGCTGTAGACCTCGTGTCCGGGCGGCAGCTTGAGTTCTTCGGCTGCAGGCTGGTACATCTTCGCGGCCATCTCGAAAAGGCCGATATAGGTCGCCTCCAAACCCATAGTTCGGGCCATCAGACTCATAGTGGTCGAGGCGATGACGCAGTCATCTTTGGGCGTGCGCCCCTTCGAATGCGAATGGAAAATGACAACCGCGGGCGCCTTGTAGAAGACCGGGTCATAGCCCGCCGCCCGGGCCATTTCTAAACGGCTCTTGTAGCGGGCCAGGACTTGCAGGGTTTCGGAATCCGCAGTCGCCTCCGTTCCCTTACTCCTCAACTCCTCGAGCGCCTTTTCCGCGCCTCCGCCCATTTCAATGAAGAAATCAACGGCCAAGTCGGACAGTTTCTTTCGCATTTCGGGATTCTGCACGATTATGGCCCGAACGGCCTGGGCGTTGCCGCCGGTCGGCGCGTAGCGGCAAATGTCGATGAGCTTTTCGAGAATCTCCCTCGGTATGGCTTTGTCTTTGAAATGCCGGTGGCTTCTTCTCGCGCGGATGAAGCGTACGAACGCATCAGTCCCGAGCATCGCATCGTCGCCAATTTCAATGAAGTTGCTCATGTCCATCTTGTGGTGGACGATAGCGCCCTCCGGGCAAAGCGCGACGCAGTGGCCGCAGAGACTGCACTCATTCTCGTCGGCGCGCGCCGCTATCACACCGTCCTGCTTCGAGAAACAGAACGGACACCTGAGCGCGCAGATACCGCATTCGCTGCATTTGTTTTTGTCGATTGATACCCAACTCATTGTTCGCTTACCCTCCTCATAACCCTTATCCACAGTTTCTCAGATTCTCGCCGAATAAGGGCTTCTCTTGAAACTTGAATCCTTCTCATTCATCATTCCGCATTCATCATGCTTCATTCGCTTTAAGTGTCACCTTCCGGCTTTCCGCTCTTCAATCCGAAATCCAAAATAGTTTGTCCCCCTTTCCCCGTTTAACCGTTTTCCCCTTTCCCCCGGCGGACTCTCATGCCTTTCGCCTTGCTCCTTTCGCCTTTGTTATAGCATTTCTCTCATTGGCCCGAGCATTTCCCTCGCGGTCTGCGCGAATTGTTCGGCCTTCACGAGCGTTATCCGTGAGATCGAATCGCCCGACTCGCAAGTGATCACTGCGAGCTTGTCACCCGGCCTCAGGCCGGCCTTTTCCCTCACCTCTTTCGGGAGGAGTATCTGACCTCTGGCGTCGAGCGCCACGAGCGCCTCGATCTTGCAGCAAGGCGCTGAGCCGCCTTTTGTTCCGGTTATTTGCGCAGCGTTCTTCGTTCGTTTTACCATTCTGGTTCTCACCTTCCTAATACGACTTTTCCGTATTTTCCGTATTTGCGGAATGAGTGTATCACGGGGGTCACCGCTTGTCAAGTCGATCCTGCAAGGTCAGTCGGGCGCGCGAAGCATCCTTTATCGTACAGGGAATGACGCAAGTGACACAAAGGTGACGCAAAAGTGACGCAAAAGACGGGCAGGCGAAAGGTGATGGGGAAAAGGTGAAACGGGATTTGGAAGTGCCGTGTTCGTAGTAACTTCTGAAACGCAGAATGTGCACGGTTTGGAGCAGTCTTTAGCGTTCCGTCAGACTCCTCACTGCGCTTGAGAGGTCTTCTTTCTCTTCATTGGCCAGTCCTTTTACGAAATCGTAGTCGTCTTTGTCTATCCTTATGCTCATCCGGAGCCTTTCCCTTGCTTCCTTCATTGTCCCCTCATTGTATCTGCCACGCGCGATTACCGGAGTCGCTTATGATGGGCTAAATGGGAATTCATTCCGTCCCTGATTGCTTTGAGAGCCTGCTTCACTACCTTGGGATGTAGAACCCTTCCGGCATGGAAAGGAACGACAACTCTTCGTGCATTCCTGACATACACTCGATGGCTGCCCTTGGTCCTGTCCAGTCGGAATCCCTTCCTCAGCTTCTTGGGGAGCTGTCTAGGCAACTTTTATCTCCAGCGTGGTTGTTAGAATCTCTTTACTGAGCGAGTCTTTCCTTTCCTCCTCCGACAATGTTTCGAGATAAAGTTCTACGGCTTCCCGAATGTTGGATATGACTTCCTCCAAGGAATCGCCTTGCGATTGGCAACCCTCAAGTTCCGGGCAGTACGCGTAGTAGCCGTATTCATCCTTCTCAATCACAACGCTGACTTTGTCGGACATCACCTGATTTCCTTTCCTCTATTGCAAGCGGGCGCAGTGATGCGTCTTCATGGAGATTATAGTCCAGAATCTGTCAGTTTTGCAAAATGGAGTGTGACGGCCGCGTCCGTGATTTTCTCCGACGGCAGGAGAGGCAATCCTTGAGAGGGATCCATAGACTGTACTCAGATTCTTGAGGTCCGCACGGTAGTCCTCCATATCCAGGTTGCTCTTTACGCCGTATTCGGCAAGGATGTCTATCATCTCGCTTATGGAAACTCCGGCAAGGCGCGCGGCTCTGCCCAGGGAAGCTCTTCCGACCTGTGGTGAGGTGCATTCGTTCCTTGTCTATCAGACTCCTCACCGCGCTTGAGAGGTCGCTGTAATCCGCTTGAATGTTGTTCTCGTTTCTGATATTCTTAAACAACAAACGTGGAGAAAACACAATGTCCAATTTTGCTGAGAGCTTTCAAAGGATCGCGCCGAAATCCAAAGGAATGACGGTTTCAGAGGATGTCCGAAAGTTCCTCTGTGAAGAACTCCCGCAGTCCGAAGCCCATATGATTGTCTCTCGCCTGGACGACCTGGAGACGATAATACGCGAGTCATTCAAGAACATTGTGTCCATTTCACTGGAAATGTTCGAGAATCCTGAACTTCCGGAGGAGAGGAACATCCGCATCAGGATTCGGATAAAAGAGACTGTAGAGAACGGATTCCTGCAGTACGATCACTATACTCGCTCCTTCATCCGAACATTTCCTTTCGATTTTGGGCGATGGTTCGTTACCAGTGTGAACTACGTCTGACGACTATCCCGGCAATAAAATGGAACCTCGAGAATTTCTAGCCTTCGCCCAAGCTCTGCCGCTCGATTCAGAGGCTGCTCGACGGTCGGCCATCAGCCGCGCGTACTACGCCGCTTACCACAAGGGACGGCGACTCCTCACCTTGATAAACGTTAATGTCCCAAAGAGCGCATACGGCCATCCGGAAACATTCGGCTGTCTCATGAACTCCAAAAATGAATATCTGGTAAGAGCGGGACGGAAACTTGCTGACCTTCACAGCAGGCGAATAGTGGCCGATTACGAATTAGAGGACCAGGAGATGGTGAGCCATGCCGTCGCCCTAAGTTGTCTGAGGACCGCCGAAGAAACACCATCGCTATCCTTGAGCAAGACTATCCGAAAGAAACCGTCAATGGCGTCAAGAACGCCATAGAAGAATGGCTCAAAATCAAGCGCGGACGCCTGTAGACTTGTGCGTTTCATGCTTCCGCTGCGGCTTTTCGCCCCGCATTCATCACGACTTCATGCAACCGCCGATGAACGCCGATTGCGCATACCTTCGCCACCAAGGGGACGGGAAAATAGGGTCTGTCCCTATTTTTCCGAATGGAAGGGGGCCACGCCGCTTACGTATTCAAGGACCAGGAAATTAGCGGAGGCAAATCTGGTCTCTTAGAGTCCGAGCGCCTTCAAAAGCCCGGCTGTCGTATAACATTCGACGCCGGCGCCCTCGAAGTCCTTGTCATTCGTCCAGAGGGGAATGTCCAGGTAAAGCGCCAATGCCAGCAGCTCGACGTCATCAGGGTCACGCTTGCCGATCAAGCGGGATGCAGCAGGAATGAACCTCCTGTATTGACCGGGCTTGTATTCCGTGATCGCCAGAAGCCGGAATTGCGCCTCCAGAACCTCACGGGCGATTCCATAAGCCGCCGACATTATCGGGAGGTATTCCCATACCTCGTCGAGCGTGATGGCTGCGGAGACGACATGAACGACCGATCGAGTAAAGACTTTAAGCGCGGCCTTTCCGATGATGGCCGATAGGATGACGTTAGCGTCGGCGACGACGCTTTCTATTCTTTTCCCGCCAGGTTTTGAAGTCACGCAGGACTCGCTTTTCAGTGACACCGGCCTTCCGTAAGTTGGTGGAAACGGCTTCCCCGAGTCGCTCTAACAGTCCCTGTCTCAAATCCACCGGAAGAGCTTGCGGCTCTTTCATGGGAACGACGATGCTGGCGAGTTTCCCATGCCGGGTGACAAAAACCAACTCTTTGCCGCCAAGAAGCTCCGGCGCTCGATTCCTGAATTCTCGCACTCCGGTCACTTGCATTCTTACACCTCCACCGACAGCTTAGCATGATTCCGGTTATGTGTCAACTATTGTGTACACATAATAGAGGGGTATTGACCACGGAGAACACGGGGAACACTGAGAAAAGAAGAAGAAAAGGAAATTCACCACGAAGGCGCGAAGGCACAAAGAAGTAACCCTCCCTTATCCAGAAAGATGTACAATGTCCTCGATGTCGGGCTCATAGTGGGCGTGCTGTTGACAATGTCTGACGGTTGTCATATAATTATCATATGGTGATCTTTGATTCATCAACGCTGATCCTGCTCGCGAGGGCAGAAATGCTGGAAGTGTTTATTTCAAATCTTCCGGAGCATGCCTTCGTACCGAAGAAAGTGAAAGAAGAAGTTCTAATTAAGGGAAGCCTGGAGACGTTACAAATAGCCGCTTTGGTTGATAGCGGCAATATCCGCGTGCGGATGGTGGATGACCGGAAACTCATCCAGAAGCTAATGAGTGATTTCACCATCGACTCGGGCGAGGCGGAGGCGATAGCGCTTGCGTTGAAGATAAAAGGGGCTGTGATTGCCACTGATGACAGAAACGCCATCAGGGCATGCAAACTCCTGAAGATAGATTTCATTACTGCGCTCGCCGTCTTGATGAGGGCTACCGAAAAGCATATCCTTGACGGAAGCGAGGCTCTCGTGAAGTTAGAGAGACTTGCCTCCATCGGAAGATATAAGAAATCGATTATCGCCGATGCAAGACGGCGGATAAAAGGAGATGACTGAAATGCCTGCAAAGACTTTAAGCATACGCATGAACGAAGACGACTACCGTTCTCTCGTATCTCTCGCTAAGGAAGAAAAAGAAGACGTGTCCAAGAAAGTGCGGGAGCTTGTGGAGTTGGGGCGCGTGATGCTCGCCATAGAAAGATATAAGAGCGGCGATGCGTCACTCGGGAAGAGCGCGCGCATAGCGGGTGTGTCCATTTCGAAAATGCTCGATATAATGAAGGAACATGGCGTTACCGCAAACCTTGAGGAAGATGACTATCTGAAGAGCTTGGCTACAATAAGGAAAGTGTGGTAGGGCCTCCAAGGGACGGCAGTCAATGGCCAACAACCGTTCAAGATCGAACCGCTGAAATGAGACAAAACATGGTGAAGGTCGTATCGGCGAAGCCATTGGAAAACTACAAACTGAGAATCCGCCTGTCGGATGGAAAAACCGGTCTGTTTGATGTGTCGCCATATCTGGACAAGGGAGTCTTCCATGAGCTGAAAGAGCCGAGCTATTTTCGTCGCGTCAAGGTTGCGTTCGGCGGGGTGTCGTGGCCCCATGAGCAGGACTTCAGCCCGGAGACAATTGAGTACGAACTGAAGGAAGAAACTCCCGCCAAGGCGCTCCGGCGGACACGTGTAACCCGTCATTGATTACAGACCCTCGGGGACAGGATTTACAGGATTCTGACAAGGAGTTGGAAGTGTCTAAAGTGCGCTAAAGTGTCTAAAGTTGGAAGAGCAAAAGGCAAGAGGAAATCTTTCATTGTGGACAGGATTTACAGGCTATGTTGAGCTCAACATAATACAAGATTCATAGGATTCTTCTCAATCTCGTTTATCTATCTTGTTCATTGATTCCACGTTCCCTCGCAGCTTTCAAGGAATTGGCGGCGAGCGATGTAGGCGTATTCGTGTCGGCACGGCGGTTAAATACGGGTAGATTCAAGATCCGAAATTTGACCCTCGCTTGCTCCCCAGAGACCTTATATGCGGCCCTATTGCTCTTCCTAGCCTTACCATGCGGTCAACCAAGTCCTTTTGGATTTCAGGCCATTTTTCTGTGTCGTTTGGACCGCTAAGGTGCAAGTTGATTTTAGGGAAAACAGGGTCTGTCCTATTTTCCCGGGGATTCTGCGATGCGGTTAAGGTGGGTCCCTTCGGCTTGCTTGAACGCGCTCAGATTTCCGCTGCACGGAACTTCAGGAAGACTTTTGCGCAATTGAAAAGTCTTGCTCTTCCTGCTATGATAAAATCAAGTTTAGCTCAAAATCTTGCGCCTTTTGAATAGGGAGCCACTCAATATGAAAACACCAGGCGAACGGCATTCCGAGTTTTTGCGGGTAATTTCTTGCACACATTGTACTCCCGCCATTGATCGGAATCTCTTGCGCGACAATGAGAGGAATGTGCCCCACCCCGGTTACATCGGGCCACGTTATAACGAGTCGGGGGTTCTTTTAGTTGGCCGAAATCCTGCGATGCCCGACGATAGGCTGGCCGAGGCAGAGCATCTGTATACCGCCGCCCTTCACGCCCTTCGTGATGCGCCGACGCAGCGGTACCACAAACTAATCGATTTTTTGCTCAATGATTTCATCCCGCGGACGCGCACATACAGGCATTTTCCTTTGGAGGAGATCTGCTTGTCACTACAAGACATTGCCTTTTGCAACATCGTAAGGTGTCGCACGAATAACAATCCGCCCAATGAGAGCCTCACAGAGCGATGCGTCAACAAGCATTTTGTGCGGTGGCTCGACCTACTCGAGCCAAGAGTCGTTGTGTTTATTGGTAAGTGGGCACTAGACCACGGGAAGAAGCTTGTTGATTCCAAGGGTATCCTATGCGATTTCATAAATTGTCGGCGTAATTTGACGAATGCAGAAGTTAGGGAGAATAAAGCGCAGGTTGGAGCATTCGTCAAGCGGCATCCTGTCAGTCGCTCGATTGGTCATCATGAAGCGTAGGATAGGTCCTTCAACAACCAAATCGGATTCGCGTAGTGCTTCAGGGGAGGTGGCCATGTTAGAGGAAGCCAGAGAATTCGAAGACCTGTGTCGGAAGGCAGCCAAATGCCGTTATTGCTTCGAGGCAGGCTGGGTAGCAGATCCAACAATTGATATAGCCCAGCCTCGGTGGATTGGACCGGGCTATTCCTCCGCATCCTGCCGCGTTTTAATCCTGATGCTGAACCCCGGATCAGGCGAGGGACGCTCCGATTTGGTTCGTAAGCTAACACGGAGATTAAGCGAAGCATTTCGCGATGGGAACGGGTCTCTG
>CAYVDS010000156.1:0-11146 GCA_964450145.1 uncultured bacterium
TGCGTATCTTATACCAACTGCAACGCTTGGATGCCCGCTTTTTCACATTACCAGGCCTACGCACTTGACACAAACCAAATAAATATGTCAAGTGTGTAGAAACCTGACCCCTCTCAGCCAAACGAGCAGTCGAAGAACCGCTCGAACTCCGCCTTGATGGCTTCGCTTGAGACCGTCCTTCCATCCCATGTGCTCACTTCGATACTGAGGACAGGAATTCCCAGTTCGTCAGTAATCTTATCCTTCACGAGCTTGGAGGTCGCCCATTGATACTTGCAGCCTGTGTTGGCGGCGAATACTACCGCATCAGCATTGTAATCCTTCGCCAACTGGATGGAGCGCTTGATGTAGTCATCCGCGGACCCTCTGCCATTCATCGGCATAGGGTATTCCATTGTTCTGAGCGCCAGTCCTTCATAGAGACCCCTCTCGTCCAAATCCGGATCGATCGGCTGCATCGAGAAAAAGCCCATCGCGCACGCGACCGACACTGCGCCGTACTCCAATTCGAGCCACTCGTGAACGGTCATGTCGAAGTCGATGTTGTTAGCGATCCACACGAGCCTGATCTTTTCGTCGGCAACAGCGCCCTCGCCCCGTTCAGCCCTTCCTTTTATCCACTGATATTGTCTATCGTACCAGTCGACCATTTCGGGGACGCCGGGGAGTCCAAAGTTCGCATATCCATGCAGAATGTGGGCTGTGCTTGGCGCAGGGCAGGGTTTGCACTTCTGCAATTCGAAGAGTTTTTGCTGGTAGTCCAGAGTCTTGTTCGAATAAGCGATGAACTCCCTCAAACGGTCCATATCCATCTTCAGATTCAGTCGATCTTCGATAAAAGAGACCATTTCCTTTATCTGTTCGCCCACATACTTGATGGCTCGTGAATTCATCTTGTGGGGTATGTCAATGCAAAAGAAGGGCATGTCCTTGTAAAGCTGCTCGAGCACGGAATACGTAATCAATCCGGCGTCGCAGGGATTCGTGGCGGCGTAGAGCATCAAGTCCGGAATTGGGGTGTCGCCGGACAGGCACAATCCCACGCGAAAACGGTTGAGCGTGCAAATATGCGCCGGCATCTTTTCGGCGGCGAGATCGAAGTATTTCTCCGCGAGACCCAGCATCGCGAATACGCCTCCTATATACTCAGGCGCAGATACCGCTACATCTATGGCGCGAAGCGGTTCCTGGGGCAGCGTGAGAAAATGCCAGACTGTCGGACGCCCGCGCTGCTTCGCTTTCATGAAGAGATCGAAGTATTTCATCATGGGCTCGAACATCCAAGCCCTGTCCGGAAGATTCTCCTTCATACCCTCGTTGAGAGCCTTGAGGGTTTCGAAAGCCTCAAGAATAGCGTCCGGTCTGTCGTCGCTCATTTCAAACTCCTCTTATCATTTCAATAAAGGCTTGCAGTCGGGTGCGCAACTGACCGACTCCGCTGGCTGTGTATTCCCTGTCGAGGAGCAGGAAGGGGATATTGAGCTTCTGAAGCTCATTTTCCAGGGACATGGTTTCTCCGCCCCACAAGTCACAATACATCATTCGCTCGAACACAATGCCGTCAACGTGAAACATGGCGACCATATCCTTGATAAGGTTATGTCTGGCGGCAGTGGAGGAGACCATTCTCGGGCACGCAAGCCGGGTCAGGTAGTAGCGGGCGATGCTCTCCAGAATATCCGGGCCGGGTGAGATCGTTTCCCAGAATTCAAAGGCGCCGTAACAGGAGGCGTCGGCAACGACCACGGCGCCCAACTCCTCAATGATTTCGGTGAAGCGGACGTCGTCCAATGTGTTGCCGAGCACCATCACCCGCAGCCTGCGGTCCGAGTTTCGGCCTGCGCTTTTCGCTTCCTCAATGAACTTCGCGAGGCGACTGTTGTATTCCTCTGCCGGCATCGCATAGGCTGTGAGGGTTACTCTCTGCGCTTCGACCCCTGTAACGGGTGAGTCTTTGGCCGCCCTCATTGCATGGAAGGACTTCAGGAGCCGACGGGTCTCGTTGCACAGTTCGACCGAGTGGCGGAGAGCGTCGTCGGTTACGGACACGCCAAAGGAGGCCTCAAGGCTCTGCTGAAACAGTTGGAGCTCTTCCTTATACCACGCTATCGCGGCGCGGTCCGACTTGTAGGGAACGCTCAAGTTGTGGAAATAAGGCGTTGGAACGTTGTGCGTCCAGTTGTCGCACATCCTGCGCATACACTCGCAGGTGTTCATGGAGACGAGACCGTCAAGGAACGAATATTCCCCTCTGAGGGCCAGTTCAAGACAGGACCGGCTGAAGGAACACGTCAGCGAGGCCATCCATGCGTCCGCCTGACTTGTCGTGACGCAACCCCTTGCGCCAATCCTATATGGTAGAATTTCTGCGGAATGAACGAGCTCGCGGGGAATATACGCGCAGATATATCCCAGGATGGGCCTGCCCTTTTTCTTCCAGTCCTCGACAAAGGGATTCGAAATGCCTGCCAAACACTCATCGAAAAATGTCTTCGCCACGCTATTGCCCTCCAGCACGGAAACAGCGGAAGTGAGGCGCGATCAAACGCCCTCGATCAGTCTGTCGGCCAGAGACCTGTCAAGACCCGCCTTCTTGACCTTCTTTGCACATTTGAGGACGTCGTATTTGAGCCTGAAAAATTCGACCGTCATCTGTTCGGAATCGAACATGCCGAAGCAGGTGCGCGGGTCACCGTCGCGAGGCTGCCCCAGGCCTCCGAAGTTCACGAGATATCGATTACTGGCGTCAAGAGTGTGTTTGCCGTATCTGTCGAGGTTGTGGTTCAAACCCCGATGTGCGAACAGAGCGGGAAGATGACTGTGGCCAAGGAAACAAATGTTCACCGACATCTTCTCCATGACGACGAATTGACGCATCGCATCAATCCAATCAATGATATAGTCGTCGCGGTTTTCAGGAGAGCCATGCGAAAGCAAGAGGGTATTGTCGAGGACCACTTTCTCCGGAAGACTTCGCAGGTACTCTCTCTTCCTCGCATCCAATTTGCCGCGTGTCCAGATCGCCGCTTCTTTCGCGACCGAGTTGAACCACAAAGGATCGTCGAGGCCGCAAGCGGCGGCGTCATGGTTCCCCATTATCGAAGTGATGTTTTCTTCCATGAATATCTCGATGCACTCGTTGGGGTTCGCGTTGTAACCCACAATGTCTCCGAGATGCACAATCTTATCGGCTCTCTGCCGCCTTATTTCTGCGAGTACCGTTTCCAACGCCTCAAGGTTGGAATGAACATCGCATATGATCGCGTATCGCATCTATTTCTCTGTTCAAATGGCTATAATCGGGGAGACAACCGCGGGATGAAATGAACACAAATGAAAATACCTCAACAACCTTGATTTTACGAGGGCGTCGTCGCCAATAAGCAAAGCGCAGGGGGAATCGGTCGGTCGAAAGGCATGTTAATCTGTAGATATGAAGGAAGACAATGCGCCAAAGACCGCCACGCCTTTTCCCCCCGCGCCTTGCACTTGCTGGGAGTCCTGTTGAACAGACGGACGCCAGAGCTAAGCTTTCGGGTCTACCACTTTCTGCAGCGGAATCCGGTATTTGCCCATATTGTCGATGGCATTCTTGAACTCTCGCTCGGGCACAACCTTTGCGATACCTTCTGCAATGCCTTCATCCGACACCCACCGCAGTTCTTTCATCAGAGTTACTGCAGAAACGTCTCTCATTGCTTGCCCCCAAGGCTGTCGCTGGACTTCCTCGCTAGCCTTTTGGGGTGAAACCTGTCAGATTTTGAATTCATAGTGATACTATATTTTATTATAGCGTTATTATATCATGAGATTTTGGCCGTGTCAAGCGCTTTTTTCGGGTGTTGTCGTTTTTCCTCTCGGCGGACGCTTAGAAGCAGGTGCCCGCGGGCGCACAAGTTGTTTTCAACTGACGCCACGCTCGTCTGAAAGCCTTTTGTGCCAGTCCTCCATTGTGGCAGGCGGGTCAGGCCTCGGTTTTTCTTCGAACCTGATTGCGTCGGTCGGACATGCCGAGACGCACAGTCCGCACCCGATACATCGGGCAGGCAGCACTTCCATGACCCCATCCTTCTCAGCAATCGCCTCGATCTGACACTGTTCCTGGCAGGCACCGCAGGCGGTGCACACGTCGGGATTTATGGCGGCCCTGTAGTATGAAAGAACAAGGTCGCCGGGATTCTCCGTGAGCTTGAGCAATTTGAACGCGACGCAGCAGCATGGACAGCAGGAACAAATAAACATCAGTTCCTGAGTATTGCTGGCGCAGAGCACGAGCTTCGCTTCCTCTGCCATCGCGAACAGTTTCATGGCTTCGTCCTTCGATAGCTCCCGGCCCATGCCGGTGTCGATATAGTATTGCGCCCACGCTCCGAAGAAGAAGCATGTCTCGCTCGGGCGGTCGCAGTTGTGATCCAAAAGCCCCTGTTCCCTGCGGCAGCGACACTGCGCAACCGCAATGAGGTCGTGATTCTTGACGAGGTCGCGCACGCGGTTATATGTCGCGACCCGGGGGGCTGCGTCGATGGCTGAGCCGACGGGAACAACGCGTGCTTGCTTTGTCTTAAGAGGCATCAAAGACCTGGCGACAGAAGGCATGTACTCTTCTATCATCTCGGCGTATTCGCGGTCCATATGAGGCAGTTGAAAATCGAAGATGCCGCTGAGGAACTGGACTGTGTTGTACCGTATAGTCTTTCCCTTTCGCGACCTGAAAATGAGACCTCGTCTTGTCAGGTTTTCCAGCTTCTCGGCCGCCTGCGTTTCGCTTATCCCGAATCGTTTGGCGATGTCGCGAGCTGACTCGGGGTGTTGCGTCAGCTTCATCACGAACTCGGCGTCCTCCGGCGAGAACAGTTTCTTAAGTATGCGGATTTCCACTCCGCTATCTGTTGCGGGATATCCATTTGGCATTTTGTCGAGATACTTACGAAGCCTGGTGTAAACGTTCTCACTCATGAAGAGCCTCCTAAGAAAACTGACTATTGCTTCCCTTAATTCGGGGACACGATGCGGCATCGTGTCCCCGAATCAAGGCCTGTTTCTTTTGCAATCTACCCGAAGCAGACCCGTGTAACACTGCCGTTTAGAATTAGAGCATTATTATGTTTTATAACGATGTTATTATAACATGATATTGCAACATCGTCAAGGGGTAGTTCGCCCTCCCTGAATAAGTTATTGCGAGTTAATGACTGATGCAACCACTAAATCGGACAGGCGCTGAAAACGAAGGGTGCTTGCGGCTTCCTCCAAAAGACCTGCCGTGAAGCACACGAAGGTGAGCGCCCGCCGGGGGTCTACCCAGAAAACGGTCGACCCTGCGCCCAATCCGGCGAACGTTTCGGGAGACGTAGTAAGGCCAAATGGTGTCGGGAATACTCCCTCGCCACGGAGGAAGAAGCCAAGTCCCAAGTTGGCAGGAAATTCGGGCCAGCCATGCATCTCGCGGGCGTAATCGTAGAGGTCGTTCCGATGGGTTCCGGTATGATTCTGCGTGGCCAGGCGCACAATCGATTGAGAAAGCAACCGCTTGCCGTTGATCTCGCCCCCGCGTCGGAGCATTTCGGTAAAGCGATAGATATCCATGACCGTGGAGAACACACCCCCTGCGGGAACTTCCGTTTCCTCGGTGAAGAGCATATTGGTCGCCTCAAGAAGCGCGGGGTCGAAAAGCCCGGGAGTAGTATCGCGGACCACAACGGGCACTCTTCGCTCCGCCAAGTCGGGCCGCAACCCCATGGATGTGTCGTTCATGCCCAGCGGCTTAAGGAGGTCCTCGGCCATGATCTGGCGGAAGGGGCGTTTCCCTCCGTCAAGCCGGTGAACCATCTCGGCGAGGACGGCGTGCGCATTGAAGGGATTGTATGAGACTCCCTTACCCGGAAGGGTGAGGAGGCGCTGCTCGCAGACGGCGGTGACATACATCTGCAAGTCGCCTATCTGTTCAAGCGGAAGACCGGCGGGCAGCTCGGTTGATATCCCGCTCATATGAGTGAGCAGGTGCTTGACAGTGATGTTCTTCTTTCCCTTCTTGCCGAACTCGGGAATGATTTCGGCCACCGGAGTCGTAAACGCGAGTTCTCCCCGGTCGATTCGCATGAGAACGAGCGAAACGGTGAGCTGCTTGGTGATGGACATGACGAAGAACACGTCGTCTTTTTTGGCGACTCGCTTCTTCTCCAAGTCTGTATGGCCGATTGCGTCGTGCATGACCACATTGCCGCCTCGAGCGACGACGAACGCAGCGCCGTCGTAAAGCCCGCTGGCCACGTCACGCTCGATTGCGGAAGTCAGTCGATTAAGCTGGTGCGCGTCAATTCCAAAATCCTCGGGGTGCGTTTCTGTTTTTTTCATTTCCATTCCTCACGTTAGAATTAGAACAGGAATCCCCAGTCGGCGTTGCAAAGTAAGCCGCCGTTTATATCGAGGGAGGCGCCATTGATGTACGACGCCTTTTCTGAACTGAGGAAAAGCACTGCGTGGGCGATGTCGGATGGTGTTCCGATGCGCCCCGCCGGTATGCGCGTGACCGCGCGATCGAACACTGCCTTGATGACCGCGTCATCAACTCCGGCGCGGCTGTAAATCGGGGTGTCCACCCACCCCGGCAATATGGTGTTGGCCCTGATTCCGGGGAAGTCTCTGACAAGGTGCTGTGTGAATTTCAGGAGCGCCGCTTTCGAGGTCGAATAGAGAAAATGATTCTGAGTGTGTTCAACTCTTCCTGCGCTGGAGGAGATGTTCAAGATAGATGGGTTAGCTGACTTGCGCAAGAGCGGAATGCAATGTTTCACCATCAACATGGGGCCTTTGACGTTGATGTCATAGTGAAAATTGAAATCTGACTCCTGCATCGTCTCGAGACCGACCAGATTTCCCGCGCCTGCATTATTTATCAGGGTATCCAGTTTGCCGTGCGACTTGTCCAAGAATTGGGCCAAAGCGCCCACGTGGTCTTCCTTTGTGACATCGCAACGCTGCGGAAAGAATCGGTCCCCGAGCTTCTTTCCGGCCTCGGCCAGCGCCTGTTCGTTAAAATCCGCGCCGACTACGATTGCACCTTCTTGCAGGAACAGCTTGCTGCTTTCGAGGCCTATTCCGGACGCAGCGCCGGTGATCAATACCACGCAGTTATTGAACATGGGGAGCCTACCTCACCTTTTCTCAAACGGCTGGACGAGCGACGACCTTCTTTTCTTTGGCTGGCAGGCCACCCCGCACAATAGCGAGTATGCTCTCCGTGATGCCGGCTTTCATATAGTCCCAAGATATGCCCATAAAGGCCGCGCGAGGATTCTGCTTAGTAAGGTGCACGGAGTTTGCAATCAGAATCCACAGGCTGGTCACTCCGATGATGGGGTCCACGGAGAAATACCCTTCTTCGTTTCCTTTTTTCAAGATATCCAGCATCAAGTAGACAGATTCAAGCGTAACGTTATTGACCTGCTCTATCAGTTCCGGCCGCAATCCTTTCTCGCTTTCCCATGCGAAATAATAGTACTGCGCCATCTTGAAGAACTCGGGTTCCTTTCGATAATTCTCGAAGAAGGAATCAACTACATTAATAAGCTGTTGCTCAGGATTCAAACCTGGCGCGCTTGCTGCGCGACGGAATCCGTCCCGAAGGTCTTGCAGGCCCTTTATGAGGGCAGAGATGTAAATCTCGTCCTTCCCTTTGAAGTAGTAAAAGATTGCGCCGCTGGTCAGCCGGCTGGCTTTCTCGATATCGCTTATCGTCGAATGATGGTATCCTTTTTCACAGAAAACCTTTCGGGCTGCCCCCACAATCTGCTCCCACCGGGCCCGTCTCTCCTCTTCTCTTCTTTTTCGTGCGCCCATTTTCCTCTCCGTTTTTTTATAGCAATATTATGTTTTCTTATAAAACTATACCATACCCCCACTGTCTCGTCAAGTGTTTTCCAGTCCACATTATCCAGTGACTCCACAAAATGCGCGTTGCGCGCCTACAGGCACAATATATTGTGTCCTGCTAAGCGCAAGCGAGTAGAGCTACACGACCTCGCGGTTGGCCTCGAGTCCACAGTTGTTTATTACTGGCCTGCCGTATTCTCGCGTTGCTCGCCGATTTTTATGCATTCGGCGCCGCGTTCATCCACTGCCCTGTCAACGGCGTCCCTCACCTGCTGCTCGGTCGCGTCCACCGGGAACAATATGGTGCCGGCATCGGCTTTCTCAGAGTCAACAAAAGGAAAGCTGATGGGGGATTTCATGAAGCGATCGACCGAGCCGACGTTTCCTCCAGTGGTTTGACGACGTTATTATAGCACGTCAACGCATGAACCAGATTCCGATTAGGGGCGCAAGTCGGCGCCTTTGGGGGATATCAAAAGCGCGTCTTCTTTCTTTGCGGTTTTTCGCAATGCGTCCGTAAAGCCAGACTTTGAGAAGAGGATGAAGTGTTCCTTTCTTTTCCCCGGGTTCCAGTCCACAAGGGCCGCTTTCCTCTTGAGTTCATCCATGATGTCCGTGCCGACGGGCTTGTTGCTCCATTTGGCCTCGCCGAAGTATATTTCTTTTTGTTCATCGTCGAGGGCGACCACGTCAATTTCCTCTTTCTTCCGCCACCACCTGCCGATAGAGGTAAACCGGATTGTTCCATTCTTCATTAGTTCCAGGCAGTATTGCTTGCAGACGTCTTCAAATACAAATGATAGATGCCGGTTGAAAGTCCCCTTTATCGTCCGCAGCACTTCCTTACTTCTTCCGATCTCAACCCTGCTCCTGTTTGGGAACACGTACTTGAACCAGAATTCGAAGAATCGGTCATGGATTCTGTAAAGGCCAAGCTTGCTCTTCTCCGGGTTTTTCTCGGTGACAGGAATCTCCTTTTCAATGAGCCTGAGGTCTCTGAGGATTTCGAGATACCGTGAGAGCAGGCTCTTTTCAAATCCGGTGTCGTTGATGATTTCAGCGAGCTTTCTACGGCCTTGGGCAATGGACCTGAGGATGACAAAGTAGTTGCGCGGCTCTCTCAGTTCCTCTCGCAGGAGGTATTCCACCTCGTTATAGAAGAATGTTCCCCTGTTCAACGCGAGTTCCTCTATATTCCGGAATATGTCTTTTTCGGGATCGAGCTTTTCGAGATAGGCGGGGATAGCGCCCATAACTCCGAAGATGGAAATGAGTTCGCGGAAATCTTTCCCGGGGAAAAATTCCTTCAGCGAGCCGAATTCCATCTCTTTCAGTTCGAGCGAGCCGGTTCTCCTTCCGTAGAGCGGGGCCTTGTACAAGAGCACTTCCTTTTCCATCATCCCGACGCTTGAACCCATGAGTATGAGAAATAGTTTTGTATCTTTAAGATACAGGTCTATCCCTTTCTGGAAAACGGAAGAGATTCCTCTATTCGAGTTTACGAGGTAAGGAAACTCGTCTATGATGAGGAGCGTTCGGCCCTTTATGTTCCTCTTCAAGTAATCGAAAAACTGATACCAGTCGGCGAACCCTCTTTCGATCAGGAGTGTGTCCTTGAAAAAGCTCCCGACCTCTCGGCCAAGGTTTCTGAGTTGCTCGCTTTCGGCGACGCTGTCAGCGAGAAAGTATATGGCAAGTTTGTCTCTTATGAATTCCTGGACGAGCCTGGTTTTCCCGACCCTTCTCCTTCCGTAAATCGGGACGAACTCGAATGCGGCCTTCCTGTAGAATCCGTTGAGGATTTCGATCTCGTCTTGTCTATTGACGAATCTCATCTACAACTCCTGAAAGAATGGTTCACCGTTTTCAGTCTGTGATTTGCGGTTGTGGGAACAAGAGAAGGTTTTGGGGCTCAAGGTTCAAGCCAAACCGACACCCTCCGCCAACAGTATAATCATGATTAGTATAATATTGATTATACTTATTGTCAAGGGATGAGGACAATGGGAGAAGCGGGAGCGCCATCATTATGAAGGCCGTCAATGGTCGGGTTGGTATCATCATGTTACTCTTGTCACTCTGGCCTATGCGTTCCTGAGATCGGAACAAGCGCGCACTAAAAAAAACTCCTGGTGCGACAGTGCCGAAGATACGGCAGCGGCTCCAGGTTCTCATGATTAGAATGGGTGGCTACTGCCCGTGGTGCCGCACGAGATTTCGACGACTTGACAGCTCATAAATACTTAACCTAGTATAACTAAGTACAAATCTCTCACCGCGAACACCGTATGCAATGGGTGTCTTTCCCTTGCTCCCGAGTGCTACTGCAACTTTGTGAATCCGCAGCTGGCTGATTTCCGATAATGTCCGAGTTTCGCCCGCTGTATCAACCCTGACTCTGAAATCTCTTTTCATAGCCAGATATTTTTCGGCGCCCAACGCCTGCTTGATGGATTTCTCCACTGCCGATCTTGTCCACCGTTCTGCGGCGAGTGTCAAATCGTGGCAATTCTCGTTGAAGGTAATGTCTTTTACCGAAAAGATTATTAAGTGCTTCCCGAATTGAACAAGGATGTCGCAGAGTTCTGCGCCATCTTCCCTTAGCGGATTCAAGTAGCTCCAAAGAGAGAAAAACGATTTGCTGCAGACCTCGTACACGAATTGTTCTGACGGGTTCTGAGCTTGTGTCATCATCGAACCCTCTTTCCCGTCGCATCATAGTTCATGGATCCTGGCCATCCAGCGGCGTTCCACACGGCGTCAAAAGGCTCCTTCATGATTTCCGCGGGGTCGCAAGAAAAGTTCGTAACAATGACCTCGGGTATTAGTAAGTCGTCTCTATCAATGGGATGAGCATAGCTACCAAGAAGCTCATACGGAGGTTGCCGGGGGACTGCCATCCTGCAGCTCCGCACTCTCAGCATACTGAGCATTACGAGGAAGGGAGGCTCGACACCAAGAATCTTCTGAATTGATAAGTATTTAGAAAAAGCTTCGAGCAATTCTTGCTCAAATGTGAGGCTGGGAATCCCAATATGTTTGGGATTGCTGTCAACAGGGTTTGCATTAACAGACTCGATAGTCCCATTGCGGAAAAGTTGTACATAAGAATCGCACGTTCCGCCTGAAGAGGGATGGGAAAAAGACACAAGGCCGTCAAAGTTATATCGAGGCCTTCGCTCATCGCCGTTGATGAGTCTAAGCGCCATGCCATTCTTCAGACTCATTTTGAACACTTCGAAAAATTAAGTTGAGTTGTACCAAGGACTTACAG
>CAYVDS010000157.1:0-308 GCA_964450145.1 uncultured bacterium
TCAAAGCCAAGTACAATTTTCACCCGCAATCAAGCCGAATGGACCGCCTTGGATCTTAAGACCGGTCGCCTTATCGAAAAGATGGATGTTCTCCAGACTGAAGGCGGCTTCCGCGGTTTTCCCGACCACAATTCCGGAACTGGTGTCAGCAGTGGCAACAAGGGGGCCGTCTGGCGTGTTCAGATGAACATGGGAGGCCGGACCGAACGGCTCAACCAACTCCACGACGCCGTTGACCTCGACCTGACCGGAAGCGGCCTTGCCGCCAATGCGCAGACACTCGGGACGGATTCCTAAAACCACTTCTT
>CAYVDS010000157.1:318-2899 GCA_964450145.1 uncultured bacterium
GACGCCCGATCTGCGCGGCGAAATCTCCGCCCTCTCCCCTGAGCCGCTCATGCCATCCCGCTGACAGCTGAAACACCACCGCCTTGGCCCGGAAACACATACCGTCGCCTCTTTCCGCAATCACGCCGTCAATCAGATTCATCGGGGGCGAGCCAAGAAATCCCGCCACGAACGTGTCGACGGGATGGTCATACAACTGCATGGGCGCGCCAACCTGCACCGCCCTGCCGTCACGCATCACGCAAATCCTGTCGCCCATTCCCATCGCCACGTCGCGGTCTTTGGGGGGATATCGTTGACGCAGCGCCCGCCTATGGAGATCGAACCGCTGGAGGGCTCGTCGAGCCCGGCGATCAGGCGCAGCAAGGAGGTCTTGCCGCAACCGGATGGACAGACGATCACCAGCAGCTCGCCATCTTCGATCTCAAGCAAGAAGCCGTCGACCGCGCAGGCTCCGTCGGGATGGATTCTCGTCAGGTGGTCGAGTGCGATAACAGCCATACGCTCCTCGCCTGTTGGGGGGAGGCATCAGAACCACCCCACAACAGTTCACCCATTCTCCGCTGAAAGCGCAAGAAGCCGTAACCATCCACCCCAGAAGAATACCCATGCGCGGACGCATCTGCTGAACCGTGTAAGTCGTTGCCAATAAATGGCGGAGAGAGTGGGATTCGAACCCACGGAACACCAAAGGTGTTCAACGGTTTTCGAGTCCGTTTATCATTAACGACTTAGCCTCACTTGTCACAATTTGACACAATATACCGTAAGAGCGAAGCTGGTTGCGTTCGTTACCACACCGTAACCACATTTTTCAGACCCTCCATACTAGTCTATTTGTTAGGCATTAAACAAACAGTTAACGATAGTGATTACCTTCACCAATAAGACAACAAAAAACATACCCAAAACCACACAAAAAATACCTAACAAAACATACTAAAACGGTTTTTCGTACCGTTATTTATAAACAACTAAACAACAACAAATTAAAACTCATTGTCTGCGCTTAAATCAATTCCCAGACACGGCTTTTACAAAATCTAATTCTTTGATAATTTTGCAAGGGTGCCCTTCTTTTCTCATTGTTATAGCTGAATCAATTTTATTTCCGTAAGAACCAAACGAATACGCCTCACTGCCAAGCTCACCAACAACAAGGTAGTCTATGTCTTTGTTTACGTCCGATAAAACAAGTCCGCCCTTTCCCGTAACATGAGCTTTTGCTTTTTTACGGTCACCATAGGCCAGTTTGCCAGTGAAAAGAAAATGCTTGCCTTCGAACACTATAGACACATTTTCGTCATAAATTCCTTGAATCACAGGCTTTGAATCGGGTAGGCTCGCAAATTCCTTTAAAAAATCTAATAACCGTTTTCGTTCATCGTCATCAATAACGCCGTCTTTGCAGATTTCCTCTAAAATGTTCCATAACTCATTGATCGGCCATTTATCCGCAAAATGTTTGTTTTTTGAAAGCCACTCTATGAGAAGTTTTATTTCTTTGTCATCAATAACTCCATCATATACCATTACCCCGGCATATGCTCTGATTTCGTTTATCTTCCGTTTGATGACATCTCGCTCGCTGAATTTGAGCATCATCCATTCGTCTTTGTCATACTCAAGTTGCTCACCCATTTGCCACCTCTCGCAAGTTTCGTATGTCTACGTCAAAGACTTGACCCAATTTGACATCTTAGTTTTTCACTTCCCTTCGCCCATTGCATGACGGCAGAGAAAGCCAGTAGCATCATGCCGCCAATGAGTGTTGGTATGGCCTGCATTTCTGAAATTTTGTAAATTTCAATTATCACAATAGAGAATAGCATTAAAAACTTCGGATCATGCAAAAATAATCCGCTTGCTCTGTCTGCTATGACATGGATGGTGCTGTTGACGTTTGAATTGAATGAGTTTTCCATAACTCAATGCTTAACCACGTGGATATTAGCATCCCTGTTTGAGTTGAAACTGTTGTTCACGTTGTTCGACGATGATGTACTGGATGATCTTCCCGCTCTCGATCCTTGCGGTGGTGATACGGGCGTAGGGAAACGTTCCTTCCCTCGGTCGTCGATCCCGCCCCCAGCGTTAACGCACGTTTCACCGCGCCGCGTGCAATCAACTACTTGAATCTGCTTTTCGTCAGGCAGAAACCGCCAGTATTCCAATAATTCAATAGCTTTAAGCTGTTTGATGCTGGGGGTAATCTTGCGGAACTGTTTGAGCATCATAAGCTCTTCAGCAGACAGCGTGACGTTTATCACCGGTTCATCTGGGGAATTTGAATTACTGCGTATTTCTGCGGACATGTCAATACTTTCGTTTTTCAAGCGTTTATTCTCTTTGATATAGTCATGCAATAAAGGCTCAAGCTTAACCCAGTGCATTTTGCGTATTTGTTCAGAATTATTTTCCCGCCAATGCCCAACTGTGTTTGGGCGAACGCCAAGAATCTTGGCGAATTTACGGGCAGAGATTTTATTTTCCTTCAAATAACGATCAATGGCGTCGCGTATTTCTCCGCTGTTTTGCATTTTTATCCCCCCTTTGGGGTGAAGAGACCAATGCTGCATTG
>CAYVDS010000157.1:2909-11068 GCA_964450145.1 uncultured bacterium
AACGCCAAGCAGATGGCGCGGGATCGATATTTTAGCTTCTATAAATCCTTATATCATTGACATTCAATAACTTCAAGAAATTTCAAGAAAATTCTTGCGCGTATCGTTTGCAAGCGTTTCATGTATCGGTTATAATTAGCCCATGCCAGTCGCTAAGCGATACATCACTAACACAACGAGATACTGCATGAAGAGAATCAAGGCGAGCCTGTGCGTTAGACAAGACATCCTTGAGCGGGCGTATGATCTCGCCAAGAAAAGTCCATTAAGCAAAGGTGCTGTTGTCGAAATGGCAATTGAGGCCGGATTACCTGAAGTCGAGTTAAAAATCAACCGTATGATTGGTTTTGCCAAGCAATCAACAAACCAAGTGGGGGGTTGACCATGCCAGACGCAATCGTGACGATCAACGAGGCGGCGGCTTATCTACGCTGCCACCATGACACCGTTAGGAGTTTGATCCGCAAAGGTAAGCTTCCAGCCGCAAACCTTAAGATAGGTACCGGAGTCGGCAAGGGTGCCCTCAGAATCAGAATGTCAGACATCAACAATCTTTTTCGCGTTGAAACCAAAACCGGAAAGGAGGCGACTGCAATCCGATGATCGTCCTGTTCATAGTCATTATTCCGGGGATATCAAAACCCTCAGTTCCCGGAAACGCCACCAGCAAGGTCGATACACGCGTCGGCGGGATGCGCAGTGGCCTTGTCTCTCGGCCCAGTAACATGAGGGTTCAAAACGGAAACGGGGAGGCGTGGGTGAGTGGCTTAAACCGGTGTGTGCGCATACACGCTCTCGATCATCAGCATGTTGATGCGGGGGCCGCAGGTTCGAAACCTGCCACCTCCCCTCTTTGAGCAAAAAAAAAGGCCGTCCGGCAAGACGGCCCACAATCGAAAGGCACTGTTAATATGTCGCATCTTCTGAAATTTGCAAATATGACGAATGAAACGGCATTGCTCGTCGCCGTGTGTCTCGTGCTCTTCGCAACAGTTGTGCTTTTTGCGTCGATCTTCTGGCAGTGCGAAAAAGAAAGACGGGGACAATGACAACTCATGAAGATCCGCTTTCCACGTGCATTGATCGTCAAACTTCAATTGGCCTCCGCGGCCTTCGACGTTCCCCAGGCGGAGATAATCCGCAAAGCATTTCGCAAGGGAAACCGCTTGTGTGTGGTGGTTGACACAAAACTAATAACCACCACACGGGACGAATCGGAGGTTGTAGAAGTGGCGGATCTGGAAGGCGACCCGAAACGGATAATAGGTCTGGTCGATTGGTATCTGGGATTGCCGCAACATGATCCGGCCAATGTCAGAAAATCCAATCTGGATGAAGAAGTTGGAATTTTCCAACAAGTTAGTTTTGAGCAAATTTACGGGAGATGAAAATGGACGAACATCTTATAACTGACGTAATTAGCAAGACTGTCCGAGCATTACACACGCAACTCACCAGCAACAAAGCAAAGCTGGTTGATGAAATTGCGACTACGATTGACCGTCAGAAAAAGAAAACCGGCTATGTCATTGACTGCCGCATTCGTCTTGTCCCAAAAGGCGATTGCATGGAGGTCAGGATCAAGACGAAATCGCCATACGTAAAATACGCAAACACATCCGCCATGGCAGATCCGACACCAACACTTGCGGGGTTTTGAGTATGGAGTTGATAATAGACAAATTACGCAAAATTGAAGCTCTTGCGGTTTCTGGAGTAGATGGCGAAAAAGAGAACGCCAGGAGACTGCTTGACGCGCTTTGTAAAAAGCATGGAATTACGCTTGATCGGCTTTCCAACAGTGAACGGCGTCTGTACAAATTCAAGTTCAGCGGGAAACACGAAAAGACAATACTTATACAGACTATTGGATATGTGTGCGACATCCACGGCAGTCTGACTTTTAAAGTTCTGAAAAAGAAACGTACAGAGGTGTGGTTTCCTCTTACAGAGTCGCAGGCCATAGTCGTATATGAATGTTTTGAGCATTACAGGAAAGCTTGGAGAAAACAACAGGAAGACTTTCTAACCGCATTCGTTCACAAAAACAACTTGGTGGCGCAATCTGAATCACCCGCAAATGACAAATCATCATCGGACAACAATACCGAACGTCTTATGCGGATTATTCAGATCATGCAAGGAATGCAGTCTGACCAGTGGGAAAAGCGTTTTAAGCTCAACGCCTAATTGTAACCATAGTTACTATGTCAACATAGTCGAGAAGGAACCAGATGAAACGCTCTCGTTCTAAACATCATAATAAATATTTGCGTCGTTTAATAAAAATTACCGCTCAAATGGAGGTAGAGCGGAAAGAGTTCCGAAACTGTCAAGAAGGTGTGAACGCCTTAAAGGTCATCTTGAAACCAGAGTGTTGGGTACTTCCAAAAAATGAAAAAACTCCCTTGGATGAAGTTTTACCACGGTGATTGGCTGAAAGATCCGCTACTAAGATGCGTATCATCGGCCGCCAGGGGCCTCTGGATTGACATGCTCTCTCTCATGTGCGAGTGCGCCCGCAGGGGCTACCTCCAATTGCCTACAGGTCAACCTATGACCGCTGAACACGTCTCTCGCATGACGGGCGTGTCCACCGACGAGGTTGTGAGGCTGTTGCGGGAGCTTGAAGACTCCGGCGTATTCTCCCGCTTGGAAAACGGCACGATCTACTCCCGGAGAATAGTCCGGGACGAATCGAAAAAAGTCAAATGTTCGGAGGCAGGCAAAAAGGGCGGAGGTAGCCCGACCTTTAAAGGTCAACCCAAAGGTACAAGCAAAGGTGAACACAAAGGCGACGACAAAGGTAGCACCAAAGGACAAGAGGAAAGAAGTCAGATGTCAGATACCAGAAAAGAAATACCCCCTACAAGTCCCCCGGTGGGGGACGGTATTGAGATTCCCGAAGTACTCAAAAAGGCTCCGGGGTTTCTTGAGGCATGGGGCAAGTGGGTTCCGTTCAGGATGAAACTGAAAAGTTGCAAGGATTTCAAGATGATGTTCCGTGAGCAGCTTCTAAAGCTATCCCAAGACCCGAACAATGCGGCAGATGTCATAAACATGTCGGTTATGAACGGATGGCAGGGGTTATTCCCGAAAGAACGAACGAACGCAGTGCAACAGCAGCCAAAGAAAGAAAAAATCCATGGACTTTAAGATTCCCTTCGAGTCAAAAGAACCGGTACCACCTGACTCGTACCAGTGCCCAGGAGGATGCGGAGTGACAATACACCGGCCAAACTGGATGGATGACGTAGGATGGAGCATAGGGGCAGGTCTCTTGTGTGGAGCGTGCGCCGATAAAGAAGAGCAGCGCAGGAACCAACTGAGAAACATTGAGTTCGCTGAATACAACAGGAAGCTCACGGTTGAAAGGCTTTTGAGGTCTGGAATACCTGAGCCGTTTTGGGTGTGGGATGAGCAAAAAGGGAACAATGAATTGCTTGACTGGATCATAAGCAACAATTCATCAAGTCTTTTCATCGGTGACGACTACGGAACATGCAAAACAAGAGCTGTTTGTGTCGCAGGGAAGAAACTTGTTTTTAGTGGTGTCCATGTCAGGTACTGGAGATCCTGCGATTTATCCCTTCACCTTGCCGCCGCATGCTCAAGAGACCTTGACGAGGCGGAATCAGAAATAAGCGACATGTCGGGGTGTGATCTGCTTATACTTGACGACTTTGGAAAAGAAAAAGTAACTGACCGTGCCGCTGAAATGGTGTTTTCGATTATCGACAATCGATATCTCTACAAAAAGATGACGTGGATAACCAGCAACCTTAACGGAACAGAGCTTGAGGCGCGCCTTGGATCTGACAGGGGGCCTGCGATACTCCGCCGTCTTCGTGAAACATTCATTGTGTGGAATCCAATATCGAAAGGGAACGTGGCATGAACATGGATGACAAAGTGACGTTTTTCGACCAACACGGAAAAGAATTCACAGCGAAAACCATTTACATCATCGGTCCTATGCGTGGGAAAACTTATTACAATTTCCCGGCGTTCGACAAAAAGAGAGACGAGCTGAAAAGAGAAGGATGGAATGTGCTTTCACCGGCGGATCTTGACCGCAAAGTCGGTTTCGACGGATGCGATTTACCACTCGCCACAAACTGGAACGAAATACCAGCAGGATTCAACATGTTGGAGTGCGTTCGAAGAGACATCAGGGCGATCTTGAGCCTGCGGCCGGGAATCGACGCCGTCTATGTGCTCCCAGGCAAGCGTGGAGCTGGGTCAGAAGCTGAACTAAAGCTGGCGATCTGGATGCATCTTGACATTTACTTTTCCGAAGAGTGCACCTGTGGAGAGGCGGGTGTGTTCGATGATGACAACCATATTCCTGATGCCACGAAAATGGTTCAAGACAATGGCCCTACCTACAACGGCAACCCCGCCATGAAATGCGCCTCTGAGCTTCTTCGCGAAGCTGAGCGTCTTGTGTGTTCCGAGAGAAACGCCAGTTACGGCAGTCCTGACGAGGACTTCACGCGAACCGCGGCGATGTGGACGGGATACTTGCAAGACCTTCTCAGGGCTCCGCTTAAATCTTCCAATGTGTCGTGGATGATGATGATGGTCAAGGCAAGCCGGTCAAGGCACGACGAAAAGAGAGACCACTTTGCGGATGCGGCAGGCTACGCCGCCTGCGGGTGGAAATGCGTGGAGAAGTATGCAACGGAGCAAACATGAACTGCGAATATGCTCAAAAGAATTACGGCGTTCCTGCGTGCATTGGCAGGAACGTGACCTACAGGGGACGCTCCGGGGTAATCTCAGAAGATCGTGGTCATTACATTGGAGTGGTGTTTGACGACGACAAGCCAGGGCATGTCTTGAACTTCCACCCGAAAACAGATGGTCTCGAATATCACGGAATGGGGAAGGTGCGGAAGATGACAAAAAGCCAGCAAAGATATCAAAGATACCGTGAGTACGGCGACGGATTCGATTCATTCCTAAGTTTTTGCTATTGGGATTCAGATCCCGCAAGAGGCTGGAGCACAGGAAGATAAAAATAAATAACCTGAAAGGATGCGGCAATATGCGGAAAATCATAAGTCTATTTGAACGCAACCATGGCGGTGACAATCTCGTGAGAAATGAAATTGTCAAAGGTGCGGAATGGGTTGTGGAGGGTGAAGGAACGGCAACAAGGAAATGGGATGGCACGTGCTGCATGATTAGAAATGGCGTGCTCTACAAAAGATATGACGCCAAGAATGGTAAAACGCCACCAGCCGGTTTCGAACCTGCGCAAGATCCTGACCCAAAAACCGGACACTGGCCCGGTTGGTTATGGGTTTCTAACGACGACCCTGCCGACAAGTGGCACAGAGAGGCGTTTAACCATTTACTTGCAGATAGCACGTATGAGCTTGTTGGCCCCAAGGTTCAAGGCAATCCTGAAGGCTTCCCGATACATGTCCTCATAAGGCATGGAGATCACCAAATACCGGGTGCGCCACGTTCTTTTCATCATCTTAAGGATTGGTTCATTGGAAAAGATATTGAGGGAATTGTTTGGCATCGCTGGAATGGTGACATGGTGAAAATAAAGAAAGGCGACTTCGGATTGAGAAGATCCGAGTAAGCCGACTTAAACAACCATGACAATTTCCCTAAACATCTGAAACCGAGCAAGAGAAGGCACGAAAAGACACGAGAAGGCAAGAGAAGGTAAGAGAAGGTACATAAAATGAGCGTTGCGAGACCGTTGGATAAAACTGAGTATGAACGATTTAAGGAGTCGTTCAAGGGCGTTTGGGGGCCTCGCAACAGAGCCGTGTTTGTGCTGGGGGTCAAGACGGGGTTCAGGATCTCGGAGATCCTGAGCCTGAAGGTGGGGGATGTTGTTGACCAGAACCGGACAATAGCCGGGGAAATTGAAGTGAAACGCCAGAACATGAAAAAGAAACAGGAAAGCCGTTCGGTACCCGTTCACCCTGAGCTGCTGGAAGAGCTTGAAAAATACGCCGATTGGCTTGAGTCGAAAAACCTTCTTTTACGGTCACGGCCTCTTTTCCCGGCGAATGGCAACAGGTTTCTCACGAGACAGGAGTATTGGGCGGTGATGAAAAGGGCCGCGATGCTCGTGGGAGTTCATGGAAGAGGGATATCAACCCATACCATGCGGAAAACTTTCGCCGAACGCGTCCACGTGCATTTCATGGAGGCCGTATTGAAAGGGGAAAAGGTTGATGTGTTGCGCTCCACGCAAGAGACGCTTGGGCACAAAGATCCCGAATCGACAACCCATTATTTAAGGGAAAACAAAAAACGCGTTTGGGAGGCGGTGATGGCGATATGAGAGGAAAAGAATATTTCAGCGTGGAGGATCTGGCCGAAAGATTCGGGGTTGACCACAAGGTTGTCAGGAGGATGCTTAAAAACAGGGAATTTATTTCAGAGCGCATTGGAAGAGTGATACGCATACCAAAAAAGAGCGTTGAAGAGTGGGAGAATGACAGGCCGCAACGCAAGAAGAAGGGTGGTAAATGATGGGCGGTATGGGATCACATCAAAGTGCGTTGATGGGAAAAGATGAGTGGCTTACCCCTCCCGAGATAATCAATGCTCTCGGAGTCTTTGACCTTGACCCGTGCTCTCCAATTAGTAGACCATGGGCAACCGCCGGCACGCACTACACCATCAATGACGATGGACTCAATAAAGAATGGCTTGGAAGGGTTTGGCTGAATCCTCCATATGGTTCTCAAACACATCTATGGCTCAACAAGCTTGAGAGATACGGGAACGGCATAGCTTTGATATTCGCACGCACAGAGACAACCATGTTTTTCAACCACGTATGGAACAAAGCTGACGCCGTTCTTTTTCTTCGTGGCCGTCTTTATTTTCACCATGTGTCTGGCGAAAGGGCGGCGGCTAACGCGGGGGCTCCTTCGTGCCTTATCGCATATGGTGAAAACAATGCTGATTGTTTAAGAAAATGTGGATTGTCCGGTTTTTTGGTTAACGCAAAGAAGGAAGGTGCGAATTGAAAAAGAACGGAAATTGCATTCGCGGAAGTACTTGGTGCAAATCGCTCGTAATGCCGTATTGCCCGCCAAGCAGGAAAAACAAAGGTGCCGCAACCTGCTGGTGGTGCGCTCTTCGTCGCACACAAATTCACGGCATAAAGAAATGTGATAGTTACTCTGTCTAATATGAATAAATCATCAAGAAAGGCGGCGCATTATGCGTACCCTCGGTGAAATAATAGAACTTGTGAAAGACGCATACGAGAACGACAGGCCGAAAAAAGAGAAGGTGAATCAATGAGCCGAGATTTTGAAACAAGCGACGGCACGGACTCATGCGACGCCTGCCAGAGGTGCGGTTCAATGTCGGTTCTTATTCACACTGTCGGGAATGAGACATTCGTCAGATGTTCGACATGCAAGCACGAGGGGCCGCATATCAACGCCTTTCAAGTGGCAATTCTGGAATGGAACAAGCAGCAGAGATTGAACCAATGAACCGTCTACTTGTGAGCCTTGATATATTCGACCGCCGCGCTGGCCAGAACGGCGGAGCGCGTCTCGCTGTGACGTTTGGCGTAGTTGTCGATTTTCTTAAGTACGGAATCCTGAATAGTCACGTTGATCCTGACCGCCTTCTCGGGAAGCTCCACGGGAACGATAAGAAATGCGTCGGCTCCTTTGTGCTCGGGATTCTTCTTAACCTGGTCAAGCGGGGATGCGTCGGGAATGGACTCGCCATCCTCAAGCATTCCTTCTACGTGGAACTGGAGAGCCTCTATTCCCATGTTGTGAAGATCGTCGAGCGTGTCACCGGAAGAGATGCAGCCAGGAAAGTCCGGGAAGCTGATGCCGTAGCAGCTCTTGGGCTCCTTGTGAACGACTCCGATGTAGTTTCTAAGCATGGTGGCGTCTCCTATTTCAATCCTGCTTGTTTCAAAATGCTGTTCAATGTCCCCTTCGGGATGTCCCGATTCGGGTGGGCGACCGTGACGCGCCCCTTCTTCGTCGGATGCGTGAACTGGTGGTGGCTTCCCTTCGTGGCGGCGATCCGCCATCCGTCACGCTCAAGCATCTTGATTATTTCACGGCTGTTCATACACACATTATACACACGATCATTAATGCCGTCAATAGTGGTTTGGAAATACTAAGACATTTTACGCAAAG
>CAYVDS010000158.1:0-11059 GCA_964450145.1 uncultured bacterium
AAACCAGTTCATGGTTCCTAGTTCCTGGTTCATGGTTAAAACCAAAAACCTGAATGCGTTACGTCATTCCCGCGAAAGCGGGAATCCACTTAGCAAGCGGCCAACAACCAATCTGGATTCCCGCCTTCGCGGGAATGATAAGGAGGTTGTGGGCCTCGGGTTTCTTACCCAATTAACCCCGTGCAGAGGGGTAAGGCGCTCCTAACTAAAATGGGGGCAATGCGAAAGATGAGATTCTTCGCTTCGCTCAGAATGACAGTTCTTTGCGTGGATTCGTTCCTAAGAAAGTAGGTTCGCCAGTTTGGCAGTTTGAGGGTTTGACGGCAATGCTTCGCTCCGGTCGCAAAGGGCTCGAAAATATTATGCGAATAAATTCGCACCTACAGAATCCTGCGCCCGTTTGCCAATTATGGGACAATCTCCTGCTCCCCTTGCAAAGGGGGTTAGGAGAGTGTCGCGGGACAAGCTGATTTAGTCGGCTATTTCTTTCGAGGGGGCAGGAACTTCAAAACGGAGGTGATGTCCACCGGGGGAGATTGCGCGGCTTCGACATTGGCTTTCTTGATTTGCTCGTAGACCTCTTGCCGATGCACGGCAACGTTTCTTGGCGCGGTTATTCCGAGTTTTACCTGGTCGCCTTCGACTCCCAGAACAGTGACAGCGATTGTGTCGCCGATGATAATACTTTCATTAAGCCTGCGAGTTAGCACAAGCATGACCGGGCGCCTCCCGCAGGACTCGATGCCTGGTTGTGTAGCGGGGGTCCGTAAGCACGAGTTGTTTCGCTTTTCGGACAGAGTGATTTATCACAATGGGACCCATCAAATTGACAGTCATCTCGCGCGGGTCGCTCGGTACAGTCACCACGGCGTACACTGAACCTTCGGAAGCTTTGAGCTCGATGTCCGCCAACTCCTCAGCCGGCAAGACGACTTCATAATCCGGGCAGACGAGACCGGGATCGATCAGAATGAAGCATAAAGTGGGGTCATCAGCGCATTGCCACCAGAAGAAAGGCACGTCGGGATTGGGAAACGGGATCAGCGTGTAGCGATGAAGCGCCGGGAAGCCAATCATGCCCGAGGGCATTTCTATGATACTGTCGTTGGCAATCTCGATTTCGCCAAGCGCTTTACTGATTATTTTCATCCGTTATCTTCAACCTTTCGAGTTCACACTTGCCGACATCACACGATGTTTGTAAGGGCGAACCTCGTGTTCGCCCGATTCGCATTTATTCGGGGACACCATGCGGCATGGTGTCCCCGAATAAACCCAAACGCTCGTTATTAACTTAGAAAACTGAACAGAGTCGGCTGAATCAATTGCACGGTCGTCGCAAGCGCCACCTGATAAATCGTTTCCTGGTTCACGAGCTTTATGCTGAATTCCGTCAAATCCGCCTCTTCGGTCTTCGAGCGAAGGCTCTCGAAACTCAACTCAAGGTTTTGCAGACGCGATCTCGCGAAATCGATTTGGACAATTTGCTGGCCCGCGCCGGCGCGAGCATCGATAATGCGCGAAATGATATCGTCCACGTTACCGATAAGCTGCGTGAGCCGCTCGGAGTCGTTATTTAACAGCGCCTGGCGTATCTCTTCGGCTGTCTCGAAAAGTCCCGGCGAGAACAGACCGATGTCCTCGGCCGTGGTGGCGGCGCCCTCGCTGACAATTATGATGGGAGTGTCGCCCGATTGCGATGTTATTACCAGCCTGTTGCCCGCGGAATCAATAGACGCCTCGACCCTGACGCCTGCGCGCTCTATTGCCGCCATAACATTTCCGATTGTTACCGCGCCGCTCAAGTCAACCGACGCCGATAACTCTCCGTTGGTGATGCGAATCGTCCCGAGCGAAATCCCGAGACCGCTGTTGAGCAAAGCGACGGGAGTCGAGGAACTGCCCAGTGGATCAAGCCTTGCGCCCTCGAGCATCGAACCGGTTCCCGTCCCAAGAAGTCCGAGTTCCGAGGCTGTCGTGGCGCCTGCCTCCGTCACGGTGATTTGACTCCGGCCGGTGCTCACCGTATCAGTGAGGTCGATACCGCTTCCGTCGGTGGAGATTGAGGCGGTGACATTGAAGGTGGGGCCAGTGAGAGCATTGATCGCGGCGACAACGTCGCCAACCGTCGTCGCCGTCGAGATGTCGACCGTCACAGTATTTCCGTCTCGATCGGTGATGTTGAAAGCGGCGGTCGTCATGTCGACGCCAGCGCCGAAATTCAGATCACGCAGAAGCGTCCCGGCTGTGACCGTAGAAGTCACGACGATCGGATTGAGGTCGGTTCCTTGAATGGTGCTCATAGAGCTCCCGAGAATTCCAAGATCAGCCGACGTCGTGGTCGGCGGAACCGCTGCGGGGTCCTCTGTTATCGTCAGGGGAAGCGTCGGGTCCACGGTATTATCTGCAATCAGCAGGCCGTTGCCGTCATAATTGATGCTCGCGGTAACGTTAATGCCAGCCGCCGAGTTAATCGCGGCGATAACGTCCCCAATCGTGACAGCCGAGGAAAGGTCAACGGTGGCGGATGCGCCGCTGCCGTCGGTTATCACAATGCTGCCCGGTTGAACCCCCTCACCGCCGTTAAGCTGCGCAAGCGGGGTGTCGAAATCCGGGCCGGCGCTGATGTCGGGGTTGAGATCGACGTCGCCGATTACCTGTCCTGCGGACGCGGCGAAGATCGTGCTGCCGGGCTGATTAATCGTGATCACGTTGCCGGGTCCGATCTCTTCATATATGTATCCGCCGTCGCCACGATATTCCACGAACTCGCCATTTCTCACGTATGGAATCGTTTCGGTCTCATGACCGGCAAAGATGTAGCGGCCGCCAAAATCGGAATTGGCTGTTTGCACAAGCTGTTCGATGAGCGCGTTGACTTGCTCTGCGGCGGCGCGGCGCGATTCCGCGTTTCCGGTGTCATTCGCCTCGGTGACAGTGATTCCGCGCAGTTCGGTAAGAATCTGGTTCATCGTGCCGAGCGCTCCCTCGCTCGCGGTCACGAACGACTCGGCGCGCTCAATATTGGTCACAAATCTGTTTATTTCCGTGATTTCGGCTCGCATCCTGAGCGCAATCGCCGCCCCCAGCGGATTGTCCGAGGGGCGCCGAATGGTGAGGCCAGTCGCCAGAACCTCCTGCGTTTCCTGCAACTGCCGCAGGGAAATCTGCAAATTCCTGAGAGCCGTATTCACCAGGACCGGATTCGATATGCGTGAAACCACGTTAATTACCCCCTACCGCTAATTCGGGGACACGATGCGGCATCGTGTCCCCGAATTAGCGCTATGTCGCATGGTGTCCCCGAATTTGCTCAGCCGACTTGCTCAAGCAATATATCGAGCACCTCGCTGACCGCAGAGATGAAGCGAGCCGAGGCCTCATATGCCTGTTGGGCGCGAATAATGTTCACGCCTTCTTCATCGAGCCAGACGCCGGAAATCGCGTCGCGCATGTTCGCGATGCCATCAACGACGCCGGTCTGTATCTCCTGGCGGTCGGTCGCCAATTGCGTCGTATAGCCGAGTGATACAAGGGTTGTCTGGAAGAACTCCTCGAGCGTGGCGGTGCTGTTGGGACCAAGCACCTGCGAGTTGCGCAGTTGCGCGAGCGCAAGCGCGTTGCTGTTGTCGCCGGGGCCCGTAGAACGCCCTGCCGCAATAAGCGCGACATCATTCCTTATAGCGTCGGAGACGGCTATCGAAGCGGCCGGGCCAGCCGCAGGATCGAACGTGAAGAATGAGTTGAGCCCCATCGCCAGCAAGAAATCACTTGTGTCGCCCGCCTGCGTGTCATCGCTCACAAATGAAAAGGTATCGCCCGGCGTGGTTGTCTCGATTTGCAGTTTGTTATCAGCCGTAACCGTCGCGGTGAGCCTGCTTCCCGCGGCAAATGCGGCGTTGATCTGGGCGGCCACCGTGTTAAGCGTATCCACGTCGGCGTCGATAGTTATCTCGTGCTGTTCGACAACTTGTCCCTGACTGTCGTAAACCGCGAGGAAGAATGTGCCGTCACGTGGAGTGAACGAAAGTCCGGCGTTGGCGAGCGCAGCGTCCGCGTCAGACACCGCATAGTCGGATGTCAGAGAATCATAGCGGACCAATCCCTGCCCCTGGCTGTGGATTCGGTTCACTTCCTCGATGATTTCAAGCGCAAGCGTGTCGAGGTCGGAAAGTATCTGGTTCGTTGTCACCCCGTCGCGGATGTCGAGGTAGCCGCGCAGATTGCCGCTTTGTATATCGAGCGGGCGATTACCGTCGCCGGCAGCCACCACTTCATAAAAGTCGCTTCGCGTGGGGTCAATCGCGGAGGTAAGGCGCAGCCCGATAGGATTATAGTTGAAGTCCTGCACGAGGCCGTAGCCATCGAGGTACACGCTAACCGTTCCATTTGCATTTCGCCTGATTTCGACCGAGGCGAGTTCGGAAAGCTGGTTCAACAGCAGGTCACGCGAGTCAAGCGCGGCGTTTGCCGTGCCCGAACCGAGTTCGAGACCCGTTATCTGGCGGTTGAGCTCGCTTATCTCCGCCGCGAGCTTGTTGATATCGTCCACCGTCGTCCGAATGAAATCGTTCATTGTGCTCCGCAGGTTGTTGAGCAGCTCATAAGTCAGTCTGACCGAGTCGGCCAGAGCGACACCTGACTCACTCACGGTTGTCCGCACGCCTTCGCTTTCGGGCTCATTGGAGAGTTCCTGAAGGCTGTCAAAGAAGTTGGCCAACGCCTGCGCGATACCCTCCTGTGAGGGTTCGGCCAGTATATCCTCGATCTGAGAAAGGTAGTCCATCCTGACCGAATATTCGCCCAGTACGGAGTTCTCGCGGCGGAAGCGGTCGTCAATCAGGCTTTGGCGGATTCGCTCGATGGTGTCCACTCGCGAACCGACCCCGAATAGCAGTCCCCCGATGCGAACGTTCTGGTATTGCAGAATGTCGGCCCGCTGGCGCGTATAGCCCTCGGTGGCTGCGTTAGCGACATTCTGGCCGGCTATCTGGAGAAGAATCTGCTGGGTTTGGAGCGCCGTTGTCCCCAGCGACAGCATCGAAAACAAACTGGCAGCCATGACACATCCTTCCCGATAAGCTACACCTCGTGGTCCAGGAGCGAGGCTAACGTCGCCCGCCGTTTCGCCTGCCCCATGTTGCCGTAAATGGCCTCGGAAGACACCGGGTCAATAAGGTTCCTCAGCACAGAGTCTATGAGGCTTGCGGAGTATTTGAGCATTTCTGCATTGATGCGGTTTTGGCGCTGAACTTCGCCGATGGCGGAAACTGTGTTGCGGCGTAACTCCAGCAGCCTTTCAGAAACAGGGCTGTGCAATCGACACGCTATTTTCGATAGCGTTGGGCTTGGGTCGCTCAGGTCCAATTCTTTCGCCAGCTTGTTGACGAGGTTCGACCGGGTCATTTCGAGTTGGTTGTTGGAAGCGACGAGAAGCCCGATTTGCGATGTCGTATCGGACAGTCTCTTCAAGTCATTGGATACTATGGCTTTGCGTTCTTCGAGGATCAGCTTCTTCAACTCGTAATAGTTCTCTACTTGTTTCTCGAGAACGCTGATAAGGTCATCGACCGCCCTTTGCATCATGGTCTCTCCCTTCTATTTATCGGCACTATCCTGTTTCCCCTTTAATCGAGTCTTCCAGGCTCTTATATATCAAGTCGGCAAGTCCTAGTTGGTTAGAACGCCCCAGTTCTCCTGCGATCTCTTCGTCGAGGAAATCCTGAAATATTTCCTCGGCCTTGCCGCCGTTAAGAATCGGGTTCTTAGGGACGGTCTTCCGCATTTCGCGCATGAGCATGTGAAGGAAATATGCCTCGAGCTCTTGAGCGGCGGCGCGCAGTCGCTGAGGTTGGGAACTTTTGTCGGGAATGCGCAAGTACTGAAGCTTGCGCTCGGTTTCGCCGATGCCCGCATGTCTGGCGGAAACCGAAGCGATGTCAAATTGGTCCATCCAGAGCAGCCTTTATTTTCGTTCAGCCTTCCATAATTGGGGACACGATGCGGCATCGTGTCCCCAATTATGGGGAAACACACCCTACATAACCTCGAGATGCCCTTGAAGCGCGCCTGCGCGCTCGAGCGCCTGGAATATCGCTATCAAGTCCTGCGGAACCACTCCCATCTGGTTGAGGGCGGACGCAATTTCGCCCACGTTTGCGCCGCTGAACTCGGCGACCCGGCCCTCTTGGGGAGTGGCCTCGCCGGTTTCACCGGCAGATTCGCCGATTATGATGCGGACATCACCGTGCGAGACCGCGACAGGGGTCACCGCGACATCGTGTCCGACGACGACGGTGCCTGTCCGTTCATTGATGACCACTTTCGCCGGAACATCCGATTCGACCCGTATCGACTCCATCTCGCCTATGAACGCGACCCGATTATTGGCGAACGTGTCGGGAATGTCCACCTTGACCGTACCGCCATCGACGGCCTGCGCGCAGTCTTGTCCGAAATGATCGTTTATGGCCTCGGTAATGCGCGTCGCGGTGGTGAAATCGGCCCGCTCGAGACAAACGGTCAGATACCTTCCGTCGGATATTATCGTGGATGGGACCTCCCTCTCGACGAGAGCGCCTCCGGGTACAACGCCCGCCGTCTGGTGTTTCGCCTGACCTCCCCGACGCCCGCGCGTCTCGAATCCGCCGACGGACAACGGGCCTTGAGCGACCGCATAGATTTCGTTGTCAGCCCCCTTGAGCGGAGTTAGCAGAAGTGTCCCGCCTCGCAGACTCTCGGCGTCGCCAATCGTAGACACGACCGCGTCGATATGCGAGCCCTCCTTCCCGTAAGGTGGAAGCTCGGCGGTAACCATCACAGCCGCCACGTTCTCGGCTCGAAGCTGGCGGGTCTCAAAGGTAACACCAAACTGATTGACCATATTTGCGAGCATTTGGCGAGTGAACGGAACGCGCCGCCCGTCTCCCGTTCCATCCAATCCCGCAACAAGACCGTAACCCACTAGTTGATTACTCCTTACTCCCCGCACGAACGCAATGTCCTTGATGCGAGTGGTCGATTCAGCGTTGGCAGGCAAGATTAGCGATAGGTTCATTGCCAACGACAACACCAGCCTGAGGGAAAACAAAAAAACGGTCCCTTTGAAAGAGTCCCGTGCTTCTGTAGGTGCGAACTTATTCGCACCCGGGCCGTGGAAGGAGTTCGAAAGCATTGTGCGAATAAATTCGCACCCACAGAATCCTATCCCATTTCGCCAATTACGGGACAGCCTCCCTTTTCCCCTTTTCCCCTTTTCCCCTTTTCCCCTACTAGTTAGAATGGCCATATGAACTCCAGGAATTCCGTGACGACGCCGCGTTTCTGCACGGTGCTCAGCGGCCCCCTGCCGGCATAGTTTATTTCCGAGTTGGCGATCTGGGTCGAAAGGATTGTGTTCTGCGGAGAGATGTCCTGTGGGCGGACCGTTCCAACCAGAATAACCGAATTTTTTTCTTCATTGATCTTGACGGCCTGGCTTGCCTCTATTCGGAGATTCCCGTTAGAGAGAACTTCAGTAACCTGCCCCGAGACCGTCCCCGTTATCTCGAACGATCTCTCGGAAGAGCCGTCTCCGTCGAACTCACTCTCGGCGTCGACTTCAAATCTGGGGTCGGCGGATAGAGGCCTGCCGAAGACATGGGTCAATCCGAGAATGTCGTCGAAACCGTCAAAATCCATAGAAAGGTCAGTCTCTTTGTCGGTGCTCGTGCTCGTGTCGTTCGTGGCGCTCGTCTCCTCGACGAGCAAGATCGTGACAATGTCGCCGATTCTATAAACCGCTTTGGTAGTTGAGTAAAGCGACGTCGGCGTGCCCGCCGATCTGTTCCAGATGGAGTCGGCCATGGCGAATTCGCCGCAGATAAGAGCCGCCAGAATAAAAGCCATTAGCAGGAGAAGTATGCGAATCCTTCCGCTTTCACTCTGGTTCATGTTCATGCCTCCGGAACGGGACCATGATGCAGAGCAGAAAAACACCCTTTGTGGCGTATTCCGAGGAAGACTTTTTTCGGAATTGCTTTCGGGAGCGGCTCGGCCTTTGGTTTGACTCTGAGCACCATTCTTTGGAATCCTCTATCGGACCTTTTCATCTTTATCTCCTTCTCTCGCTATCAACAGTGTATCGGAATCCAACACTGTCGCTCTCACAATTTTCCTTGACCCAAGGCGAACGCGCACGAGCTCGCTTGCAGAACCATCCTCGAGCACGCGCCCGATTGTGGTGATGCAGAACCCGTCTCCTTTCCAAATGACCGACGCATCCTTGCCTTTTTGTATCACGGCGGGTTTGGCAAGCAATTCTGCATTAAGTATCGTCCCGGGCCGAATAGTCCGCGTTGCCACCAGTCCGACGGCCTCCGCCACCGCCGTGAACGTGTCGCCATCGACGAGGCCCTGCTCAATTTTTCTGACTTCCACGTCCGACGCGGTTACCGGCTGACCTCGCGCGATCTTGCGCGCGGCGATAAGCGCTTCGACATAGCGTTCGACATCGAATCTATGAACGAGTTCGCAGCACGGTTCCCCGTCGACAGTTACATGGAAACGCGCCAGGACACTTCCGGAAAAATCCTCATCGTCGGAGGTGTCGACGCGCATTGTTCGCTGTCCCGAGGGAACGGGCACAGGCAAGAAGTTTTTGGGGAGCGAAAGTAGGTAAGAGTCTTGAGCCCATCCCGTTTGCCGCGAAACATGGGCGGAGAATTCCCGCTGGAGTTCTTCAAGCGTTACGAGCTCATACACGCGCCTCACCACAACATGGTGCGATCCTGCAAACTTCAGAGAGGACATGTTCAGCCCGGCGGCCCTTAAAGCCGAGACGACCGCATCGCGGCCCAGGGTCACCGATTCAGCCGGAGGCGGCGCCGCACACAGTCGAATCGCTCGGAGAGTTCCAAGTTGCTCGGAAGGATTCGAGCTCGAGATGGTGGACACGTCGCCCAAATTCACGGTCGAGGACACAACGTCGGCGGCGCTCTTGAGCGTAATAGTGGCGGCGAGAGCGCCCCGCAACCAAACGACCGACAGAGCGAGGACTATGCTCGCGGCGACAACTCTTCGTGATATCACGCTTGCCACTGCTTACTGCCTCAAGTTATTCGCGGTCTGCAGCATCTGGTCTGAGGCGCTGATGACCGTCGAATTGACCTCAAACGCTCTCTGGGTAATGATAAGCTGAACGATCTCATTGACGACCGACACATTTGAGGCTTCAAGAAAACCCTGCCTCAGGGTTCCGGCGCCTTCCTCGCCCGGGTTGCTGAGAATGGGATCTCCCGAGGATTCGGATTGGCGGAATAGGTTGCGTCCTTGGCTGAGGAGCCCGGCGGGATTTATGAACCGCGCGAGCTCGATCTGGCCGAGTTCGTCTGTGGTGCCGTCCGATAAAGTGACCGTTACCGTTCCGTCCGTGCCGATCGTCGTGTTGATGGCATCTTCGGGGAGAGAGATCTCGGGTTCGAGCGCAAAACCGTCGGCCGTGACAATGGTGCCGTCGCGGTTAATCTGGAACGAGCCGTCGCGCGTGTAGGCTATTTCGCCGTCGGGCAGCGTTATCTGAAAAAAGCCGTCGCCCTCTATTGCGACGTCGAGTGTATTTCCCGATTCAACGAAGGGCCCTTGTTCAAATTGCTTCGTCACCGAAATGACGCCGACACCGGAGCCGAGCTGAATGCCGGAAGGTATCTCGAGCCCTTGCGCCGATATAGCCCCCGGCGCGCGAATCGTTTGATAGAGCAAGTCCTGAAAATCAGTGCGGCTGCGTTTGAACGCCGTAGTGTTTACGTTTGCAAGATTATTGGCGATGACATCAAGACTCATCTGCTGGGCGGTCATTCCCGTGGCGCCCGTGAAGAGAGACCTTTGCATTATGACCTCCGCCTGGTTTTATCTGCGCCTGCCTTATTTCATACCGGGCGTCGAGAGCGTAACGCTCACGTCAGGCCCGAGCTATCTGATTCACGGCGGCATTGAGCGATTCATCGAGCGCCTGAATAATACGCTGATCAGCCTCATATGTGCGCGCCGCATCCATGAGCGACACGAGTTCCGCTATGGGATTTACGTTTGACTGTTCGAGCGCGGCCACCCGCAAACCTGGCGACTGAACGGAAGACCGCTGAAGGCGAACGTCGTCGGTCGCGCCATAAAGATTATGGCCGTACTTGGAAAGCCGGTAAGGCGCCGGAAAATCTACGACAAGCAATCGCTCCGCAGGCAAGCCGTCTACAACAACATCGCCCACCGGAGAAAGCTGGATGCTGCCACCTCGCACGACGATGGGGCCCCGCTGCCCAAGCACTGAATAGCCATCTTGAGTAATAAGCCTGCCCTCCGGGCTGAGCGAGAAATTTCCTGCGCGAGTGTATCGCTCCCCTGCAGGCGTGTCCACAACGAAGAATCCGGAACCATCAATCGCGGCGTTAAGAGGATTGCCGGTTTCTATGATTGAGCCCGTCGAGAAATCGTCAACAGCGGCGTCAAGCGCCGACCCGCCGCCAGGAATCTTCACGGAACCACGGGCAGACGGAAACCGAGCAATCTCACGCGCGAAGACCTGATAGAAGCCACGAGTCGTCGATTCACTCCGCTTAAAAGCCACCGTCGCAACGTTCGCGAGATTGTCGGCGACGACGTCAAGCCGCTCCCTTTGCCCAATCATTCCAGAAGCAGCGGCGTACATGCCTCGAAGCATCGAGTTTCTCCTCTTCCCGTGGGCACGATCTCGTAAGTCAGTTCTCGCGCATAACACTTTGAGCAAGCGATATGCCAACGCAGGGGATTTGACAGGCCAAACGGCGAACGTTATAAGTTGCTTTTTTACAATGACTTACACTACTGCCACAATCCATGCGAAGAGATACTCAGGCAGAAGGCTGGAAGTTTATCCTAGTGGACAAGAAAAAATTGCCCGAATCAGGAAAGGATTGCAGGGAGAAGACGGTTTCGGGTTTCGAGTTCTTGGTTCTTGGTTAAATACCCGAGAAGAGACCGTCCCGTAATTCCGTAGGTGCGAATTTATTCGCATGCGCGATGTGAAAAAAGCCCGAAAACATTATGC
>CAYVDS010000159.1:0-2927 GCA_964450145.1 uncultured bacterium
AGCCGCGCCTCCATATGCATGCGGCCATGGGGCGTGGTGGAGAAACTCGCACAGGTTGTGTCCGGCCGGGCGTGGACGTTTGGAAGCTTGGCGAGGTCATTCTGCTCGAGATTCTGAACAACTCCGCCGTCCGTCGAAAAGACCCCGACACCGGCTTCGAAGTATTGGATGCGCGAAATAAGGGCGCGTTGCCCAATTGAGGGTTATTGATCTTTCGCCATCTCAGCAATGGCGTCCCACGCATTATCTATCTCTTCGTTTGTTCGCAATATCTTGAACAGGAAGTCGCGTGTCATGGTTCCGGCTTTTTCCTCTTCCTTTAGGAGACGCCATGCGTCTGTATCTTTCATGATTTCCATGCACCTCTGCATCACTTCCCGGCCTGCAATGATTTTTTCCTTCGCCGTATAGGCGCCCAAGTATTGGCCGGCAACATATCCCATACTTATGCTAGTCAGAATCCCTGACGCGCCTTTAGCGCCAACATGTCCGGCCGCATCGCCGACCAGCGCGAGGCCAGGCCTGACGAAATCGCCGAGGACGCCTCCAAAAACCAGTTTGTCCACGCTAGTCAGCACATACGAGGCGTTTTTCAACCTTGCATTCAGGATTGGGTGTTCCTTACGGTGTCTCTCCCATGTTTCGGCGATATCAGACTCCTGAGCTTCCGGGCTTTGCTCCCACACGGTCAAGCCACATTCCGCGTTTCTTTCCCCCTTCGGGAAAATCCAAATCGCTCCCGCCGGATTATTGAGCAGAAAGAACTCGAGCATATTACTATCGGGAATATCCGCGCCCTCAACAATCACCTTGTAAGCCGAGCAAATATTGGGTGCGGGCAATCCCGCATACTCCCTGAGTAGAGAGCTGTGCCCGTCGGCCCCGATCAGCGCTTTGCACGTCAAAAGAAAAGGCTTGTTGCACGATAGACCCTCTACGCCGCGGACCTCGCCATTCTCATTCTGGGTGATGTCCGTGATTGCCGTGTTGAGAGCAATCTCTGCGCCTGCCTCGACGCATGCCTTCGCGATTTCCATTACAAAGGGACGGTACTCGATGACGAGCGAGGAAATCCGAGGTTCGAGAACCATGTGCTTCTTGCACGAAGGGCTGAATATCCGTCGCCGTTTTGCTGTTCCTCTGATAATGGAATCAGCTAGCGGCCTCCGCAGGACTTCCGTAATGATCGTATTCTCTCGCTTGATTACTTCGCCCTTCACTTTCATCGCGACCTCTGGCGCTCGGTCCAGCACGAGAGTCGTTGCGCCGTTTCTCGCAGCGCCGACCGCAGCCGCCAGCCCGGCCACGCCGGCGCCGACCACAATAACGTCATATTCCGATTGCAGGCTCATAATGATTTGCAGCCCTTTATGATTGACTATTGCCATGAGTGAGTCTTTAAATTATAAGTTCTCGACGTTTGAGAAGTCAAAAAGGCTGTGATACCGCTGCCGGCAATCCATGCTTCGGCCGAGCACTGAATCAAGCCCGCCAATCGTTGCGGCACACATACGTGCGGGCGCCCAATGCGAGATTCTGTAACGACTGCGCCCTCATGGCTGACGGTTTTGATTATCTGACTGCAAGATGATAGTATTATGCAATTGGGTCTGGTGGGGAAGAGCGTGCGAAGTCTGTGAATTTGCCAATGAGAATATGTTCTTGTTCTCGAATGTGAGGGGAATTGAGAACGTGGAGTGCGGGCTCATTTCTATTCGATGACCGGAAAACTGAGCGACCAAAATGAGGAGAACCAGTTATGGCGAACCCGGGTGATCGTCTCCATGAACGACTCCATGCGTTAGCCCAGAACCTTTGGTGGTCATGGCACCCCGAAGTGATCGGTATCTTTACCGATCTCGATCCGGCCCTCTGGCGGAGGGTAGACCACAACCCGATCGCTTTCTTGAACCAGATCAGTCCGGAGCAGGTTGAAGAACGCGCCGCAGAATTGGTTTTGCACAGCCGCATCAATTATGCGTTCCGCCGTCTCAATGAATATCTCGGGAAGACCCAGACATGGGGAACGGTTCACTGTGGCAATCTGAAAAGCGGACCGGTAGTCTATTTTTCTGCAGAGTTCGGCCTTCACGAGTCCTTGCCGATTTATTCCGGAGGCCTCGGCATCCTTGCCGGCGACCATCTAAAAAGCGCATCGGATCTGGGAATCCCGCTCGTAGGGGTCGGACTCCTCTATCATCAAGGCTATTTCAGCCAGCGAATCAACAAGGATGGCTGGCAGGGAGAAGAGTACGCAAATCTCGACATTCGACAGCTTCCGCTCCAGCAAGTCACGGACTCGAGCGGCAAACCTCTCGTCGTGAAGATTGAAACCAGGGATGGACCGCTTCAGGCCCGTGTCTGGCGACTTCAGGTCGGGAGGATCGGTTTGTTGCTGCTCGATTCCAATGTGGAGGGGAATACATCGGAGGACCGTGAACTGACCTCGCGCCTGTATGGAGGGAATGACCGCGTCCGCATCAGGCAGGAGCTCCTGCTGGGTGTCGGGGGCGCGCGTGTCCTCCAGGCCCTGAACATTTATCCCGGAGTCTTGCATCTTAACGAAGGGCATAGCGCCTTTTCGATTCTCGAAGAAATCCACCGCGTGATGGTCGACGATGCGCTTCCGTTCTCTCGCGCGCGCCGCCGCGTTTCCCTTTACACGGTCTTTACTACGCATACTCCCGTGGAGGCCGGCCATGACCGTTTTTCGCCGGAACTTGTTGAGGAGCATCTTGGGGTGTTGCGTGAGAAGATGGGATTGTCTCACGATGATTTCATGGCTCAAGGGCGCGTTAATCCGGGCGACAAGGGGGAACCCTTCTGCATGACGGTTCTCGCCTTGAAGAACTCGCGCCGGGCGAACGCTGTCTCGGCGATACATGCCGACAAAAGTCCGCGGATGTGGCCTCGCCTGTGGCAGTAAC
>CAYVDS010000159.1:2937-7122 GCA_964450145.1 uncultured bacterium
CCCCAAGATGCTCCTCAACAAGTTCCGGCGAAAAACGGTCATGGCCGGAACGGCCCGAAGTGGAAGTCCCCATCGGGCACATAACCAACGGGGTGCACGTATTGTCATGGCTGGCGCCCCAGATGCACCAGTTGTTCGAAACTCGTCTGGCGCAAGATTGGCCTACCCGCATGGTTCACCCCGATGTGTGGGATAAAGTGTCTGAAATTGACGACGGGGAACTATGGGAGACGCATCAGAGTCTGAAGATGAGGCTTATTCGCTTCGTACGCCGGCGCCTATTGGTTCAAGCGCAGCGAGTTGGAAACCAGGAAGTCATTCAGCAGATTGACCACATTCTCGACCCGGATATCCTTACAATTGGGTGCGCGCGCCGGTTTGCAACCTACAAACGGGGCGACCTTATTCTGTCGCAGCCCGAACGCCTGGCGAAGCTGGTCGGGGACGTGCAAAGGCCGGTTCAGATCATCTTCGCCGGAAAGGCTCATCCGCGGGATGACGAGGGCAAGCGCATGTTGCAGCGGATCGTGCGAGAATCCGGACACCCCGCTTATAGGTTCCGGATCGTGTTCGTGGAGGACTACGATTATAACGTCGCGCGCCATCTCGTCCAAGGCGTGGACGTGTGGCTAAATACGCCGCGCCGCCCGTTGGAGGCGTGCGGCACAAGCGGACAGAAAGTAGTTTTGAACGGCGTCCTAAACCTTTCCATTCTTGACGGCTGGTGGAATGAGGCGTACGATGGCGACAACGGCTTCGCGATTGGGCATGGCGGTATGCACAACGACCAAAACAAGCAATACCAGCGAGACGCCGAGTTTCTGTATCAGACTTTTGAAAAAGACGTTGTCCCACTTTACTACGAACGCGATACGAGCGATATCCCGCACCGCTGGCTGCAACGCATGAAGGCGGCGATCCAGAGCCTCGGCTGGCGATTCAACGCAGACCGAATGGTTAAGGACTATGTCGAACGACTCTATCTGCCGGCGGCCAGCGCGACATCGGCAGAAACGGTTTGAGTAACCTAAAGGAGCACACACGCCGTGGCAAAGACTTTCAAAAGAACAATGGAAATAGTGGACGGGATGCTCAAGCCAATGTCTCAAGTGTGGGAGCATAGCCCGCTGCCACCCTACGAAGATCACGGCCACCTGCTTGCCGCCGTAATCCGGAACAACATCGAACTCTACACAAACATCGCGGACGCGATGGCTGACAAGAACCGCAAGGTTGCCCTTTTCGAGTTCGGGCTGGTACCCCAGATATTCTTTTCCTTCGATTGCGCTCCACTCTGCCTGGAGTTCTTCCCGTCCTTCTTCACGCGGACCAACATGAGCGTCGTTTACGAATTTCTTGACGCTGCCGAAGAAGCGGGCGTTCCGACTGACGTATGCTCGACCGACCTGTTCATTTTAGGCGCGGCCCTGAGAGACGAACTACCTGAAAATTCGTTCTTTGTCACCTCGTCATCACCTTGCGACGGCACGCGAATCGCGTATCCGATCTTGCATAAGATACTTGACTGCCCGATGCTTTTCCTGGACGCGCCTTTCCGATACGACGGGGATGCGATCCGTTACTACGCCCGCCAATTGCAGGACGAACTTATCCCGTTCATGGAGCACACAACCGGCAGAAAGTTCGACGCCGACCGGTTCTGTGAGGTGATCCACGAATCGAACAAAGCCTACGAGCTTCTCGTCGACTTGCATGATACGTTCACCGTAAAACCGGCGCCACATCCGGCTCTGTTGCGGCTTATGCCGTTTGGCAGCTTCATCATGGGGGCCGGGCATCCAAGCTTGACCGAGACAATGAGAATCCTCAGCGAGGACGCGGCGCGACGAGTGAGGGAAGGTCGCACACAGGGTCCGTTCAAGGAAAAGCATCGAGTGCTGTGGGTCCATGTGCCGCCGACCTATGACTTCGAACTGTTCGCATGGATGGAGGAACAGTTCGGCGCAATGGTGGTATCAAACTCGCTTTCGAGCACGACCGTGCTCGAGCCCATCGACGCCACGAGCATGGAGTCAATGTTTGAAGGTATCGCGTGGCAAGGACTCGACATGACCATGTCACTGATGCGCTTTGACACGGGAAAGCTGATTAATTTCTCCCTCGATGCGTATGCTCACTACAAATGCGACTGCATGATTGTAACCCAGCACGTCGGCTGCAAGAGCATTTGCGGAGCTCGTGGCGTGCTCGCCAAGGTCTGCCGCAAGAAAGACATTCCTGTGCTCTTCCTTGAGTTCGATTACAACGATGACCGCGTTCTCCCTCCACAGTTGATGCGCAATCAGATTGAAGAGTTCTTTACAACAGTTATGGATTGAGGAGGAACGTGATGGAACGCCTGCGTTACTTTGCTGATACGGCTTCCGGATTGAAAAACCCTGAGATTGCCGCATGGAAAAAGGCGGGGAACCGCGTAATCGGAACCGTGTGCTCGAACATACCGGAGGAGTTGGTGCATGCAGCCGGCTTCCTGCCGGTACGGCTGCGCGCGCCCGGTTTGGAAGACACATCGAGCGCGGATTCTCATCTTCACAGAATCAATTGCTCATATACGCGGTCGATTCTCGAAACGCTCCTGCGAGGCGATCTTGAGTTCCTTGATGGAATCGTAACAACCAACACTTGCGACCACATGCTCAGGCTTGCGGGCGAGGTTCAAGACAAAGCCGACTCCATGTTCGTCCATTATTTCTCTATGTATCATACGTTGGGCAACGCCGCGGCCGAATGGTTCATTCGCGAGATGGAAAGGCTGATCGCCGCGATCGAGAACTCGTTTGGCGTTCATATCACCGAGCAAGGCCTCCGACGTTCGATATCGGTTTATAATCGCACACGCGGACTTATGGCGAGTCTCAATGATCTGAGGAAAAGCGACCCTCCTCCGTTGAGTGGGGCCGAATACCTCCAAATTGTGTTAGCGGGAATGTCAACTCCGAGAGAACTGTTCAATGATCGAGTCGAAGCCTTGCTGCCTGAGCTCAAAGGCAAAAGCCCCGGGCAAGGAAGGCAGCCGCGCCTCATGATAGTTGGGGGCGCATGCGATTCTCCCGAATTCATCGAGTCTATTGAACGCAAGGGAGCCTGCATCGTGGCCGATGGCCTATGCTTCGGTTCGCGCCACTATCATGGCTTGATTGATGAAACTTCCGATTCACCTTTAGTGGCGATCGCTGAGCGCTACCTCCACCGGCCAGCGTGTCCGTCCATCATTAACGGATTTGACCACAGCTACGCGATACTGAAGCAGCTTATCCGCGATTGGCGGGTTCAAGGTGTGGTCTGCGCACGACTCAAGTTTTGCGACCATTGGGGCGGGGCCCGAAAAATGCTGGCCGACGAATTGCGCAAAGAGGGAATCCCGCTTCTCGACCTCGAGCGCGAGTACGCTACGACCGCCTCCGGCCAAATCAACACGCGGGTGCAGGCTTTTATCGAGATGCTCAAAGGATAAAAACGCATCCCAGTCTCCTCAAGGCGAACAAAAAGCGAAAATACGAGGCATAAATCAAGCCTGGTGTTTCTCCGAATGGTCAGCCGAAAGAACGCCTTGATCTGCACTCAGCAGAGACGCGTAACAGCACGGGCTCCAGCCACAATTGATACACAGCTCGCATCCCTCCAGTATTGCCACGATTCCACCGCAATCCGGACAGCTCATTTGTGCCGCCTCCTTTCGTTGCTGCGATGACCTTCGACAACGTTTTCTTGAGTTCACCAGCGCATCGAGAAACCGTTCAGACTTGTCCAGTAAATGACGCAGATCAATATCTCCGCATCAAACCCACGACTATTCCCTGAATACGAACATCGCGGTCCTTAACAATTATCGGTTCAAGAGCCTCGTTTGCGGGCTGCAAGCGGACGGAGTCCTTTTCGCGGTAATACTGCTTGAGGGTTGCATTTTCGTTGTCAAGCAGGGCTACCACCGTTTGTCCGTTGTCCGCGGACCGCCCCTCAACCACAATCACGTAGTCCCCGTCCATGATATGGTCATCCACCATCGAATTTCCCTTCACTTTGAGGACAAACATCCTTCGGCCTCTTCTTTGCACAAGCTCGGCCGGCACCGCAATCGACTCCCTGTTTTCGACAGCATGAATAGGCTCGCCGGCCGCGATTGTCCCGAGAAGCGGCAGCTCGACAATTGAAGATATTTCCGCG
>CAYVDS010000159.1:7132-10684 GCA_964450145.1 uncultured bacterium
CGAAATCGGCTGACTTCACGTCCGCGATTTCAACGCACCTCTTTCGATGGGGTTCATGACGAATGAAGCCCTTCTGTCTTAAATGTGAAAGATGCTTGTGGACAGTTGCGACTGAGGACATACCGAGTCCATCACCGATTTCTTCGAGACTTGGAGAGTATCCCTTGTCACTCATGAAAATTCTGATGAATTCGAGCACTTCCTTTTGCTTCTTCGTCAAAGACGCCATATTCATAAACCTCCTCTCATCCCGACGACCATTTTTACTATAGGCGAAAGTTAGGCGAAAGTCAAGCGCAAAATTCTATTGTCCAGAAATTGGCCCCTGCAATCGATCAGGTAAGCTGAACGTCAACGCATGATAACCTGCATGATCCGCTTTGGGAAGTGGAGACGAATAGGCTATAATATGGCCTCATGACGCTTAAAAGAAGTCTCTGGTCTTCATTTCCGGCAGCTACCGCTCTCATCAGTCTGTTCATCCCTACTCTCTTCTTCGCCTACATTCTGGAAGCACAACCTCGTGTGATGTTTATCCTTTCCGTTTTCTTTCTTGAGGCGCTGTTCCTGGCGATCACGTTCGACCTTGAGAAGAACGGACTCCTCCGGGTTGCTGCGCTTGTGGCGATATCGTGCACCTCCATACTTTACGTGTCTGGCATACCAACCGACCACCCTTTTCGGGGCGTGGAGGCGCGAATATTCTACATGGGCGTGGAGGCGGTCCGACAGAATCAGAGCCCCTACAGTGGCCCCGCCACTTCGGAGCTTAATCTAGGTTTCGTTCCTATCTATGCGCTCTGTAGCGCTCTCGGCGACACCTACCAGCAATTTCAACGGAGTCTGTTAACACTCGATCTCGTCTGCGCAATAACGAGCGCCTTCATAGTCACGATCAGTCTGTATCATTTCTTTCGCCGCAACCGCCTGAGCGCTAGGCATGACCTCGAAATCGTTCTCGAGGCGCTTGCTCTGAGTCCTTTGTTTTATCTTTTCTTCATGTGGAACAGGTCTCTCGGCAATTTCTCCATATTGCTCACGCTTCTGGTTCTTCTCGTTATGGTTTCGCATTATTTCAATAGGCCGCTGATTGCGGGACTGATTTTGGGGACAGCCATTTCCGTAAAACCTTACTTCGGCGCACTCTTGATCGGCTACGCAATGTCAGCGGCGCTCAAGAAAGATAAACAGCCGCTGGTCGTGATTGCAGGAACGATCTTCGTTGGAGTGGCTACGGCCTTAGTGCTTGGCTTCTGGGAAGGCGGCCTCGGATTCGAGACCTATGTCGAATTTTTTTCCGCGGTTTCAAATAGGAATATTCCGGGCATGCTCAGCAATGTGAGTAATATATCGGCATGGGCTGCTCTATCGGTTATCCTGACGAATTCGGGCATCAACCCCTCGCCGCAACTGGCGACCCTCTTTTCGGGATTGGTTTCAGTTCTTGCTTACGGAGGCGGGCTCTTTCTTTGCATCAGAAATCGCGCGGCGCGTATGCCGATGGACCACGTAGCTTACTATTTGCTCCTCACCACCGCAATCTATCCGCTCCTCTGGGACCACTACTTTTCCTGGTTACTGGGGCCTGCATTGTATCTTGTGTGCAAGCTCAACACGGAACCGGGGAAATTGTGGCTTCTTCCGCCCTTACTATTTTCCTGCTTCCTTCTATTGTTTAGTCCGATCGCATGGGTGGGCGCCTTGACTTTGCCGATTGTTTCATGGCTGAGTGTGCAGGGGGTAGGGGCGAGCATCCAGCAGGAATAGGCTTCTCGCCGGTATACTGTTACCGTGACAGCAACAGCGTGGCGAGGTTCTCTTTGTCCTTTTGCGCGTAAGTGATGACGATGTCGCTGCGCCCATCGGAGTTAAGGTCCATGGTCGACATTTCGCCGTACGCCGGAACACCCAAATAAGAGTTCCGCTCCTTGGGAAGGATGTTTTCTTGCTCTGCAAGGAAGAATGAAAGCTGATTCTCCGAAGTGCCCACCACGAGGTCTTCGCGGCCGTCCCCGTTGAAATCGCCCGTTCCCCGAGCCGGTTCTCCTCCCGTGTCGCTCACACTGACGTAAATAGTGCGTTTGAGCGCAGGCGGCTCGTCGTATCTTCCATTCGGCCCGAGCGTTCTGATTTCGGTTTCGACCGCGATTCGGTTGGCAAGAAAATAGTTGATAAAAAAACCAAAACCAACGCTGATATCATGGAGCAGCATCTCCATTTTACCGTCGCCGTTCGCGTCGAAAAAGATAGGCAGGATGAAGCGCGCCTTGCCGCCGTAAGTATGAGCCGGCCGGTCGCCGTAGGAAAAATCTTTGCTGCCAAAGTAGACTCTGACTTCGCTTTCAAGGTCTTTCTTCTGCGAGATCAGCGCGAGGACGGCGTCGGGTATCCCGTCCGCATTGAGGTCCTTGAAATCCGTTGCCGAAATAAAATCTTTAGTGAACTCCCGGATCAATGGCGCGCTCACATGGCGCATCGGGACGTCCGAGCCATTCGTGAGGAAGAAATCCATTTTTTCGAGGTCGAACATCCCGATGTCGGTTCGTTTATCTTTATCAAAATCGCTGAATTCCAGTTTTGGGAGCCTGTAGTTCAAATGGTTCTGACCGCCTTGCTCACCGAATGATGCGGTCAGAGGAAACTCGAATTTTCGCGATTCAGAAAAACTGAGGTTCTCATTTTTTGTAAACAGACGAAATCCGTCTGCCATTGGCAGCATGACGTCCGTTCGATTGTCGGCGTTGAGGTCGGCAGTCCAGTCCACTTCAACAAGGCGCCTACTGGCGTGGGGAAGGAGGGTCTGACATCGAAGTGACCTGTTCGTTGAGTCCGGCGCTCCGTTTGCTAGTTGGAAAACGACCATGCCATCCGCGTCAAACCGACACAGATCATCTTTGCCGTGCGAGTCGATATCAACGATACCCACCCAGGATATGTTCTTGCCGATAGTAATCTCAGCCTGCGGTTCGCTTTGGAATTTCCCTCGGCGTTGGAGATGCACAGAGCAGGTTTTATCGAAGGATTCTTTCGAGGGCTTGTGGAAAAGCAACAGGTCTGGAGCCTTGTCGCCGTTCAAGTCGCCGCTAGTGGCGAGAACTATGATTCCTGACCGCCTCAAAGAGACGATGTCAAATCCGAAAGTAGGCTGTTTGCGCATATCGCCGCCCCCTGTGGATTCAGCGATTGAAGACGTTGGTGACAGAAGGAAAATGGCAACAAAAAGTGGCGAGTAAGAGAGAAACCGCGGAATCTTCATCTGTTCCTTCGGGAGAGAGCCAGTAGCTCTTGCGCATGCTTCACGGAGATTTGGCCGGTGACGCCGCCGCCAAGCATCCTCGCAATTTCCTGCACTCGCTCTCGGTCGGCGGGAAAAGCGATTTCGGTGCGAGTGCGCCCGCCCGTCACGATTTTGTCGACGACAATGTGATTATCAGCCATAGCGGCTATCTGAGGAAGGTGTGTCACGCAGATGACCTGGTGCGAGCATGCCACTGAGAGAAGCTTCTCGGCAATGGGCATCCCCATGCTCGCGCCGACGCCTGCGTCTATTTC
>CAYVDS010000159.1:10781-11032 GCA_964450145.1 uncultured bacterium
GGTCCGCCGCTTCGCTTCTCTTCTGGGACAACACGAAGGCGATTCTGCCGGTCTCCTCCCGAAGTTGCTCCATCTCTCGTTCGATGCGCGCTCTCTCGCCGGACGAGTCGGCAAGCTGGTCGTACTCGTTGCGCAATCTATGTCCCAGTTCGATGAGTTCATGGACTGACTTGCATCCGTGCCTTCGCTTCAGTCTCGACAGCGTATCGAGGCGCTTCTCGAGTTCCTCCAGTTCGGCCGGATCGTATTCG
>CAYVDS010000160.1:0-11007 GCA_964450145.1 uncultured bacterium
GAGGAGGGCCGTCACCATGTTGGCCATGCCGGTCCGTCCGCCCTCGGAAACGCCGGCAGCGCTCTCGATGTAACTTGAAACCGTGGAGGTGCCGAATATCGTGCCGACCACGGTTCCAATGGCGTCTGCCAGCAACGCCCGTTCTGCGCGGGGCAATTTCCCCTCGGCCATGAACCCTGCTCGTTGTCCGATGCCAACGAGCGTGCCCACTGAATCGAAGAGATCGAGGAAGAAAAACACAAATATGACCACAAGGATGTCCGTGATTCTGCCCGCTCCGAAGACTCCTAAAATGTCGAGCTTCATGAAGGTCGGAGCGACCGAGGGAGGCGCGCTCAGGACACCTTCGAATTCCACGAGACCGAGGAGCCATCCGGCAAAGGCCGTAACAAGGATGCCGATGAGAATAGCGCCCCGTATTCGGAGAGCGAAGAGAAGCGTTATAAAGAGAACACCGAACAGCGACAGAAGGACCGGCGCGCTGTGAAGGTCACCAAGCCTGACAAGCGTTCCCGGCTGACCGACAACCAGACCTGACCATTCCATCCCCACCAGCGCGATGAGGAAACCGATCCCGACGGCTATTGCGCTCTTAAGCGACTGCGGGATTGCATCGACGATCCGGGCGCGGAAACTGAAAAGCGACAGTACTATGAAAAGCGAGCCGGAAATGAAGTTTGCGCCCAGCGCCACCTGCCAACTGTAACCCATAAGCCCGCAGATGGTGAAGACAAAAAAGAAGTTGTGGCCCATTGCGGGAGCTTGAGCGATCGGATAGTTCGCCAGAATCCCCGTGGTAAATGTGGCAACCGCGCTCGAGACACACGTGGCCACCAACACCGCGCCGTGGTCCATCCCGCATATGCTGAGAACCGCCGGCTGCACGAAGATGATATAGGACATCGTCATGAAGGTGGAGAGGCCCGCGATGATTTCCGTACGGGGGGTGGAGCCTTTTGCTTGAGGGTCGAACATGGGGAACACCTCCTAAGGAAGGCGAAAGGCGAAAGGGGAAAAGCCAAAAAAGAGGAATTGCTTCGCTTCGCTCACAATGACCAAAGCCGATTCGCGATGAAATTCGGGACTGTTGTTCTTAATTCGGGGACACCATGCGGCATGGTGTCCCCGAATTAAGAACCGCATCGTGTCCCCGAATTGGCTGCCCCTACGACATTGCGCCCCGGACTGAAGTCTGCCGCGAACATGGAGTGATCGCGTCGCGCAATGCGCGGTCATCATTGCTCGCGGTGAACGTAGAGTTTCTCTTTGAGGCGGCGTTCCACCGGCTCGGGCACGAAAGCGCTTATATCACCTCCAAACTCTATCAACTCCTTGACAAGACTCGAGCTGATGAACGAGTAGTTTTCATGGGTCATCAGGAATATGGTCTCGAAGGAGTCGTTAAGCTTACGGTTCGTGAGCGCCATCTGGAATTCGTATTCGAAATCCGAGAAAGCTCTCAGGCCGCGCACCACGCAGCAGGCGTTTCGCTTCCGGACGTAGTCCACCAGCAGGCCGTCGAAAGCGTCAACGGACACGTTTCCGAATTTCCCGGTCAGATCGCGAATCATCTCGATTCTTTCAGAGATCGTGAACAGGCTGTTCTTGCGGATGTTATGAGCGATCGCCACGACGAGTTCGTCAAAAAGGCCCTGTGTGCGCTCGATAATATCCATATGACCATATGTTATAGGATCAAAGCTGCCGGGATAGATACATATACGCTTCATACTTGGTCTCCCAGTTCTGTCATCGCCGACTCCTTCGCCGCATCATACACACGCTTGAGCGACACTTTGTGAGTGTGCGCAATTCTCTTGCAGTCTTCGAACTCGGGCGATACCGACATCAGTCGTCCTTCCCCCATTCCAATTTTTACCCTGATTGGTCCCCATTCAGTAGGGGCCTCGATTGTCTTGCGGTTCAACTTCAGGCGCGCCTCGCGATGGTATCTCACGCCGAACGTTGTCGATTCCGAGAAGAGCAGCGAGGCCAGCGCGGGCGTGTCGGCCGGCTCGCACAGGACGGTGAGCTGCGTGCCGGGTCGCGTTTTTTTTGCCTGTATCGGGGTCAGATACACGTCCAACGCGCCTCTCTCGAAAAGCAGGTCCATCAGATACTCGAAGAACTCCGGATTCATGTCATCGATGTTCGTGTTCATAACCATGACGTCATCGCTGGCAAAGGCTTCAACCGGCTCGCCGACGATGACCCGAAGCAAGTTCGGCCACTCGGGGAAATCGCGCTTGCCTGCGCCATAGCCGTGAAACAGAACTCGCTGCGGCGGGAGAGGGCCGAAGCTCTTTACGAGCGACTTCAAAACGACCGCTCCCGTGGGAGTCACGAGCTCGGCCTGTGGGCCTCTCGAGTAAATCGGAATCCCCTCGAGCAGTTTAAGGGCCGCTGGAGCCGGGACCGGCAGCACGCCGTGTTTGCACTCGGCGAAGCCTCCGCCCACATTGACGGGCGACGCATGCGCTTCCTCGATTCCCAGCTTCTCTAACCCGATGAGCGCGCCAACCACGTCGATGATCGAATCGATCGCGCCCACCTCGTGAAAATGAATTTTGTCCGGCGTCGTCGAGTGAATCGCGGCCTCGACGTCCGCGAGGAGAGTGAAGATCGACTTCGCCTTCTCGCAAATTCGCTCTGGCAGAGAGCTCGAGTCAAAGAGGTTGGCGATCTCCTTCAGGCCGCGTTCGTGGCGCTGCGCCTCTTTCACCTCGACAAAGAAACTGGTTGCGCTCAAGTGACGCCGCGAAGTCTTTTCGGCTCTCAGCTCATAACCTTTGAGCGGGAGCAGTGAAAGGCCTTCCCGTAAATCGTCGATATTGAGGCCGGCGTCGAGAAGGGCGCCGATGACCATATCGCCGCTGACGCCCGAGAAACAGTCAAAATAGATTTGTCTCAACGACTTACTCCGGGACCCCTATTTCCGACTGGCGATAAGGCTGGCAAAATAGCCGGCGCCGAACCCGTTGTCTATGTTGACCACTGAGACCCCGGGCGAGCACGTATTCAGCATCCCGAGGAGCGCGGCCAGGCCGCCGAAACTTGCGCCGTAGCCGATACTGGTTGGAACTGCAACGACAGGACATTCTACCAGACCGCCGACAACGCTTGCAAGCGCGCCTTCCATTCCGGCCGCCACCACGACGGCGTCGGACTTCGATATCTCGGTCCGCCGGTCGAGCAGTCTGTGGATGCCTGCCACGCCGACGTCATATACGCGCAGGACGCGGCAACCCATCATCCCGGCTGTGACCGCAGCCTCTTCCGCCACGGGTATATCGGATGTTCCCGCGGTAACTATCGTGACGTTTCCCTTGCGCCTTCTTATCGGGCGTACCGTGATGGTCATCGCCCGCGCGTCCGCGTTGTAGCGTGCTTTCTTGTGGACCGCGCGGACCGACTCGAACACCTCGCGCGAGATTCTTGTGGCCAGCACGTTACACTCGCGCTCGACCATCTTGCTGACAATTACCATTATCTGGTCCTGTGTCTTGTTCTCGCATAGGACAACCTCGGGAAAACCTCTCCTCAGGTGGCGGTGATGATCGAGCTTGGCGAATCCGAGGTCTTCGTACGGAAGCTCCTTTAGCGAAGCCATCGCTTCGTCAACACTCGCCTTGCCGCTTGCCACGGCCGCTATTAGTGAACGCAGTTTGTCGGGGTGCATTTTCTTATCGGCTCTCCTGTTATGGTCTCCTGAGATTCTTCGCTCCGCTCAGAATGACAACTGGGTCCCTAATTCGGGGACACCTTGTGGCAAGGTGTCCCCGAATTAGGGAGTGCATTTTCTTTCCTATTCCGCCGTCACATTCTTATTCTGCTGTCACAGTTTCTTTCTGGTCGCCTTCTTGTAAACGTTTCCGAAAAGGGGCTCCTTCTTGTATCGTTTCGACATGCCTATCATCAGAAGGATGTCGCGCCCCGTGATCTCTTTCATGATGGCGCTGAGGCAGCCCGACGCAGAGGGGGGCAGCTTTTGAACGCTGTCGCAGTCATCGATAAGCACCACGTGCGAATTGGCCAACCTGTTGAGCAGGTCGCTCCACGCGAAGGATGGCGCGCGAGTCAGCATTTCCGCGAGCTTCGACACGGAAAGCAGGGATACGCGGCCAGTGAACATCCCCTGTAACCTGTTGGCGAGCGCGTTGAAGAAATGGTTGCGCCGCTGAACGTCATCCTCGATAATGAGTAAAGGGAATTTACTACGCCATTTCTTATTCGGGCTGCGGAAGGCCTCTTCAAGGTCGCCGAAGACATGGTTTCCCTTGAAATTGGCCGCTACGAGCCTGGGATCGGGCGCGAGCAGTTGGTCAAGGAAATCCCTGCCAGCCCTTGCCGGCGGCGCTTCGGCCGGTTTCTCAGGCTTGGCCTCCTTGTTTTGTTCGGGCGCCGGCGCCGGCTCGAAGTTCGTCTCGATTGAGCTCTCAGCAGCTTGCGCTTGTTCAGCCACCAGCTCCGGATGATTCTCGAGCTTGGCGAGCAAGCCCCCTTCGATGAAGCGCATCAGGAATTCCTGCAGGCCGCCCATGCGTATTGGCGGCGCGCCCGCCGCAATCACTATTTGCGCCCTCTTTTCCGCAAGCGCTTGCAGGAACTGGTGCAGCTTGAGTTGCTGTTCCGCAGAAACGTTCGCGATTTCAAAATCGTCGATGATGAAAAGGCGGATCGAGTTGAGCCAGCCGTCGAGCGTCTCCGGCTTCGTCTGCATCGTATGCAGCAGCGAAGTGAGGGAAGTGAATTCGCACGTCAGCGCTGAGTCCTCGGAAGTCGATAAGTCGGCTATCGCATGCAGAATATGGGTTTTGCCGCAGCCCTTCGGGCCGTAAACGCATAGGGGATTGTAAAGTTCGGCCGGGTTTCGCGCAATCTTTTCGGCTACGCTGACGGAAAAAGCGGTCGCGTCGAATGTTTTGAACTCCTCGAATGTGTGCAGCCATTGCATCCGGCGCACGGGTGCGCGAGGTTCCGCGGTGACTGCCGGCTCTTCCTTCTCTGGTTGCTCAGCCGGTTTTTTCTCCTCCGCAGGGGCGGCCGCCGGAGCCGCCTCCGCCACCGGCTGAACGGCCAGTCTCTCCGCCATGAGCCTCTCTATTTCAGACTCCATTCGCGCGAGTTTCTTCTTGAGCGAGGCCGCCGCCACGCGCTCCTTCCCGAGTTCCTCCTCGAATGATTTACGTGACCGCGCCAATTCGTTCACGCCGCTCCTCACGTCTTCTTTTAACAAATCCACAACCTTCTTATGTTCGGACTTCAAGCCGGAGATTTCATCCTCTCTCGTCGTCAGCGCCGCCTGGAGAGCCTCACGCGCGCGAGTTTCGGCTAAATCGAGAGCCTTGTCTTTCTCGGCAGCAAGCTGCTCGAGTTGCTTGATGCGCGCGCCAAGCTCCTCCTTCGAGCGGGTTCCGTCCGATTCGAGGTCCGAAAGCCGGGCTTCAAGCATGCGAGCCTTTTCACCCAACGTTGCGGCTTCCTTCTCGGCCGCTGTTTTCTCTGAAGACAGCGCAACGGACTGTGTCCTGGCGTTTTCTGCTTCTGCTCTCAACTTCTCATGCGCCGATTGAAGCTCGGAGCGCTCGCGGCGGGCCGACTCAAGCGCCTTTTCTCTTGCGGAAAGCTCCGCTTCAAGCGACGAGAACCGCTCCTTCACTTCCGTGCCTTCCGCGGTTTTTCTCAAGAAATCCGCGCGCATCGACTCGAGCGTTTTCTGCAGATCCCCGGCGCGGCGTTCCTTTTCTTCGACCTGCCTTGAGAGACGCGAAATCTCTCTCTGCGAATCCCTCAACGACTGCGCGTGTTGATCGCGTTCCCGCGCCGCATTTGCTAACGCGGTCTCAAGACCGGCTGTCTTGTCGGATGCTGAGCGAAGTTCCGATTCGAGCGCGGTTTTTGCCTCGCGGGAGTCGTTTTCTCTACCCAACCATTCGCCGCGCTCGCGCTCGATAGTCTCCGCGAAAGATGCCCGGTCGGCTGCGAGTTGGGCGGACATATCTGACAGACGCGCCTCCGACTGTTCAAGCGAGGCGCGCGCCTCGGCAAGGCGGCTTTCACTATCGTCTAGCCTGCGCCCGGCGTCCGTCGTAACTTCTGCAAGGCGCTTTTCGGCTTTTTGTTTTTCATCGTTCAATCCGGATATCGCGACTTCGAGGACCGACAACTTGTCAGTCAGCTTCTCGACGTGCGCGGAACTCAAGTCGAGGTCCCGATTCCTGACCTGCAGTTCCTGCGAAATATTCTGGAACTCGCGGTCCCTGCGCTCGAGTTCTTCCCTCAGCTTTGCGATATGTTCGGATTCGCCTTTCTCTTTGGCCGAAAGCAGTTCCTCGGCTTGTCTGGCTTTATCTTCCAGCCGCGACACTTCGGCTTTGAGAGATTGTATTTCGAGCCCCGACTCGCGGAGGCCGGCCTCGAGCGAACTTCTCGCTTCGGCGAATGCTCTTTCCTGTTCGGCCTGCGCGATTTTCTCCCGTTCGATTTGCTTTGAGAAATTCTGCTGAGCCTTCCGGAGCTCATCTGCGACGCTGGACGCCCGAGTCTCGGCAGTTTCCAGTTTTTCGAGAAGGTCGGCAGTATGCTTTTCGGCCGCGCCCAGTTCTTTGTTGGTTCTTTCCACCTCGGCGGCAAGCCGCGCCATTGCGCGTTCCTTCTCGTCCTTGGAAGCGGAAAATTCCTTGGTGATTCGTTCGAGTTCGGCGGCAAGCCTCTTTCTTTCCTTGCGCTCTGCCTGAAGTTCGGAATCGCGAGCCCTAAGCTGGGCGCCAAGACCATCGATCTCGCGAGCGCGGTTCTTAAGTTCCCCTTCCTGGCCCTTGATGCGCTCTGAAGCCTCCTGGTCTTTGGCAGCCAGCAATCGTTCGCGCTCAATCAGCGCATTTTGCAGGTCCTCCGCTCGCGCGCCGAGGTCTCGTATCTTCGCATCCTTCTCCAAAATGGCCGCCGCGCCCTCCTTGCCGGCCTTTTTCGCGAGCGAGACTTGTTCGGCGAGCGAGTTGGCCCTGCGTTCGAGCGCATCCCTCTCGGACATCGCCTCGGTCACGCGCGCGCTCAACGCATTGCCTTCGGCCCGGCTCTTTTCAAGTTCGGCCTTGGACGAGTTCAGCTCCGCTTCGAGCGCATCGGCTCGGCCGGAAAGTTCTTCGGCGCGCTGGGTGGTTGTGTCCACCCGGGAGCGCTCGAATTCGATGGATTTCTGAAGGTCGTTGATTTCGGCTCGGAGCTTCGATTCGAGTTCGGACGATGCGGCAAGCGCAGTTTCTTTTTCAGAGATGACGCGAAGCAGCTCCGCGCGCCCCTTCCCGGTCGATTCTTTGACCGCCTCCAACGAGGAGGAGACCGAAGCGAGATTCTCTTCGAGTTTCCGCCGCCTCTCGAGTTCGAGCTCGAATCTGGCCGCCATCTCGGAAGCTCTCTTTTCGCTTTGTTCTCCCTGTTTGCCTGCTTGCTCTATGCCCGCCCGCAGTTCAGCGGCTTGAGCCTCCGCGTCCGCGCGAATTTTGCGAATCTCGTCCTCTTTGGCCGCCACCCCGGAAAGCCATCGTCGCTCTTGCTCCTCCTTCTCGCGCAAAGCGGCCGCCCGCCCCTCCGATTCTGCCTTCAGCTTCAGGAGGCTCGCTTCCAATTCTGCGCCAAGATTTTGACGTTCACGGGTGAGCGAATCACGTTGTTCGAGCGCTTTTGTGAGTTCGAGCGCCTTGGATTCCATGTTTCTTTTGAGTTCACCAATGCGCCCGTTCAGGTTTTCGATTGATTTGCCCAGCGTCAGGTTCTCACTCCGAAGTTTCTCGATCTGTTCGCGCAGTTGCTCAGCTTCGCGTGCCTGCCCGGAAATGCGGGCCTCGCGTTCCTTCGCTTCAGCCTCCGGTTTCCGCCGCGCAGCCTCGAGTTCCTGAGCCAGTCTTCCGCGTTCCTTGTCCGTCGAGTCGCGCTGACCAACGGCCTTTGCAAGTTCCGCCGACTTGGCCTTGAGTTGAGCGCCGAGTTCGGCTATGCGGTCGTTCAGGTCTTCGACCGACTTTCCCAGCACGAGGTTCTCGCTTCGAAACTCCTCGACCTGTTCGCGCAACCGCTCGGCTTCCCGGGCTTGCTCTGAGATGCGCGCGTCGTGCTCCTCGCGGAGGATTCCGAATTTCTCTTCCTTGTCTTCGAGCTTTATCCTCAGCCCGAGCATCGCATCCTCGTTGTCTTTTCTCAACCGCTCGAGCTCTTTTTCGATGCTTTCGACGGGCGCATGGGCGCGTTTCTTCTCCTCCAGACTCTCAGCCAACTCGGATGCAGCCTCGGCGAGCTTCCGCTCAAGTTCCAACAACTGCGCGTCCTTCTCGGCGAGGACTTGCTCGTAATCGGCCTTGAGGTTCTCCGCCTGTCTGCCGCCTTCCTTCGACTGACCCCATGAGCTGTATATCTGCTCCGTTGTGGCGGAGCCTTTGTCGTCGCCCGCTTCCTCACGCACCACCGAGAGGAACTCCTCAACTTTCTCTTTGTTTAGCGGCTGCCGAGTGAGCGTGGTAAACGTCTTGAGGTGCGAAGGCAGTTTCTTCAGATACAGGATATCTCCGGCGGCCTCGGTCATCAAGAGCTTGAGGATATCGACCTCGAGACGCATCCCGATGCGGTCGCACTCGCGCTTCAGAATCTTGAGCATGGTTTCAGGTCGAGGCAAGGAGACGAGCGCGTCTATTCCGCTGCGGAGCCGGCTCAGGAAGCGGTCATTGAAACCGTCGAGCCTCTCCAGCGGAAACGTGGACGCGAGCACGACCTGCTTTTCGTTGTCGACGAACGCGTCGAAGAGGGCGTAGAATCTATGGCAGACCTTGGGGTCGTTTCTGAAACGCTCGAAGTCATCGGCGATCAGAACGTCCATCCGGCTGTATTCCTTGTATATGAACTCCTGCGACCCGCCGTTCGGGCCGCCGGATTTGTTGCCGGAAAGAAGTCGTTCGACGGGGAAATCGTCGGAGATGTAGAGGAGCGAGACCTCCGGACGCGCCAGCGCCAACTCATTCTTAATGGCGGAAAGAAGGTGCGTCTTGCCCGAGCCTTTCTCGCCATGAATGAACAGAGGCGAATAGCCCTTCTCCAGATGGACAACAGCTTTGCACAAGGCGACCGCAAATCTGTTGGAGTCGTCCACCTCAAAAGAATCGAGCCTCAGATCAGGCACTGGTTCCCCCGACCGTTATCCCTGTGATCCGAACTGTGGGCTGTGCGTCGGACACCGGCGCCCCCTGGCCGTCCTTGCCGCATGTCCCAATCGCAAAACCGAGATCGCTGGCCGCCATATCTATCTGGCTGAGAACTTTCGTCGAATTCCCGATGAGCGACGCGCCTCGCACCGGCTCCGCTATCTCGCCGCCCCGGATCATGTACCCTTCGCTTACCTCGAACATGAAATCGCCGTTTATCGTGTTGACCTGCCCGCCTCCCATCTTTCGCACAAACAGACCCTTCTCCGTGGCGGAGACGATGTCTTTCGGGTTCATCGTCCCGGGCGCGATCAAGGTATTAGTCATCCGCGGGACGGGGCGGTGCCGGTACGACTCACGCCTGCCGTTGCCCGTCGATTTGCGGCCGTCCTTTCTCGCCGTGGTCAGGTCGTACATGTACGTCTTCAGGACCCCATTCTGCACGAGCACGGTGCATTCCGAAGGGGTTCCCTCGTCATCGACCGCAAAAGAGCCGCGTTTTCCCGGCAGAGTGGCGTCATCATGGACCGTAACGGCTTCAGCCGCTATTTTTTCGCCGATCTTACCGGCAAAAACAGAAAGCCCCTTCTGCACGAGGTCGGCCTCGAGACCGTGGCCGACAGCCTCGTGAATCATTGTTCCGCCCGCCTCGCTGCTTATCACAACAGGCATGATTCCTGTTGGAGCCGGCGCCGCATCGAGCATTCTCATGGCTTGCTCTCCGGCGGCGCGGGCCACCTTTGCCGGACTCGCTTTGTCAAATATCTCGAATCCCACGCTTCCGCCGATTGGCTCGTACCCTGTCTGTATGAGGCCGTCTTTGCCGGCGACGGCTTGGACCACGAAAATCACGTGGATGCGCTCGTCGGCCACCAGCAGACCGTCCGAATTCGCGATTATCACCCGCTGTTGCGAGTCGCCATAACGTACAAGCGCCTGCAGAATCCTGTCGCCGAGCGACCACACAACCTCATTGCCTTCAAGGACTTTAGAGACTTTGTCGCTTGTCGGCGCCGATGAGGGATATTTTACCGCCTTTCGCCCGAATTCGATATCTCTCGGCTCGGCGAACACATATTTGCCGGAAGGGGCGCTTACTCCTCGACTCACCCGCTCGGCGAGCTCGCGAAGGCCCGAAGCCGTCAGATCGTTTGTCGAGGCGTATGCGGTCATTTCCCCAACGGTTACCCTCAGGCCGGCGCCACGGTCGGTCCCGCTAGTCACCCGCTCGACCTTCTTGTCCTCGCAGGCGATCGTGACCGACACTCGTTCCTCCAGGAAAATCTCTGCAAAATCCCCGCCATTCTTGAGCGCCGAACGCAAGATTTTCGGAAACTCCTTTATTATTTCTATAATGTTGAGCCTCCTTTCTTTATGAGCAACGCCTCAATTATAACCTTGAGGGGGGTCAAAGTCAAGGGAATGAGGGCGTGACTGAACGGCATAATATATTGATATATAACGACTTATATGATTAGGGATGCGCACGGAACTATTCAACCGATTTGCTACAAATGTCGGTACTTGAACCGGTAGCATTGCCCCACATTCTTGCCGTCATAAGCTTGAGGAAATCCACAGGGATGTTCGGTTCCTCCAAATCGCGCGGCGATTTTTCTTGATGCGCCGCCGACACTGCGGCAAGAATTGTACAGCGTTATTAGCGAAAATGTATCGACGCAATGAGAGGATGACGTGCGATTTTGGATTTTGGATTTTGGATTGGAACAGAAACGAGAAACGGCACGGGAACCGCCGATGAACGCCGATGCGCGGATGAAGAAACTGGAACGCGGATGGTGCGATTTTGGATTTT
>CAYVDS010000161.1:0-10963 GCA_964450145.1 uncultured bacterium
AGGAATCACTTTTTATGAGTTATACACTCGAACAGATGCAGGCCATATTCACGCCCCGAAGCGTTGCGGTGGTTGGCGCGCCTCGGAGCTTCAAGCCCGGTCTTGTTTTCTTGCAGGCTTTGCTCGACCCGGGTTTCAAGGGCGAGGTCTTCCCGATTAACCCGAACGCCGATGAGATACTCGGGCTGAAGGCATACCCAAGCGTAAGCGCGATTCCCCGGGCGGTCGACATGGCGATTGCGCTCGTCAGCGTCGAGCAGATTAACGAAGTCCTCGAGGACTGCGCCCGAAAAGGTGTTAAGGCGGTGATTGTTTTCACCTCCGGCTTTGGCGAAACCGGCGACCCCGCCGGAGTGGAGCGCGAGCGCGAAATGGTTGCGGCGGCCCGCGCCGGAAATGTGAGGCTGGTCGGGCCGAACTGTATGGGGGTGTATTGCCCTGAGTCCGGCCTCGGCTTCTTCCCGTCGATGCCCACGACCACTGGGTCGGTCGCGTTCGTCTCGCAAAGCGGCTCGCTGAGCGCTTTCGTGACTTTGATGGGCACTCTCAGGGGCATGAGCTTCAGCAAGGTGGTCAGCATCGGCAACGAATGCGACCTCTCGAGCAGCGATTTCATCGAATATCTCGGAGAGGACGAAAAAACGAGAATCGTGGCCGCCTATCTCGAAGGAACGCGCAACGGACCGGCCCTGATGCGCGCATTGAGGCGGACGAGCTTGAAAAAACCCGTCATCATCTGGAAATCAGGCGGAACTTCCACGGGCGCTCGCGCCGTAGCCTCGCATACTGGTTCGCTCGCGGGTTCTGATGCCGTATGGGACGCGGCCTTCCGGCAAACCGGCGCGATTCGAGCGCAGAGCCTCGAAGAGATGATAGACATCGCGACGGCCTTTTACTACATACCCGAGACCACGGGCCGGCGCTTTGCAATCGTCTCCGGACCGGGCGGCCCCGCTGTGGCCGCTGCGGACGCGCTCGACCGCAACGGTCTCCTCATGGCCCGGCTCGACGAAGAAACCATCGCAAAACTTCGCAAGATAATTCCGCCTTCAGGCGCGAGCATGAGGAATCCGGTGGACCTCGGGGTCGCGCCATGGGCTATCATTTCCATTTACTCCGATACGCTTGGGGTGGTGGACGCGGACGAAAACGTCAATGTGAGCCTTCTTATCGGCGGCGGGCTCACGCCCTCTGCCCAGCAGGAATACCTCGACTCGATGCTCGCGCTGAAGCCGCGCCTCAGGAAGCCGTGCATGCTCATCAGCCTCGCCGGCTTCACGGGCGACATCGAGTTCTCCAAGAAACTGCAGAGCGCAGGCTATCCGCTCTATGCAAGTCCCGAGCGCGCCATCAGCGCTTACGCGAAAGTGGTGCGGTACTACGAGTGGAAGCGAAAGGTCAGTTCCGAGTCTTGAGTTTCGAGTCGCGGGTCACACTTTTTTCCACAAGCTCGCAGATGATATGGCCGATCAAAATATGCGATTCCTGAATACGCGGCGTGACATTGGAAGGGACGTTCAGAAGGATATCGGCGCACGCCTTCATTTTCCCGCCGCTCTTGCCCGTCATGCAGATAGTCACGCAGCCGATTTGTTTCGCCCGCTTGGCCGCTTTCAAAACATTTGGAGAGTTCCCGCTCGTGCTGATGCCGATGACCACGTCGCCTGCCCGCGCGGCGGCCTCGACCTGCCGCTCGAATACCCTCTCGTAGCCATAATCGTTGCCGAGGCAAGTGAGCATGGAAGCGTTCGCGCTGAGGGACATCGCTTCGAGCGGGCGCCGCTCCTTGAGGAATCTGCCCACGAGTTCGCACGCGATGTGCTGGGCGTCGGCCGCGCTGCCGCCATTGCCGAAGAGAATTAGTTTGCCGCCGTTATTGTATGCTTCGACTATCGTCTCCGCCGCGCGCGCGATGTTTTGCACGAGCTTATCCGGGAAGCCTTGTTTTACGCGGATGCTCTCTTCGATTCTTTGGCGAATCAACGTTTGATTTTCTATCATAAAAGCATCCTATCCGCAGATTGCGCAGTAATTGTAGCAGGCTATCCACAGATTGCGCAGATTGGCGCTGATTTAATCTGCGGGAATCTGCGAAATCTGCGGATAACATCTTTTTTCGCTATTGATGATGACGAGACCCCGCTTGCCGCGATTGTATCAGAAATCTTTCTATTGGAGCAAGCGAACCTTCCGTGAAAGTTCGTGGGCCAATTGAACGTTTGGGTCAGGCCACTGTAGGTGCGAATTTATTCGCACCATATCTCTGGCCTGTTTTCGCCTTGCGAATGCGAATAAATTCGCACCTACGAAATTGCCGGACAGATTCGCCAAGGCGAGTGTGCGACATAAATAGTGGTTCAGGCGACATACCGAGATTCCCAGCAGTTCCGCCGAGGCCCTTCTGTTGACGGAGCAGAAAAGGTCTGATAGGATTGGCGGCGCAACCGCACGCAAGGAACTGCGGAAACGAACGAAGAAAGAATTGTGGAGGTATCATATGGCCGTGGTAGTTGGGGTGGTTATTGTGGCGTTGCTTGCAGCGATCCTCACTCCGGTCCTTTATTGGAAATACCGCTTGCCGTCGGATATCCACGTCGCCGATTCTTTGAATTTGGAGTTGTGGACCGCTATCCCGCCCGATGCGCACCACTCGAACACTGACTTATTCAAATTCAAGGGTCAGTACTTGCTCGTGCACGCCACGTCGCCGTGGCATTTCGCGTCCACCAAATGCAGATTGGTCGTTCGCTCGTCAACGGACGGCAAGAACTGGAAGATTCTCTCCGAGCTCAGATTTCCCGGGCAGGATGTGCGTGACCCCAAGGTCGCGCTTATAAGCGGCAAACTGTTCATCTACTTTCTCAGGAACGCCAACAAATTCATGCCGGAACCGACGACAACGTGCTACTGTATGAGCGACGATGCCATTACATGGAGCGAGCCGAAGGACCTTTCCATCGAAGGCTGGCTCGTGTGGCGGCCTAAAACGATGGATGGGAAAACATTCTATGTGCCGGCGTATTGGTGGGAGCATGGGAAAACAAAGCTATTCAAGTCCACTGACGGAATCAACTGGTCTGAAGTAGGCCCAATCTATTCAGGCGACAAGAATGACGAGACCGACATCAGTTTCAGGCCGGACGGCAGTATGATCCTCACGGGTCGCCTCGAGATGGACCCCAACTATTGGGGCTATCATCCGGAGGGTCACACGGTGATAGGCGTATCTGCCATGCCATACACCAAATGGAGCTTCAATCACAGTTACGAGACTCGGCTTGATGGCCCCTGTCTGTTTCAGATTGGCGAGCGCACGTATGCGGTCGGCCGGCGTCACGTCGGCGGCTCGAAATATATGGGAAGCGTGTGGGAAACCAAGCGCACCTCGCTGTATCTGGTGCTGTCTGAGCGGCTGGTGTTTCTCTCCGACCTCCCGAGCTCCGGCGACACGTCGTACGCCGGGGTAGTGTTGGACGCCGAAGACATACTCATCAGCTACTACACGAGCCCGCCCAATCGAGACTATATTTGGCTCCTCGGGATGCTCTCGAAAAGCTCAATCGAGATGGCCCGCCTGAAAATCAAGGACCTCGAAAAACTGGCTGACCAAAAACTGGAAGGCGAAAGGCGAAAGTGACCACTGCACGGCGTAGCTGCAACCAAAATAATAGCGGAAAAATCCCCCCTGCGAGACTGTCCCGCAATTGCATGTTTGGGTTAGGCCGGTGTAGGTGCGAATTTATTCGCACAGGGCGGGCGAAAATAGGCCAGAATACTCTGCGAATAAATTCGCACCCACAAAACCCGATGCCCATTTGCCAATGCGGGACACATTCCATTTTCCTCCTTCCCCCCGAGTTCCGTGAAGAAGCCTTTTCTGCGGATTATGAGAAATACTGCATTACGTACCGGCTTGCGAGCCAGAGAATCAAGACTGTGATGCCGATCTTGATGATTCTCTCGGGCACGAATTTCTGGACACGCGCGCCGCAGTAGATTCCGGCGAAGCCCCCCACGCCGAACAGGATGCCGAGCAGCCAATCCGGCGCAATCGCGAGGCCGCTTCCGGCGTGCCACTGGGCAAGCACGAGATAGATAACGATTCCGGCGACCGACGAGGCAAACGTTCCAAGCAGCGTGGCCCCTGCTATCGTATATACGGGCAGACAGAAGAACGTGACGATAAAGGGCGCGATGATCGCGCCGCCGCCGATGCCGTAAATGCCCCCGACAATTCCCACGAGGAGGGCGAGGCAGAACAAGATGACGGGATTGAAGCTGAATGTTTCCCCATTGAAGGCGTACGTGATTCTCGCGAAACTCAGCGACGCGGTCTCGACTACGGCGTCCGGGGGTAAATGGGCCGAAGCCATTGCCTTTTCAGCATTTCGGCTTTCACCCGCCTGCCGCTGCAATCCTTCCTCGACTGGCTTAGTTCCGCTATTTCCGCGAACCAGCTTGTGAACCATGTCCATCACCATCCGGTACCCGATAAACAACAGCACGCATCCCACAAAGAATTTCAGCGCGCGCGGGTCGAGAAAATACTTGAGCCTGATGAGCACGCCTAAGAAGATGCCGGGCAGCGAGCCCGCGATAATCGTTATGGCCAACGGCCACGCCATCCTGCCCTCTTTTATATACCTGTATACGCCCCCCGGCGTCGCGATCGTGTTGAAGACGAGATTTGTGGAACTGACCGCCGGACTGGTGAAATTGAGCACGCTCACCTGAAACGGAAGCAGCAGGAACGCGCCCGAAATGCCGCCGATTGAAGTGAAAAACGAGATCGCAAACGCGACCGCGACGGGAATCAGCGGGTGTGTGTCAACTCCGGAAACAGGAAAGTGCATCGTGTCACTCCCCCGTGATTGCGCCCAAGTTTTCCACGGCCTTGTCAGCGGCTTGTTGGACCTCGAGGTAATGTCTCATGAGCCCGAGCGCCTTGGGCGTGAGTTCGGTTCCGCCGCCGGATTCGCCGCCTCGGGTCGAAACGATGAGCGAATACCCCAAAAGCCGTTCCATCTCGCGTATCTGCGCCCAGACGCGCCGGTAGGACATGCCGGCTTTCTTTGCGGCGGCGTTGATAGACCGGGTGCGGCGCAGCTCCTCCAGCAGGCGGTAGCGCCCGGGCCCCATTACGGGCTCGCCATCGACCTCGGCCCACACCTTGAACCTGTACTTCATGCCCGAGCGTTTTCGCGTTGAATGTGCGTTCTTTGGCTTGCGTGTCTTCATAGACCGTTATTCTAATATGCATAACGACGTTTGTCAAGCCCGATGCTTGACATCCCCGCCCTTTTACCGCATACTTTATCGAATGTCCCTATACCATTAATCAACCTGAAAAGGAGTGACTTGAATGCAGACAGGGCGCGGGAAGTGGTTTCTGGCATTGGCGATAGCTGTTGCGCTGGCGTGGTGTGTCTCGGGAGCGTGGGCGGCCGATAAGGAACAAGCGCCGGCCGGGCAAGAGCAGGCGGCAGCTCAAGAAAAAGAGTCTCCAGCGGAGACGGAGAAGCCTTCTACGGCGCCCGAGCAATCTGCCGAGGCGAAGCAGCCGGCGGAGGACAAAATCGCGTCAGTCAACGGCGTCATCATCAAGCGTTCCGATTTCGACAGGGAAGCGAAACGCTTACAGCGCCAGGTCTCAATGATGGGGAAGCCGCTTGCGCCGTCCGAGATATCGGACATGCGGAAAGAGGTCCTCGACAACCTCATCGGCGCGGAGTTGCTCTATCAAGAGAGTCAGAAGGCGGGAATCAAGGTTGAGGAAACAGCCATAAACGAGAAGATCGACGCGCTGAAAAAGCGGTTTCCCGCCGAAACCGACTATCAGAACTGGCTGGCGAAGATGGGCGCCACCGAGGTAGAACTGAAATCACAGCTCGAGCGCAGGGATGCGGTGGAGCTGTTCGTAAACAAGGAAGTCGTTGAAAAGATATCCGTTCCTGAAGAAGAGATGAAGGACTTTTACGACAAGAACCCCGATTTCTTCAAGCAGCCTGAACAAGTGAAGGCAAGTCACATCTTGATCAAAGTGGATCAGAATGCTGATCCTGCTCAGAAGGCCGAGGCTCGTAAGAAGATCGAGGAAATCCAACAGAAGCTCAAGGAAGGCGCCGATTTCGCCGAGCTTGGCAAGGAACACTCCGACTGCCCAAGCAAGGTCAAGGGCGGCGACCTGGGCTACTTCAGACGCGGGCAAATGGTGAAGCCGTTTGAGGAGGCAGCGTTCGCATTGAACCCGGGCGAAATGAGCGATATCGTCGAGACCAATTTCGGATTCCACATCATCAAGGTGACCGACAAGAAATCCGAAGGGACAACCCCTTACGACGAAGTCAAAGCCAGGCTTGAAACATACTTAAAGCAGCAAAAGGTTCAGGATGCGGTGAGCGCGTACGTCGACAAGCTGGAGGAGAACGCGAAGATAGAGAGATACCTCGAAGAACCGGCAGCGGAGGCGTCAGAGCAGGCGCCGGCAGCGCCAGCCGAAGCCCCCGCAACGGCGCCGGCAGAAGCGCCGAAATGAGCTCAAAGAAGAAAAGCTTCTTATCCGCAGATTACGCAGATTCTCACTGATTAAAGACTGAGCGCAAAAATTCGGGGACACCATGCCGCATGGTGTCCCCGAATCTTTTGTATCGTCTTGTCGACATTCTGTGGGTGCGAATTCATTCGCACAATATTTTCAGGCTTTTTCCAAGACATTCGTGCGAATAAATTCGCGCCCACACACTTATTAGACGCTCCCTCTTTCCACCTTTGCCGTCAAATCCATCCCTGCCATAGTTTCAGCCATGTTCTTGCCCCGCACGTGCGAATAAATTCGCACCTACGGAATTGCTTTTCTCTTTTTTTCAACTTGAGACTCGAAACTCGGAACTTGAAACTCCGTCCGCTTCGGACGGCTGCCTCTTCCAAACCCTAAACCCTGAACCCCAATCCCTGAACCAACTTTCAATATTCGCACTCGGAGTTAACAAATAATTCGTTGCTCGAGTTTTCCGAGACGTGTACCTTCATCCCTGAGAATTGCGAGTCTGCGAATAAGGAAATTGGTTGACAAATGAGGGAACGGAAAGGCAGGGACAAATGAACACCACGGTACAAAAGGAAAGCGTGGCTACGCATGAGCTGGCTGGCGAATTTCGCCAGACGGTGTTGACACCGGAGCAGGCGGCTGAGATCAAGCGCTCGTTCGTGAGCGCGAGGCCGAAGCGCACGTTCCGGTTTCACATGAAGCTGGTCGAGGCCGATCGAGCGCGCCGCCTCATTGAGGGCTACGCCTCGACGCGCGACCTCGACCTTACGGGCGAAGTCGTAGAACCGGACGCATTCGCGGAAAGCCTCAGAGATTTCATGACGAACCCGGTCGTCACGTATATGCACGACTGGGCCGACCCCATCGGCAAGGTAGTCGACGCGCGCATCGACGAAACGGGCCTATTCATCCGGGCCGAAATATCGGAGACGGCGGAGAAGGTGTGGACACTCATCGAAGAGGGTGTCTTGCGCGCATTCTCGATCGGCTACGAAGTCGTCGAGGAGAAGATGGTCAACGGCGCCAACCACATCCTGAAGGTGAGACTCTACGAAGTCGCCGTCGTCAGCATCCCCGCCAACCGCAGGGCGCTCTTCTCGGTGGCGAAAGCGTTGGAAAGAGGCTCAGACCTTCTGTGCGTTGGCTGCGCTTCCGCAGAAGTCGAAGGTCAAAGGTCGAATGTCGAAGGTCAAAAGGAAGAAGACAAGACCGAGAGCGCGCAGAAGGTGGGCGAAAGGAAAGACAACGAGGGAGGAACGGACCTGGTCATCTGCGCGGACTGCGCGAAGACAAATGATGAATGCGGAATGATGAATGATGACAAAGAAGCGAGTTCCGAGTTCCGGGTTCCGGGTTCCGAGTTGGAAAAGAGCGATGAACAACATGGACAACGCAGCGCCGCGACGGCATCGGATTGTAGGGGCGCAGCATGCAGCGCCGTTACGGATGTGGAGACGGACATGCGGGCGGGGTCTTACGTATCAGACCAGGAATTGCGTGAGGCGCAGGCGATCCTGAAGGAGGTGATGGAAAAACTGAAAGCGTGCGAATAAATTCGCACCCACAGTAGGGGCGGTTCGCGAACCGCCCTTACAAAGCCGAAATCGAAGTAACGTCGGGACAAGTTCGCACAATCACGGTGCAATGGAACGACCAACAAGTAACAAGAAACATTAAGGCGAATCGAACAAAAAACGGAGGAAACCATGACAGACGTGAAAACCAGACCAGACACTGAACTGCTCTCGCTCGTGCGCGAGATCAAGGAGAAAGTGGACTCGGGCGCTCAGCGCGAGCTTATCGGCGCGATGATACAGGACGCGCTCAAACAGCAGAAGGGCGCTTACCGCGACCACGCCGCCCGCAAGGGCGAATACAGCATGGAGGCCGAGGCCGGCCGTTCGCCGCGGCCGAAGCTGTCGGCCGAGTTGCAGGCGCGCGCCGATGACATTTATCTCGCCTCGAAACTGCTCAGGCGCGACCCGCGCACCCTCAAAATGTGGGGCGATTTCTCGCGCGAGGCATCTGAACTGCGCAAAGCGATGGATACCGCAACTGCGGGCGAGGGGCTCGAATGGATACCCACCGGCTTCTCGGCAGACCTGATCCATAAAGTGAAACTCGGGCTCAAGGTGGCCGCGCTCCACGGGCGGTTCGCGATGCCGACGAACCCCTTCAAGCTGCCGATCGACGGAGCTGACGCCGCCGCCTATCTCACCGCCGAGTCAACGAGCGACACGGCCGCGAAGATAACGGCCTCGACGCCCGGCACAAGCAACGTCACCTTCGACGCCGTCAAACTCGCGTGCCGAGTGCTCGTCTCAGCCGAACTCGATGAGGATAGCGTCGTGGCCATCCTGCCATTGCTCCGCGACAAGATCGTGCGCGCTCGCGCCGAGGCGCAGGAGAACGCGACCATCAACGGCGAGTCGAGCGGGACGCATATGTACGACGACGTCACCGCCTCGACGGACGGCCGCAAGGCGTGGAGCGGTTACCGCAAACTGGCGCTCGCGGCTGCGAAGGTGGATTGCTCGACCTTTAACATCACGAACCTGCGCGCGATACGGGCCGCGATGGGCAAATACGGCGTCAACCCGAACGACCTCGCGTGGGTCGCCGGCGTGAGCGTCTTCAACAAGATGCTCGGGCTCGACGAGGTCATGACGGTGGACAAGTACGGACGCAGGGCAACCGTCCTCACCGGCGAGCTTGCGAAACTCGACGGCATCCCGGTGATCGTGAGCGAGTTCGTCCGCGAGGACTTGAACGCGACCGGCGTCTACGACAGCGTGACCGCGACCAAGACGGTGCTCCCGCTCGTGTACCGGCCAGCGTTCCTTTACGGCGACCGCAGGAGCATCACTCTGCGCGTGAGCCACGAACTCTACATGGAGACCGATCAGGACGTTGCGATTGCCACCCAGCGGCTCGATTTCCAGCCGGTGCAGGCGGCGACCGAAACGATCGTGGGGCTCGGGTATAACATCGCGAGCTAAGAGCTCGCGCGGTTCATGGTTCCGGGTTCATGGTTTGTGGTTGAAGAAAGGCAAATCCCCCTAACCCCCCCTTTGACAAAGGGGGGAAGGGGGGATTTAGAGGTGACTCATGACTGATCTCAATACATTACAAGACGTTAAGGTGTACATCGATATCGGGGCGGACGAGAAGACGTTCGATTCGCTGCTCGGCAGACTCATAACCGCTTCGAGCCGCCAGATCGAGGCCTACTGCAACCGCATATTCGAGATAAAGAGTTACAGCGAGTGTTACGACGGCAACGCGAGCGATATCCTTTTCCTCAGCAATACGCCGATTGTCACCGTCACCTCGCTCGCGATAGACGGTGAGGCCGTCGAGGCAGACGAATTCAAGGTCTACGACGACTACGTCCGGCTCGTCTCGAGGCTGTTCACGCCGGGCGAGCTCAACGTCTCGGTCGCGTATTCGGCGGGCCTCTTCGACGCCGGAACCGGTTCGCCTCCGGCGGACCTCGAGGACGCATGTATTCAACTGGTCGCATTCAAATTCAACGTGCGAGGGGCCGACGGCCTAACCGACCGGCGCGCGAACCAGACCGCCGAGGGATTCGCGGGCGCCGCGATCCCGCTCTCGGTCGCGCTCATTCTCGATAAGTATCGCAGGGCGAAGGTCGGGGCGGTGTAACCATGGGAAAATCCCCCCTGACCCCCTTTGCAAAGGGGGTCAGGGGGGATTTGAGAGTTGCCGGCTGACTAGAAATGCAAACTCACTGGGTGTGATGCCAGTAGCAATTCACAATTGAATTTGACAGTCAAAAGTTCTTGCACATGCAAAGAGGCATCGTCATTTACCATTCCCGCGAAGGCGGGAATCCATGATAATTAGCGCGTGAAATATGCGCAGCTATTTACGACTCTATGAAAAGAAACGGAGCCGATCGATGTCACACATTTACCTGATATCGGGCATGCACACTCTCAAGCTCAGGGGTCTCATCTTTCCGCACAAGGATGAACTCGACCTCGGGCTCGCGATGGGCGTTTCGGGCGGCGGCGAGATATACGTCAGCAGGAAGAGCGCGTCGGCGCTCACGCTCGCGCGTATGTTCGCAGGGGTTCGCGACGATGATTACGATGCCCTTCGCGCATGGTACCTCAGCGTTTCCGTGGGAATGCGGAACGCGTTCACGCTCATCGACGCCGACGGCGCGAGTTACACGGTCCGGTGGATCAACGATCTCCTCGACTGGCAGAAGGACGCGGATAACCGCTGGTCGGGGACGATGCGGCTGCGCGTGGAGAACTTTGAACCGTGAACCTTCACCACAAAGGCGCGAAGACACGAAGGAAAAGAGGAAGCAACAAAAAAGAAAAAGAAATATAAGCCACGAAATCACACGAAAAGGCACGAAGAAAGAAGAGGATATCATGACAG
>CAYVDS010000162.1:0-10908 GCA_964450145.1 uncultured bacterium
CGAATGACACGAATGAAAAAGAAGAAGCTGACACTCGCCACCTGCGACCGCTTATGTGCGAGTATATTTCAACAGATGTCCGCGGTCAAGGGTTGGCGCTCCTGTGGTGAAGGTGCTTGAATAACATTTGATTTGTCCTTCTTGACGATGATACAATCGGGCCGAATGTACGGGTTTGCAGATGTTGCGTGATCGGCGAGCCCCAATGACGGGGGTTAGGGCCCTGCAGGGGAGGGGGGAACATGGTCGCGGGCACAACTCAGCAACAGATCAAGAAAGCTTATGATTGTGTTGTAATCGGCGCCGGAAACGGCGGCTTGAGTTCGGCCGCTCAACTGGCGGCCAAGGGCGCCAAGGTGCTCCTTCTGGAACAGCATACCTCGCCGGGTGGATTCGCGACAAGTTTCAGACGGGGCAGATTCGAGTTCGAGGCTTCTCTTCACGCGTTCTGCGACGTGGGCCCGCCGGAGGCAAAGGGGGGAGTGCGCCAGTTCCTTGAAGATGAGATCGGAGTGCATCTTGATTGGGTGGAAATACCCGAGGCCTTCCGCCTCATCCTGACCGACACCGGCGAGGACCTGGATGTCACGATGCGATATGGCGTGCAGGAATTCATTGACGGCATCGAGAAGGCAGTGCCCGGAAGCAGGCAGTCGGTCACGAACTACGTCAACCTGTGCAAGGAGGTAATCGACGCCCTTACCTATCTCGGGGAGTCGAAGGGCAATCCCGACAAAAAAGTTTTGACAAAGAAGTACGCAAACTTCCTCAAGACCTGCCCCTATACCGTAGATCAGGTCGCAGAGACTCTCAAAGTTCCGGAGAAAGCGCGCAAAATCATGCATGCCGAGTGGACATACATCGGCCCCCCCACAAGCAGGCTCAACTTCACGATATATGGAGCCATGTTGTACAAGTTCCTCATAACAAGCGCCTACATTCCCCGGCAGCGCTCGCACGAGTTTTCCCTGGCTCTGGATACAAGGATCAGAGAATTGGGCGGCGATATCGAGTACAACACGAGAGCGGCGGAAATCATCGTTAAAAACGGCCGGATTGCGGGAGTTCAAACCTCAAAGGGGGACCGGATAGAGACGAATCACGTGATTTCGAATGCTTCACCGACTCTCGTTTACAATCGTCTGATCAGCCCCAAAATAGAAGTCCCGGCAATGGCTCTTCAGGAATGCAACGCGCGTGTGAACGGGTTGGCCGGTTTCGTTGTCTATATGGGACTGGATGCGCCCCTCAAGGAGCTCGGGCTCAATGAATACAGTATCTTCATCTACGCCAACATGAACACTGAAGCGATGTATGAAACGTTCAAGAAACTCGAGGCGCCCAAAGTGCAGGCCGTACTGTGCCTGAACAATGCCCTTCCCGATTGCTCGCCTCCCGGCACGTCTATCGTGTCGATTACCACCCTGTTCCAGCCGGAAGTGTGGAAGAACATAAACCCGCGCGACTACGTCAAAGAAAAGAACAGAATTGCAAACGATCTTATCACGGACCTCGAAAAGGCCACAGGGGCCTCGATCAGGAAACATATCGAAGAATTTGAAGTCGCTACCCCGCAGACATACGCAAGATACACCGGATCGTACAATGGGATCATATACGGCTACGAACCTGAGCCGTGGGATTCCCTTATGCCGAGAATGATGATGATGGCGAATGACAAGCATATCGCCGGGCTTGAATTCTGCGGCGGCTTCGCTTTCAGATGCCATGGCTACAGCAGCGCCTTCCTGTCGGGACAAACGGCGGGGCTCTTAACATTAAGGGATTTGATCGAGGAGGGGAAGATAAAACTATGAAAGTAAATGTAAAGGGTCATATCCGGGATCTATTGGCTTTCAGAGCGCTGGCCCCCAAACGAAAGAAGCGCATTGCCAAATCTCCGGCGAAATCTCTCGCTCAGGACCCCATGAACAACCTTGCTCGGCGGCTGCACCCTGAGAGCCAGCGCCTGGTGATCGCGGAAATCAAGGATGAGGCGATAACTGCAAAAACGTTCAGGCTGGTTGCCGACCCGGAGTCAGACACGAAGGAGTTGGCCTATTTTCGGGCAGGGCAGTACCTGAGCTTGAAGGTCGAAGTGGGCGGCGTCAGAATAAGCCGGCCGTATTCAATCTCGTCCGCTCCTTTTGAAGCACTGGGCCCAAACGGATTCTACGAGATCACTGTCCGAAAACAGAAAGGCGGTTTCCTGACCTCGCATATGTGGGACAACTGGAAGGTTGGCTCAAAGATTCGCACCTCCGGGCCATGCGGTTTGTTCTATTATGAACCTCTGCGCGACGCCGGCAAAGTCACCGGTCTGGCCGGTGGTTCAGGAATCACGCCGTTTCGCTCGCTTGCAAGAGAAATCGCTCAGGGAGAACTGGACGCACAACTGCTGTTGATCTATGGCAGCAGCGATGAAAACGACGTCTTGTTTTATGATGAACTCAAGGAACTTGAGAAGAAGGCGCCGGACAAGTTCCGGGTCGTGCATGTGCTGAGTTGTAAAGAAGTCCAAATGGAGGGCTGCGAGCTGGGGCTTATCACCGCCGAAACGATCAAGAAACATGCGGATATGGACAACAGCTCATTCTTTGTCTGCGGTCCCCAGGCCATGTATAACTTTGTTGAGGGCGAACTGCAGACACTAAATCTCCCGCACAAAAGGATAAGAAGGGAGGTTTTTGGCGAGGTTAAGGACATCACACAGGCTTCCGGCTTTCCGCTGAAGGTTGCAGATGAGACGTTCCGACTCAAGGTTCACATCGGCGGAGCCACCACTGAAATACCGGCCAGAGCGGCGGAGTCGGTTCTCGTCGCCATGGAAAGGGCAAACCTGGCGCCACCCTCGGAATGCCGCTCGGGCGAATGTGGATTCTGTCGGTCACTGCTTATTGGCGGCGACGTGTTCCTCAGTCCTGAAATAGACGGCAGGCGCGCCGCAGACAAACTGTTTGGTTACATTCACCCGTGTTCATCCTATCCGGTCACAGACATCGAGGTTGCAGTTGCGAGAGGAGCATAGCGAATAAGGGCCCCCTGCCGCTTCTTTGCATCCGGCGCCATTGACAGAATGTTCATCTTCTGGTTCAATTGGGGGGCGACTGGAAGCTCACGAAGGCTCAAGAAAACGCTTGACATCTCTCCGGCGCAAATTATAAAATCTGACTGGGTGACCGCCCAGTCAGTTATCGCCTTCCATTCTTTGACGAGAAAATTCCGACGGCCAATGAGGCGCTTACCGGAAAGGAGATTCTATGCTGGAACTCATCGAAGGGAAATCATATGTGTTTTCTTCGCCCTCCAAGATCATTTTCGGGCTTGGCGCGGCCAAGTCGGTCAACGACGAAGTCAAGCGGCTGGGCGGAAGCAAGGTTTTGATAGTCACTGACTCGATTCTGCTCAAGGCGGATGTAATCCGTCCGGTGCTCGAGTCATTGGAAACTGCCGAAATCCCATATAGTATCTACGATGGGGTGGAGCCGGACCCGCCCACCGAGCTGGTTGACGAGGCGACGGACAAATTCCGCAAGGAAGAGTGCAATCTGGTGGTCGGCATCGGCGGCGCAAGCTCGCTCGATGTTGCAAAGGGCGTCTCGGTTGTGGCGACGAATGCGGAAAAAGTTATGGACGTGTGCGGATTTGAGCAGGCCGCGAAGAGGGGCGCGCCGAAAATCCTGCTCTCGACCACGCATACCGCCGGAGGCGAACTGAGCCCTTACGTCATCATGCATATGTCCCGGGAAGACCACAGCCTGATGCCAATCGTAAGCGAGTATGCGATACCGGAAGTAGCCATCATGGACCCCCTTCTCACGGTTTCGATGCCTCCCACGGTCACGCTGGACACGGGTTTTGATACGCTTGCTACCGCCATCGAGGCGCTCGTCGCCGCGAACGCACACCCCTTCTCCGACGTTTTTGCGGAGCCGGCCCTCAAGATAAGCGGCGAGTACTTGCCCGTTGCCTGGGCAAAAGGCTCGAACCTGACCGCCAGATATTTCATGTGTCTCGCGGCCACATTTTCCGGGTTGGCGTTCGTGAGTTCGAGTGTGGGGGCGGTGCACGCGCTTTCGTACGCCGTCGGCAGCGCGTATCACCTTACTCACGGCCGCTCGCTCGCCGTGCTTCTCCCGCACGTGATGAGATTCAATCTGCCCGGGAATCCGGCGAGGTACGCGCGCGCGGCAGCCTTGATGGGAAAGGACATCGAGGGGCTTTCCACGCTCGAGGCGGCTCAGTTGGCTGTCGAGGCCGCTGAAGAAATTCTGGAAACTGTCGGCGTCTCGACCCGATTGCGCGATTACGGCGCATCCGAAGACGACCTGCAACGGCTGACCGAAGAGACGATGGAGATGGCGGGATTCTTCTCGTATAATCCACGCGATTTCGATGAAGAAAGAACGCGGGCAATCTATCAGGCGGCGTACTAAAAGGCGAAAGTGAACCGCCCGAAGCGGGCGCGGTTTTCGAGTTCTGAGTTTCGAGTCTCGAGTTGAAAAAGAAAGAAGTGAAAGGGGCGTGTATGACCGAGAAGAAGACTGTATTCCCGTATATACCCAACTCCGTGCCCGAAGTGAAAGCGCAAATGCTCAAGGAAATCGGCGTGAGTGACGTCATGGAACTCTATGCGGAGATTCCCGAACATCTGCGCTTCAAGGGAAGAATGAATCTGCCGGAACCGATACTCGACGAATACTCGATACGTAAACATGTCGAGGAATTATTGAATAAGAACAAGAACTGCTCCGAGTATCTCAATTTTCTCGGCGCGGGCTGCGCTCAGCACTTCGTGCCTGCTGTCTGCGACGAAATCAACGGACGCGGCGAGTTCCTGACCGCGTACTCGAGTCTCATGTGGGCCGACCATGGCAAGTGGCAGGCATGGTTCGAATACCAGAGCCTGATGGGTGAACTACTCGACATGGATTTCCTGAGCATCCCCACCTACGACGGCGCTCAGGCCGCGGCTACCGCGCTCAGCATGGCACTTCGAGTCACTGCCCGGAGCCAGGTCCTCGTTCCACGGTCGATGAACCCCGAAGTATTGACCGTGCTGAGAAACTACCTCAAGCGACCATCGGAGTCCGCGATCGAAATCCGCCTGGTCGAATTCAACCGGAAGTCCGGCTTGCTCGATATGAACGATCTGAAATCGAAGATTTCTTCCCAAACCGCAGCAGTGTTCATCGAGAATCCCGCATATCTCGGCCTCATCGAAACACAAGCCGAGGACATCGGAAAGCTTGTGCGCGAAAACGGCGCGGAGTTCGTTGTGTACGCCGACCCCATCTCTCTCGGAGTCCTCAAGCCGCCGGCCCAGTACGGCGCGACTATAGCGTGCGGCGACCTGCATCCGCTCGGGATTCACATGCAGTGCGGCGGCGGACAGTCAGGCTTCATCGCGAGCACCCCAGACATGGACCACGCAACGAAATTCAAGGATATCATTGTCAGCATCACGGATACCGTCAAAGAAGGCGAGCACGGCTTCGGAGTGGTGCTTCCCATGAACCTCTCGTACTTCGGCAGAGAGGAAGCGAACGAGTTCACGGGCACCAACACCGGCCTTTGGGCCATCACCGCGGCAGTGTACCTTTCATTGATGGGTCCCAAGGGGATGCAGGAACTCGGCCAGACCATTACGCAAAAAGCCCAGTATGCAGCCATGCAAATATCGAAACTCCCGGGTGTCACGCTTGCGTTCGCATCTCCGTTCTTCAAGGAATTTGTCGTCAATTTCGATAAGACCGGCAAGAGTGTCAGAGATGTAAATAAAGCGTTGCTCGAGCACAAAATCTTTGGCGGGAAAGACATCTCCGGCGAGTTTCCCGGCCTCGGACAGAACGCTCTCTACAGCGTGACCGAAATCATGACGAAGAAAGACATCGACCGACTCACGAGCGCCTTGCGCGAAGCCATAGAGTAAGAAGGGAGAAAGCAATGGGCAGGAATAAAGAGACGCTGCTCCGAAAATTTCATCAAGCTCAATGGGATGAAGAAATCATCTTCGAGATGAGTGTGCCCGGCGAGAGAGGAATCCTTGTTCCCAAGGCCGAGGAGGCGATTTGCGCTGAAGTCGGCGACGGATTGTCGGCGATTCCCGCTCACATGAGGAGGAGCCAGCCCCCGGCGCTTCCCGAGGTCGGCCAGATGCGTGTTCTCAGGCATTTCATGCGTCTATCCCAACAGACGATGGGCGCCGACGTGACAATAGATATCGGGGAGGGGACCTGCACGATGAAGTACAGCCCGAAGGTTCAGGAACACCTGGCCGCCCGGCATCCCGGCATGACCGAGATTCATCCTCTGCAAGACGACGACACGCTTCAGGGAATGCTTGAAATCTATTACAAACTGGAACAATTTCTGAAGGAAATCTCGGGACTCGATTATTTTTGCTTACAGCCTAGCAGCGGCAGCCAGGCGATTTACGCAAACGCATGCATTATCCGGGCGTACCACGCTTCGAGGGGCGACCGTGCCCGCAGCGAAATCGTCACCACGATGTTCTCGCATCCGGTTGACGCCGCTGCGCCCGCAACGGCAGGCTATAAAGTAATCACGCTCATGCCGGGCGAAAACGGTTATCCGGACATGGGCGCGCTAAAGGCGGCTCTGTCGAACAAGACGGCCGGCATCTTCATCACGAATCCCGAGGACACCGGCATCTATAATCCCGAGATAGACCAGTATGTGAAGGCGGCGCACGATGCCGGGGCGCTCTGCTCGTATGACCAGGCGAACGCGAACGGCCTGCTTGGTATTGCGCGCGCAAAGGAAGCGGGGTTCGACCTCTGCCATTTCAATATTCACAAAACTTTCTCGGCCCCCCACGGCTGTATGGGGCCGGCGATGGGCGCGCTCGGTGTGACTTCGAATCTGGCGAAATTCCTGCCTGTGCCGAGGGTAGAGTTCGACGGCAAGAAGTATTATCTGGACTATAATCGCCCCGAGAGCATTGGCCGAGTGAGGTCGTTCTTCGGGAACGCGCCTCTTGCCCTGAAGGCATATGCATGGATCATGCAGCACGGCGCCGACGGCTTGCGAGAAGCGGCCGAGGTTTCAGTGCTAAACAACAACTATCTCGAAAAGAAGATAAGGGAAATCCCAGGCGTTGTCGTTTGGTATGCGCAGGGTAAGCGAAGGCTCGAACAGGTTCGGTACTCGTGGGAAAAGTTGATGGAGGATACCGGCGTCGGGAGCGACCAGGTCGAGCGGAGAATGGTCGATTACGGACTGCAACATTACTTTCAGAGCCATCATCCGCACGTCGTGCCCGAACCGTTTACGCTGGAACCGTGCGAATCATATTCGAAGGACGACATCGACGAATTCGCGGCCGTGCTGCGCCAGATATCGAAGGAGGCCTACGAGAGTCCGGACCTCCTCTTTGGCGCGCCATTCAACGCACCTATCCATGATATCCCTGTGCCGGCCATCCTCGATCCGGAAAACATTGCGACTACGTGGAGGCAGTATAAGAAGATAAAGGGAATAGAATGACAGGGGAAAGGGGCCGCGCAAAGCGCGGGGTTCACGGCTCATAGATACGAAAGTCAACATGGTTGTATCCTTCAATCCAAAATCTGAAATCCAAAATCCAAAATCGATCAAGAAGTTGGGTGTTATCGTGAATCCCATCGCGGGTATGGGCGGGCGCGTCGGCCTCAAGGGGACAGACGGGGCGGAGACTCTGACTCAGGCGCGCCAACTTGGCGCGCAACCCGAGTCCCCCCATAGGGCCGTCGAGGCGCTTAAGGCGCTCGCTCGCCTCAAAGACCATGTCGATGTCGTCACTTATCCCGCCGAAATGGGAGAAGACGAATGCCGGTCGGCGGGCCTTCGTCCGGTAATAATCGGCTCTATTCGCAGCGGACACACCGCTGCCGTGGACACGCAAAGAGCCGCTAGAGAAATGGCGGCCTCAGGCGTAGCGCTCGTGCTCTTCGCAGGCGGAGATGGAACCGCGCGCGACGTCTGCGATGCGATAGGGGAGAACGTGCCCGCGCTAGGCGTGCCTGCCGGCGTGAAAATACACTCGGCAGTCTATGCGGTCACGCCGAAAAGCGCCGGAGAGGTCGCGGTGATGTTTCTCGAAGGCCGATTGAAAGCCACGAGGACTGCCGAAGTGATGGATATAGACGAGGATGCATTTCGAGGCGGAACAGTCGCCGCAAAGCTTTACGGCTATCTCGTTGTGCCCGACGAGAGACGGTTCATTCAGAACGTCAAATCGGGCGGAATCGTCTCGGAGCAGCGAGCGCTTTACGGAATTGCGGACGATGTGATTGCGGAAATGAGTGACAACTGTTATTACTTCATCGGTCCGGGCACCACGACGCGCGTCATCATGGACAGGTTGGGGCTGAAGAATACGCTGCTCGGAGTCGATGTCATCCGGAACAAACGCCTCATCGCGAACGATGTCTCAGAAACTCGATTGATGGAACTCGTGAACGGAAACTGCGCCCGGATTGTTGTGACAGCGATTGGAGGGCAGGGACACATCTTTGGTCGCGGCAACCAGCAGTTCAGCCCTCGCGTCATTCGAGCGGTCGGCAAAGAAAACATCATAATTATTGCGACAAAAGAAAAGCTCATATCCCTGTCCGGCAGGCCGTTGCTTGTGGACACCGGCGACGAAGAGCTTGACCGGGAACTCAGCGGTTATATTCGGGTGACCACCGGATACAAAGACTACGTGATGCACAAGGTTGGGTATTAGGATTATTAGAATATGGATGTGTAGGGTTGGGTATCAAAGCAATGGGAAAGGACACTAACACAAGGGAAGAATGAAATCCCCCTCTTGAGACTGCCCCGTAATCGGTAAATCAAGATGAGATTCTGTAGGCGCGAATTTATTCGCATAGTGTTCTCGGGCTCTTTCCGCATCGCGCATGCGAATAAATTCGAACCTACAGAATTACGAGACAGTCTCTCTTTCCCCCTTTGCAAAGGGGGACGAAGGGGGATTTGGGAAAGGCGGGCGAAATGAGTAAACTGGACGGAAGAGTGGCTGTCGTCACCGGAGCCGCCATGGGCAATGGCGAAGGGATCGCCCGGGTGATGGCAAAATACGGAGCGCACGTTGTGTTGTGGGATATTTCCGATAAGGTGTTCCAGACCGCAAAAGCGATTCAAGCCGAAGGCTGCAAAGCCACCGCGCATAAGGTTGACGTCAGAAAATACGAGGAATGCAAGACTGCGGCTGACGATGTCGCGACGAAGCTCGGGAAAATCGACGTCTTGTGCAATAACGCAGGTGTCACTCGAATGGTCAATTTCCTTGAAATGAGCGACGAAGTCAGGGATTTTCATTTTGACGTCAACATAAAAGGAGTGTGGAATTGCACAAAGGCTGTTCTCCCGCATATGATCGAAAAGAAATACGGCAAAATCGTCATCATGTCATCGGTGACAGGGCCGATGGTCGCGAACGCGGGCGAGACGGCATATGCGATTACAAAGGCGGCGCTCTGGGGGTTCACAAAGGCGCTCGCTCTCGAGGTCGTCAAAGACAACATAACCGTAAATGCCATATGCCCGGGAATGATCCGGACGCCGATGGTCGAAAACGCTGTCCGCGAAATCAGTCCCGACGACCCCCAGCCAATTCTCGACATGATCGCGAACACAATACCGATGGGGAGGCTCGGCAACACTCTTGAAATCGGCGAACTCGCATCGTTCCTTGCTTCCGATGAATCCTCATATATCACCGGCACGCAAGTAGTTATCGACGGCGGCAGCACTTTGCCGGAAGTCCCAATGCCATAACAAATAGGCGAAAGGAAAAAGGCGGAAGGGCGGCCCTTAATTCGGGGACACGATGCCGCATCGTGTCCCCGAATTAAGCGAAACAGCCAAAGTTTTCTCAGGAGAAGCGAACACTCTTGAAGGAGTGAGACTTTATGGATATTCGGGGTGGATGTGCTATCGTGACGGGCGGATCGAGCGGCATAGGAAAAGCGATTGCAAAGCGCTTAGCCGCGCGCGGAGCAAATACGTTCTTGATCGCGCGGAGAGAAGACTTGCTCAAGTCGGCGCTCGAAGAAGTCAAGAAGCAGGCCGTGAACCCGTCGCAGAAGTTCGGATATTTCAAAGCCGACGTGGGCACGCTGAGCCAGGTGCAAGAAGCAGTGAGGGCCGCCGAGGCAGAGTGCGGGCCCCCGTTAGTCCTCGCGAACTCAGCCGGTGTCTCGAACGCAGGCTATGTCGAGAAGACCCCCATCTCTCACATCGAGGACGAAATAAGGGTCAATTACCTCGGCACAGTCTATATGATCAAGAGCGTCATTGATGGGATGATGCAAAGACGGCGCGGGTGGATACTCAATGTCGCGAGTCTCGCCGGCGTCAAGGGCATATTCGGCTATGCGGGCTATGGCGCGTCAAAGTTTGCGATCATCGGATTCTCGGAAGCCATAAAAGCGGAACTCCGCCCATACGGCATCGTAGTATCAGTGCTATGTCCGCCCGACACTGACACGCCTATGCTCGTGGATGATATAAAGATGAAGCCGGTTGAAACCCGGAGGATATCCGAAGGCGCAAGCATCATGCAACCGGAGGACGTCGCCCGGGCCGCAATCAGCGGACTGGAAAAAGGCAAACTTATTATCATCCCCAACTTTGCCGGAAAGCTGCTGTGGGTCGCGAACAGGTTTGTCCCTTCGCTCGTGACAAGAATCCTCGATAGCACAGTTGACAAAGTGCGCAAGGAACGCGGGGCGGACCGATAAAACAAAAAAACCCTTGACTATTTGAGGATAATGCGATATAAGTAGTCACAGCCGATTCGTTGGCGGCGTATTTATAAAGTTTTCCCACCACCCATCTTTTTCCTGAGAGGGGCGGGCAGATCTCCCTACCCGCTCATCTCAAATTTTACCTGCCGGT
>CAYVDS010000163.1:0-3317 GCA_964450145.1 uncultured bacterium
AAACTAACAGTGAGTAGTATAGATAGGGTAAGCAATTCATGGAAAGGCTCCTTGACAAAGTAAACAGTCCGCAAGACCTCAAAGCGTTTTCGACAGACCAGCTTCGCCAGTTGGCAGGTGAGATAAGACAGGAGATAATCTCAACGACATCCTGTCGGGGCGGACACCTCGCCTCGAGCCTTGGCGCGGTCGAACTCATACTTGCCATTCACTACGTGTTCAACAGCCCGAACGACAAGATAGTTTTCGACGTCGGCCATCAGGCATATGCGCACAAACTTATCACCGGCAGACGGCACGACTTTAAGACGCTTCGCACGCTCGGAGGTCTGGCCGGGTTCCCGAACCGCGAGGAAAGCGCATTTGACTGTTTCACGACAGGACACGCAAGCACGAGCATTTCGGCGATAGCCGGCCTGGCATGCGCTCGCGACCTCGCAGACGAGAGATTCAAGACGATAGCGCTCATCGGCGACGGCTCGATGACGGGCGGCCTCGCGTTCGAGGCGCTGAACCACGTCGGCCATATGGGAAAAGATTTGATAGTCGTCCTGAATGACAATGAGATGGCAATATCCAAGAGCGTAGGCGCTCTGTCGCTGTATCTAAGCCGACTGATAACCGCTTCTTCGTATAACAGATTCAAGGGCGATGTCGAGTACATTCTCAAACGGATTCCCGCCGTCGGCTCGAAGCTTTTTGAGACGGCCAAGCGCCTGCAGAAGAGCGCAGCCAGCCTGCTTAAGCCCGGCTCCCTTTTTTTTTTTTTTTGGTTCAAGTATGTCGGCGCGGTTGACGGTCACGACTTCGGCATCCTGATCGAGACCTTGCAGAAGATCGCGGCCTTCAGAATCCCGATTCTGTTCCACGTGCTCACCAAGAAGGGGAAAGGTTACGAGTACGCCGAAGCCGAACCCAGCAGTTTTCACGGCATTCATGCGTTCAGGATCGAGACGGGCGAGCCGTTGCCGCCCCAAAGCGATTCGCACAACTGCCCGCACTATTCCGAGGTCTTCGGAGAGCACATAGTCGAAATCGCCGAGAAAAACCCGAAGACGGTCGCTATAACCGCGGCCATGACGGAAGGCACGGGGCTGAAAAAGTTCGCCGAGAAATTCCCCGGCAGGTTTTTCGACGTCGGAATAGCGGAGCAGCATGCGGTGACTTTCGCGGCAGGACTGGCCTGCGGCGGCTTCCGTCCGGTCGTAGCGGTCTATTCAACCTTCCTGCAGCGCGCATACGACCAGATATTCCATGACGTTTGCCTGCAAAACCTGCCTGTAATGTTCGCGATTGACCGCGCAGGCGCAGTAGGCCAGGACGGACCTACGCACCACGGTATGTTCGATATCGCGTACCTGCGCAGTCTTCCAAATATCGTCGTCATGGCGCCAAAGAACGGCGCGGAGCTGAAGGCAATGCTGGATTGGGCCCATGAGCAGACCCGCCCCGTCGCAATCAGGTATCCGCGCGACTCCTCCGCTTCGGTCCCTCAGGAAGGGGCTGTTTCCCCCATTGAGATGGGCCGGCCGGAAGTAATGCGAGAAGGCGATGACCTCTTGATTGTCGCCCTTGGCGCAATGGTGGAAGTGGGCTTGCAGGCGTCGGAGGAGTTGGCGCGCGAGGGCATAGCCGCAGGCCTCGTCAACGCCCGCTTCGCAAAACCGTTGGATGAGAAAGCCTATTGCCGAATAGTTGAAAAGGCCAAAGCGGTCATCACTATTGAGGACGGCACCGTATCCGGCGGATTCGGCAGCGCGCTGATGGGGCTGATTGCGCGGCTGAAACCCGACAGGGCCATCAGCTTCGCCGTGCTGGGTTTTCCGGACAAGTTTGTCGAGCACGGCCCGCGATCTGCCTTGCTCAGAAAATACGGATTGAACGCGCAGGGTGTGATTGACGCCGCCAACAAACTCTTGGCAACAAGAATCGGGACTCATCCCGGAAAAAGCTGACGAGCAGATACGGCGCGCTCCTACCCAGCGTAACCCTTCCTCACCCTTTCGAGGGGAGAGGCGGGGTATTGCTGTGTCTGGCGCTGTCAGGAGCGCCTTGTCCCCTCCGCGTGAGGTTGATTGTGGAAGAAGCGCCCCTTGATTCGAAGACACCTTGACGCATCGTTAGCTTATTCGGGGACACCTTGACGCAAGGTGTCCCCGAATAACCGGTTGGTTTCTTGGGAGCTAAGCAAAGAATCTCTTCTTCGACTGACTTATGATAGGCAAAATAAGAAAACTCTCGGCGTTCACGAAGGCCGCCGAAGCGGCTTCGTCGAATACTTCGCGCGTGTGGATACACGGGCTGTGCGGCGCTCTGCCTCGCCTCATCGCGGGTGAACTCGCAGAATCTCTCGGACGCCCCATGCTTTATGTAACCCATTCCACCGAGACCGCAGAGACCGCTGTGGGAGACCTTGAAAGTTTTTACGATTCGAATAGGCTTTTCCTGTTCCCTCCTAGAGAATTCCTGCCTCCCGCAGAAGTCCTGCCGCCGGACACAAGCGTGTCGGAGCGTCTTGTGGCTCTGCGAAACCTCTTGAATCCGGCTGAAAGCCAAACAAGACCGATTGTCGTAGCGCCAATCAGGTCGATTCTGCAACGCCTGCCCCAACCCTCGCTGGTCGCCCCCGTGATCTTTTCATTGCGGGTGGGCGACACGTGGCCGCTCGAGGAACTGAGTTCCGCGCTGGTTCAAAGGGGATACCACAGGTCAAGCATGGTGGAGACACGCGGCGAGTTTAGCATCCGAGGCGGCATCGTGGACGTGTTTCCGATGTGCGCCCAAGACCCGTTCCGCATCGAGTTTTTCGGAGATGAGGTCGAGTCTATCAGGGTGTTCGACGTCGTAACACAGCGGTCTTTCGAGAAACTTGACCAGATACAGGTTATGCCGCGCAACCGGTGGGTTGACTCGGCAAGCGACGGCGAAGCGTCGCTCCTGGACTACCTGCCGAAGGACGCAATTATTGCGTGGGACGAGCCGCTCCTCACGGAGCGGGAGGCGAGCCAGCAGCATCTCGCTCCTCTATACGACGTAGCCCGTGAAGAACTGGCGACGCTTGAACAGATTCTTGCCAGCGCTTCGGCGCCGATGGTGTGCCTGAGCCGGTTTGAGCAGAGTTCGGACACGTTTCGCGGTTTCCAATACATCGAATGTCGATCAAATTCGCTTGATCCGGTTGCCGGTCAGCTCGAAAGCTTCATGAGCAAGCTCGGGCAATGGCTCGACGGCAGTTTCCAAGTCGCTCTCGTATGCAATAACGAGGGGGAAAGCAAGCGTCTGCTCGAAATTCTTCAGGATGCGGCTATGAACGCGCA
>CAYVDS010000163.1:3327-7106 GCA_964450145.1 uncultured bacterium
ATTTGCTGCCCCGGTTTGACGAGAAACACCAGTTGTCCATTATCATCGGCAGGTTGAGGAGCGGGTTTGCGATAGACGAGACGAGTCTCGTTGTCGCAAGTGACCAGGAGATTTTCAGGCGGTATGCGCATCGACGCCCTCGCAGAAAATTCAAGGGAGGCGCGCCCATTGCCCATTTTACTGACTTGCGCGTCGGCGATTACATCGTACACGTCAACCACGGGATCGGGATATACCGCGGGATCACTTATCTGCCCGACCAGAAGAGCGAATTTCTTGTGCTCGAATATCTCGGCGGCGACAAGCTCTATGTTCCGGTCAGCATGATGCATCTTGTGCAGAAGTATGTCGGTTCGGACGACGAGCCGCCCAAATTGTAAAAGCTTGGAGGCACGGCATGGTTTCGGGTCCAGGAGCGCGTCCGGCGTTCCATCCGCGATATGGCGGGAGAATTGCTCGACCTGTACGCCTCGCGCCAGGTGCTTCCCGGCATTTCGTTCACACCCGATACGCCATGGCAAGCCGAGTTCGAGGAAGCGTTCATATACCGCGAGACCGAAGACCAACTCCAGGCCATAGAAGACGTGAAGGCCGACATGCAGAAACCCTCGCCGATGGACCGGCTCATATGCGGCGACGTGGGCTACGGGAAAACCGAAGTTGCGCTTCGGGCCGCATTCAAATGCGTGATGGACGGCAAGCAAGTCGCCGTCCTTGTGCCCACCACCATACTTGCCCAACAGCACTATACGACGTTCCGGGAACGCCTGGCGGATTACCCCGTCCGCGTCGAGATGCTCAGCCGTTTCAGGAGCGCCACAGAGCAAAAGAAAATCGCCGCAAGCTTAAACGAAGGGAAGGTGGACATCGTAATCGGCACCCATCGGCTGATACAAAACGATGTCTCCTTCAAGAATCTCGGCCTCGTCATCATTGACGAGGAACAGCGGTTCGGGGTCGCGCATAAGGAACGATTGAAGAAGCTCCGCAAGCTGGTGGATGTGCTCACCCTCACGGCGACTCCGATCCCGCGCACGCTTCACATGGCGCTTATGGGTATCCGCGACATGAGCGTCATAAATACCGCGCCGGAGGACAGACTCGCAGTGATCACGGTCGTGACTGAGTTCAACGATAAACTGATTCGCGACGCCATCCTGAGGGAGATGGCGCGCGAGGGGCAGGTCTTCTTTGTGCATAACCGGGTGGAAACGATAGATCGAATGGCCGCTTTCCTGCGCAGGCTTGTCCCTGAGGCACGGCTTGGTATCGCACACGGACAAATGGATGAGCACGAACTCCAATCGGTGATGGTGCAATTCCTCGAACGACAGATCGATGTTCTCGTTTGCACGACAATCATCGAATCCGGGCTCGATATCCCCAACGTCAACACCATGCTCCTCAACCGCGCAGACAAATTTGGTCTGGCCGATCTCTATCAACTACGCGGCCGAGTGGGCCGTTATACGCGCAGGGCTTACGCGTATCTGCTGATTCCGGGCCGGCAGGCGCTCACTGAAGTTGCGCAAAAAAGGCTAAAAGCCATTGAAGAATTCTCAGAACTTGGTTCCGGATTCAAGATCGCGCTGCGTGACCTCGAGATACGAGGCGCAGGGAACATACTCGGCTCGGAACAACATGGCGACATCGCGGCCGTCGGATTCGAAATGTACTGCCAGCTCGTTGAGGAAGCGGTCGCCGAACTCAAAGGAGAAAAACCCGAGAAGATTCTTTTGCCGACCGCGGAGTTCGATGTAGACTGTTTCATCCCGGATGATTATGTCGCCTCGCCCGCCCAAAAACTGGATTTGTACAAGAAGATCGGCCTGGCAAAGACCGAAGATGACGTCGCGGCGATCACCGAGGAAATCGCAGATCGCTACGGCCCGATACCTTTGGAGGCGGAAAATCTGCTCAAGATAGCGCGCTTGCGCGTGCTCGGCGCGGCAGCCGGGCTCGAATTCGTAGGCCGAGTTGGCGGCAATGTGTTATACCGTCCGGCGCCGGACCACGAGTTCGCTTCGGATGAATTAACAGCTCTATCGAAAACGTTTGGCAAGAAGTTGCGACTCAAGACCGACGGCGGCATCAAGCTTCTTATGCCGATTGCGGAAAATAGGGACAGACCCTTTGTGGCGGGTCTGTCCCCATTTTCCAGACTCTTGGACGACGCCACTGAAATCGTCCGCTTCATGGCGGAGTTGAGAACAAAGGGGAAAAAGAGGCGGCATCTGACGGTTTAACGCTTTTTGAAAGAAGCGTGGGCGCATGCTATAATGAGTTGCTTTGTTGTGATTCTGAGCATGCGACCTAGTCGCGATGCATTATGTGCACGGCGGATCGCTCTTAAATCGGGGACACGATGCGGCACGCTTAATCCGGGGACACGATGCGGCATCGTGTCCCCGGATTAAGGACACATTACTTTTTCAGGCGGAACAATGCGAATAATCCTTTATACCGGTAAAGGCGGCGTGGGCAAGACTACCGTATCGGCGGCGACAGCCGTCCGCTGCGCCGAGTTGGGCAAGAAGACCATCGTGATGAGCACCGACCCCGCGCACAGCCTTGCAGACTCGCTCGATTGCAGGATCGGGGTGAAACCGAAGAAAATCACTGAGAATCTGACGGCAGAGGAGATTAATGTAAACGAGGAGCTCAAGAAGAATTGGGGCCGCATACAGAAGTACGTGACCAAGTTCTTGAAAAGCCGTGGGTTTGAGGATCTCGTGGCCGAAGAGTTTGCAGTCTTCCCGGGGATGGAGGAACTGTTCAGCCTGCTCAAACTGAGGGAATATTTCGAGAACGAATCTTACGAGGTTGCGATAATCGACTGCGCTCCCACAGCGAACACGGTGCGTATGCTCAGCATGCCCGACGTCATCAAATGGTATATGGACCGGTTCTTCGACATCGAGCGCCGCATCGTGAAGACCGTCAGACCAATCGCTGAACGTCTCGTGAAAGTGCCGCTGCCGACCGACGACGTGTACAGTTCGGTCGAAGAACTCTTCTACAAAGTCGAGGGGATGAAGGAAATCCTCACTAACCCCAAGAACTCCTCGATAAGGCTCGTGTTCAATCCCGAGAAAATGGTCATCAAAGAATCGCAGCGAGCATACAGCTACCTGAATCTTTTCGGCTTCACCGTCGACGCAGTGATAGCGAACCGCATATATCCGGCCGAGGTCGCCGATTCCTATTTCGAGCGTTGGCGAGCGGTGCAGTCGAAATATCTGGCTGAAGCAAAGACCATTTTCGACCCGCTGCCGATTTTCACAGGAAAGCTCTTTGACCGGGAGATGGTGGGTCTGAAGCTGCTCCATGCGATGGCGGAGAACGTCTTCGGCGACACCGACCCGTCACAGGTTTTCTACAAAGAGCCTCCAATAAAGACAAAACAGACAAACGATCGATATATGATGTCGATTCACCTTCCCGGAACGGAGAAGAAGGACCTTAACATCTGGGTTGTCGGCGAAGAACTCGTCGTCGAAGTGGGCAATTACCGTCGCAACATCCTTCTGCCGCGAAGCCTGAGCCAGACCCAGATTGTGGAAGCGAAGTTCGAGGGAGACGCGCTCAACATAACATTCGGGAAATAGACCCCTATGCGCCCCAAATCAGCGGCTGTCAGCGACGGTTTCGTTCAGGAGATTCTCCCCTTAATAAAGAATGGATTTGTCATTCTGCGCTCCGTCCTCGATGCGCTCATCGAGCGGATGGAGGAAGCTGAAAGGAACCGCCAGACCGATATCCGCAAAGACACCTATCTC
>CAYVDS010000163.1:7116-10870 GCA_964450145.1 uncultured bacterium
CCGCCAAGATAGACGTGCTCGAAGCAGTCATTTCGGTGCTCGAGCGCGAGATGCAAAGTCTGAGCGCCAAGAAGCAAGGGAAGGCGAAACGACCGCAGAAGGTAAAAATCGGGTAAGCCGCAAAAATCGGGGACACCATGCGGCATGGTGTCCCCGATTTTTTCTGCCCCCGATTTTTGATCACCCAAACCAGACTGATCTCCGCTTCTTCAACGAATCGTCAACCATATGCTGTATTTTCCCGCGAACATCTTCCTTTACCTTGTTGACAAGGATATCATTGTCTGCGGCGTCGCGTCCGTATTTCTCAAAACGAACAGGTTTGCCGAACCGGATGCGCCACTTGCTCGGCAGGGGAACGAGCCCCAGCGGCCCCAGAAGCGGCCACGACGGGGTGATGGGAAGATAAGGAAGGCCGAACGGCTTTCCGATCCATTCGAACTTGGCCATAATCGGATAAATCTCCTCGGCCCCCACTACTGCGACGGGTATCAGCGGCGCCTTTGTCTTCATGCAAAGCTTGATAAAGCCGCCCCGGCCGAACCTCTGTAACCGGTATCTCTCCGTAAAATGCTTCCCCGTGCCTTTTACGCCCTCGGGAAAGACACACACAAGCTGCTCTTGCGCGAGCAGTCGTTCGGCATTCTCCCGGCACGCTCTGACCGCGCCGATACGCGAAAGAAACGGCGACAGAAACGGCAGCGTGCTGAACATATCCTCGGCCAGAAACCTCACTTCGCGTCCTTTGCGGCTCTCCGATTTCACGGCTTCGTTAAGCATTATCCCATCAAAAGGAAGCATGCCTGAATGATTCGCGACGAGAAGCGCCGCTCCCTCATCCGGAATATTTTCGACCCCCTCGACTTCGACGCGCCAATATGTCTTATAGAGCCATTCGAATAGCGGCTCGAATCTCTCGCCGTAAAGAGGGTCTTTCCCGAACTCGTCCACGTCGTCCGAGTGTGTTCGAAGCCACAGCGAGCCTATCAGTTTGCCCGCTTTGCGCGGAGAGGCCAAGCTCAAGAGTTGGCCCAGTAATCCCTCCGATTCCTCTGGGGCCGAGGAGTTCTCTGCGCTGTCGGAATCCGCGCTTTCTTCGGATGAAGCGCTACTCTCGCCCTCGCTGGATGAAGACAAGGCCTCTTCTTCTGCTTTTGCTGGTTGGGACGCCCGTTGTTTTTTTGATTTGACGCCTTTGTCGACCTCTTCTGTTCCCTGCAAGAGCTCGCCGAGTCGATTCTCGAACTCAGTGATTCTCTTCTCGATCTTCTTTTCGATGATTTTCTCTGCGGCGGCCGGCTTCGCCGGTTTCTTCGATGGCTCAAGGAGCTTGATTCGCTTTGCCGTCGCGGCTTTCCCGCTCTCTCCGATTTCAGGAGACCTTATGTCCCCCGCGGCGGCGTCCGCTTTTTCTTTCTCCGCCTGTGATTTGGCCGGCGACTTTGAACGCTCAAACGGGTCTTTGCCGAGAACCTTTCCTGGCATCTTTCAAAACCTCCTGACTTAGTTCGCGAAGCATTTCGGCTCCGGCGCTGTGAGGGTCGTATTCCCAGATTGTGAGGCCGTGGCTTTGGGCCTCGTCGATCCTGACGTTGTAGCGGATGACCGTCTTTGCGAGTCGGTTTCCGAAGTGTTCCTTCAGTTTCTGCATGATCTCGTTTGCGAGCCTCGTGTTGCGATAAAGAGTCGGAACGACCATGCTCACTCGCAGGTCTGGCCGCCCGAAGCTTTCGCTGACCGAGCCGATGGTCTCCATTATCTCGGAGCAGCCGTCGAGCGCGAAATACGTAAGCGCCACCGGTATGATTATTTCCCCGGCGGCGAGCATGATGTTGATTGTAGTGAGCCCAAGCGAAGGCGGGGAATCGAATATCAGGTAGTCATAGCCGTGAAATCCGTTGAACTTTTGCTCAAGTTTTCTCTCGGGCGCGGTTTCTGCCGCGACCGCAAGCGGGAAATCTATGAGTGATTTATTGGATATTATGACGTCGAGTCCCTTGATCCGGCTCGGCTGAATAACGTCGGCGGGTTGCAACTTTGGGCCGGACAGAAGCTGATAGATGGTGCGCGTAGAATCACGCACTTCGATGCCCAGTGATTTTCCGACCTGCCCCTGAGGGTCCATATCGACCAGAAGTACGCGAAGCTGCTTTTCGAGAGCAAGATAAGCGCCGACATTGACCGCCAGCGTGGTCTTGCACGTTCCTCCCTTTTCATTTACGAAAGCGATTTTCCGCATCACGGCTCAGAGGCGACGGCGAGGTGGATTTTCCGAAGGCGTTCCGCTCCGGCGAAACCCATTGCCGCCTCCTTGGTGGAATAGCGGGCCTCGAAGCCCAACTCCCGTTTAGCCTTCTCCCCGTCGGCAACCCAAAGGTAGCGGATGTAGTCGAGATGCTGGCCGGGCGCATCGGCTGCATTTACGAGCCACAGGGCCGAAATGACAGGATACGCGACTGCGTGAACGAGGGGCAAATTGAATTTCCCCATGAGACTGATGACGGTGCTCAAAGGAAGCACACCCTTGCCTACAATGTTGTAGGCGTTGGAGCAATTTTTATCGATAGCAAGTCGGAACGCCCGCACGGCGTCGTCTTCGTGGAGAAACTGCACGAGCGGATCATAGCCGAGCAGCGTCGGCACGAACAGTCGGCGGAAATATTGCGTCGCCAGGTTCTGCACGGTCGGCCCGAGAATCATCGCGAACCGAAGCACGGTGACGGTGATTTCGGGATGGGCCTCCCTGAAACGTCTGGCGAGGTTCTCGACTTCGACCCTGTCGCGGATGTACCGGTAATTCTTGTTGCCGTTCAGGGGATGATCCTCTGTAAGGAAGTTGGGGTTCCGGGGGGAAGCGCCGTAAACCGACGTCGTGCTTGCAATGATTATTTTCTTCACGCCCGTCTGAGCGCACGCGTTCAGCACATGCATTGTGCCGATGACTTCCAACTCGTGCGCGTATGACTCGTCCCGCGTCGGCTGTCCGAAAAAGGAAAGATGAACGACGGTGTCGCATCCGGAATCGCGTAACGCATCCGCGATGGCCGAATCGGCGGTAGGCTGGGTCAAATCGATTTTGAGGAATTTGATACGCTCGGAGGAAAACGCAGGCTTGCTCGAATCGAGCGCGATAACTTGCTTACGGAATCTCTTGTCTTCCGCCAGCGTCTCGGCGAGACGAACACCAACGAAATTCGAGACACCCATGATCGCGAGACTGCCGCCGGAGGGAGCTGTCTTTCGCCCGGATTGCTTCCTGGCCACTACGAGAACCCTTTCAGAACGACCGAATCGCCTCCCGAATGTTCCTTCTTTTATAATCTACCATCCCCGGAAAAACTTTGTCAAGGAACGGGAAAACAGGGACAGATAGACTCTCCCGCAATGCAGGCGCCAATTCATTCGCAGGCGCGGTGTCAAAGGCGCCCAAAGACATTGTGCGAATAAATTCGCACCTACAGAATTCAAGGCCGCCCTGCCAATTGCGGGACAGACTCACAGACCCGAAGTACGCAAAAACAGGGACAGACCCGAAATGAGGGTCGGTCCCTATTCTCATTATACGGCTGCGACTTTCCTCGGCCATCGGGCGATCTTTCTTTCGAGTTGATCAATCTTCCGCGAAAGTTCCACAACGTCTTTTTTCGTCGGCAGACGGAAGCTCTTCAAAGCCTTTTCGATTCTCTCGTCGACGCTGCTCTCGAGGTCCCTCCGGTTTCTCTGCGTGCGGCGGCGAAAATCCTTCACTATCTTC
>CAYVDS010000164.1:0-2198 GCA_964450145.1 uncultured bacterium
AACTTGTACGCTTCCTTGGCGCACTCCGTGTGCATCTGTGGCTAAGATGCCTCTTCTTCTTTTTGCCCAATCCGTGCAATCCGTACTACTCCATTGCATTTTCTTTAATTTCTGTCGTGATTTTCAAGAGATACTTGCATAACTTATTGTCGCTAAATTGATTCCAACTTTTATGAGAATGACCTTCTGAGGGTCTTGTTGAGTTGTTAATCCGTGCAATCCGCAATCCGTGGTTGCTTCGAGTTTGGTTGCGGCGTCGCTGCGCCGTGAAAATCTGTGGTTCAAATACTTCTTCTTTGTTGTTTGGTTGCAGCTTCGCCGCGTTGTGAGAATCTGCGCAATCTGTGGATTCCCTGTTTCTTCTTCTCTAGTTCCAATCCGCAATTCACAATCCAAAATCCGCAAGCGATTGACTCGTCGCTCGCTCCCTTTCGCCTATTCTTGGGTCAAACTGATCATTCGAGAGACGCAGGATTCTATTTCTGGCTCAACCACGCGGTCCACTGTTCTCTTCGCGGCCCCAATCCCGCGCCTGTTATGCGATTGAGCGCCACAAGCGAGGCGGAACGAACGTAGTAGTCCCGATCGTTCAGCGAGTTGACGAGAGGCAGAATCGCTTTCTCGTTCCCTATTTCTCCAAGCGAGTGAGCGGCCATTCGCCTCGCAATCGGGTAAGGGTCCCTCTCCAGCATTTCTACGAGGGGCGATACTGCCCTTTTGCCTCCCAAGCTGCCGAGCACGAGCGCTGCCTGACACCGGGTAAAATCGTCTTTGTCGTTGAGCACGAGTATGATCGTCGGGGCTGATTCGAAGGCGCCCAGGTGGCCCAGCGCAGACAGCGCAGACCTTCTCACGATCGAGTCCTCATCGACAAGCCTTGCCTCGAGATGGGGAATCACGGAGATGTTATCGCAATATTGGAGAAGATTGGCCGAGAAGGCGCGCACGCCCGGGTCTTCATGCCGGAGCGCCCGCACCAAAACGGGCACCCCGTCTTGTCCCATGTCGTGGATTTCATAAAAGATAGTGCGTTTCTTCTCGAAGGCCGCTGTTCTTGATTCCTCGAGCAGCGCGCCTATCCTTTCTTCAATCGCAGGATCGACTTTAATTTTTGCCGGGTCCTGCCACATTTCGCGGTGCTTCACAAACCACAGGCCGCTGCAGGCTACCGCCACTGCCGCAATACAGATAATGAGTTTTTGCCGGAAGGTGGGAGCAGCGCGGAGCTTTCCGCTGATTTCTTCCATGAGGTTTTATTCTCTTTCGGGGGACTTGCACAAATTCTAACACAGGCACGGCGCTCTGTCAACGCGGAGACGGGACTACACGGCGTGTTGCCCGAACCAATTTCGATGAATTACCTGCCCGGATGAGGAATGATATTCACAGAATTCTTTGGTTTTTATCATTCCCGCGAAGGCAGGAATCCATTTTTCTTCTAACCGAAACATTTGGGCAACACGCCGTACAGAACTAACCCCGCCGCAGGTGTAGTAGGCTGCTCATAGCAATTCCTTCCGCACAAAGACATGTCGGGCGCAGGAACCTCAGCAAAGGCTGAAAGTAAATTCTTTTTGCTCAATTAGCCCTTTCTCGCGAAGGCAATTGAAATGGTGGAGGATTTCGAACAGCTCGACGAACTGCTCGACGGGGGTCTTGAAGATGTTCAGGCTCTGGCTTATCTGAAAGAGATTCATGGGTTTCTTTCTCAGCAATATCTGGAATATGTCATTCCTCTTTCCCTCGCTTATTCCTCTGAAAATCCGCGTACACCAGCGTGTGCTATTGCGACAAATATGTTGTTATATGCAACACAACAGGCCGCTTCATTCCATGAGCTCGCGCGTATATACCAACTTTTTTTCGTCGCTTCCCCAAAATCCGCACGATTTCTGCATTCGGTGACGATTATAATATGGCATGTCGTTGGTTAAACCACGGAGAGCACAGCGCGGCGAAGCCGCAATCAAACGCCTTCACCACAAAGGCACCAAGTCACCAAGGAAATGAACAAACAGAAGAAAGAGGCATTCTTAGCCAACAGATGCACACGGATGGACGCAGATTCTTGGAAAACGAAGAAGAAAACAACAGGAATTCACGATTTCGAACGTTAGTAGCATAGTGTGGTGTGGCCGAAAAAAAAAAAAAAAGCAGATGGAACCACAGACAAGAAAAGCGAGGGGGTCACGAAGGGG
>CAYVDS010000164.1:2208-9462 GCA_964450145.1 uncultured bacterium
CTCAGCGTCCTCTGCGGTTCAGCTTTTTTCCCTTGGATAGTAGTCACACAAATTCAAGATTCCGAACGTAGGATAGGCAAATCCTCCTCCCCCTTTGCGAAGGGGGAAAGAGGGGGATTTCATCCGCGCGCATTCCCGCGCCCCCGTGCCCAGGCTGCCGTTCGTGCTCCTGCGGGATTCATCCGCGGTTCCATGCTTGGTTTTCTTGGCACGCTTTTGCGGTGAACTCAAAGACAAGCACAGGCGCCTTATCATATGATAGAATGGGTAATGACCTCGGCGATTGACAGCGATAGCAGCGTCAGCTTTGCGTATGACAATCTCTATCGCGTGACGGGCACAACTCAGCAAATAAGCTCGAATCCGAGCAAGTCCATCAGTTTCGAGTACGACCCCGTCGGCAACCGCACAAGCATGGCCGGACCCGACAGTCACGAGCTTAGTTTCACCTACACGCTCATCAATCAGGTCGCCAGCATCACCGACGTCTATAATAACGCCACCAATTACTACTACGACGACGGCGGCACGCTCACGCTCCGCACATACGGCAACGGAACAAAAGCCCAGTATGCGTACGACAACGCGAACCGTCTGACACTGCTTGCGAACAAGAAGTCGGACAACACCGTGCTGTCGAGCTTCACGTATGAGGTTGACAAAACAGGCAATCGGACAAAGCGAACAAGGGACACTGGTTTAGCCACAGAGAAGCAGTTGAAGTATAGCTATGACAACATCTACGAGATCACCGAGGTTTACAGGCTTGGGCCCGACCCATCGACACTCGAAACTTTCACCTATGATTCCGTCGGCAACCGCACAACCGATTCCGACTATTCTAACTACAGCTATAACTCCAACAATCAACTCACCTCCTACGACAGCATCACGTTCAATTACGACAAGAACGGCAACCTAACGAAGAAAACGCAAAACGGCTCTGACATCACCACCTACACATTCGACTACGAGAACAAGATCACGCGGATAGATTATCCTGACGCCACCTATTCCGCCCACAAATACGATGCTCTCGGCCGTCGAATCGAAAAACGCGACCGCAGCGGCAACATCAACCGCTACTACTACGACGGCCAGAACTTCGTCGCCGAATACGACGGCAACAACAACCTCGTGGCGAACTATGTCCAGGGTTTTGGGATCGACAACCCCATAAGCATGTTCCGCGGTGGAGAAACATACTGGTACCACTCGGACGCGCTGGGCAGTATCTGTCAGATGACAGATTCTGGTCAGGCCATAGCCCGAAGCTATGATTACTCCGCCTTCGGCAAGATCATTTCAGAATCCGGCTCGCGCGCAAATCCCTTCACCTATACCGCCCGCGAATACGATCAGGAGAGCGGGCTATACTATTATCGGGAAAAACAAAAGGGTCAGGCCTACACATTGACAGAATCACGAAAAAGTGAGCTTCTAAGGAGTAAACCCTGGATGGCGCAAATTTGAGCGAACTGAATCGGCGGAAATCAGCGAAATCTGGGACACGCGAGAGCAAGCCACAGAGCGCTCTTAATCGGGAGGATAGTTCTTCTGTCAGGCCTCTTAAGCTGCTCTCTTGCAGCGCCTTCTATCTTTCGCACAATTCATCAACAAAAACTTCCTTGACCCACTCCCCGCAATCGTTCATCATAAACATCGGGATGCCGCGTGAGACGCGCAAACTTTCGAGTCTCGGGTTTCGAGTTTCGAGTTATGCGTCATATTTCTTCAAAAATTCCTGCCAGATCATGCGTACTCTGGCTTCACAAGCCCTTACCAGCAATGTCTTTACGCATCCCCTTTCGCCCATCACTCTTCACACTTCAAACCTCGATCTTCTTCCGTGGTCTTGCGTCATGCTTGCGTCATATGCGTCATGTCCTTGAAAGACACTCATCTGCATGCATCGGCTATTCCCATGAATTTTGTAGCAGCAACCCCAAGAAACGCGTCACTCGCGTCACCGCGTCATGACTTTCCGTATCATTCATCATTCATCACTCATCATTCATCATTGTCTGCCCGTTCCCTTTCACCTTTCACCCTTCACACTTCGCCCTTTCTCTTTCGCAATGCGTCACAACCCGGGCACTCACATCGCGACTTGCTGTACTATTCATCATTTATCACTCATCATTCATCATTGCCTGTTAACCCCAGCAGTGTCGTTGCAAAAGCTTGCATGAAAAGCTATAATGTTATGATATTTCAAACGATCAACGGTTTCAGTGATATCCCAAAACCTGGAGAAAATTGGATTATGCTTCTTGATTTCATGCGCAAAAACACGAGGCGCTTCCTCATCGCCATCACCGCCCTCATTGTGCCGACGTTCATCCTTTGGGGCACGTCGACCTCGTCAATCAGCAGGAAGGAAGAGCAGATCGTCGCCAAGATCGGCCGCCAGAAAATCTCATTCGAGGAGTTCGGGCATTACTATCAATCCCTGAGGGAGATGGCCCGCTCGAACCTCGGCGGCGCGCTCACTCCCGAAATGGAGAAGGCCTTGAATCTGAAACAGCAGGCGCTGGACCGCTTGATCCGAAAGATGCTGCTCGAAAAAGAGATTGACCGCCTCAAAATCGTCGTGTCCGATGAAGAGGTGCAGGCTACGCTGAAGAAGAATCCCGTTTTTCTTACCGACGGTAAGTTTGACGCCGCCAAGTGGAATGAGTTGCTCAACAACCCGCGCGTGAATTGGGACGCCCTCATCGAGCAGGAGAGGGAGGGGATGCAGCTTCAAAAGCTGATGGATATGATCGGAGCTTCCGCCCGGGTGACGGATGAAGAGGTGCGCACTGAATATCAGCGGCAACACGAGACGGCAAAGATCAAGTTTGCCGCAGTGGCAGCGACTGATTTTGCGGCCGGACTGCTGGATGTCTCCGCTGAGGAACTGAGCAAGTATTTCGAACAGCACAAGCAAGAGTACGCCGAACCCGCTCAGGCCAAGCTTGCATACGTCGAGATCAAGAAGGAACCGAGCCCCATGGACTTCGAAGATATGAAGGGCCATGCCCTGAACGCGCTCGAGAAGGCGAAGGCAGGCGAGGATTTCGCGGCCCTCGCCGAGAAGAATTCCGATGACAAAGCCACGGCGGCCAGAGGGGGCGACCTGGGTTTCTTCGGCAAGGGGAGAATGGTCAAAGAATTCGAAGACGCCGCTTTTTCACTGAAGCCCGGACAGATAAGCGACCTCGTACAGACGCCATTCGGCTACCACATCATCAAGGTTGAGGAAATCAAAGGCGCCGGCGACACCAAGGAAGTGCACGCGCGGCATATCCTGTTCAAGGTCGAGCCGACTGAGGACACGCTCCTCTCTATCGAAGAACAGGCGACTCAATTGTCGGTCGAAGCCCAAAAGGCTGGTTCTCCTGAGCGAGCTCTCGAGCGAGCGGCGGCCGATATGAAATTAAGCGCCAAGACTACTCCGCTCTTTCCCGAGACGAGCAAAGCGATACCAGCCCTCGGCTATGTGCCCGAGATAGCCGACATCGTGCCCGGTCTTGGACAGGGAAAAGTCTCAGGGGTGATCGAGACACGAACCACCTACTATGTGGTCCAGGTGACCGAGCGGATTCCGGAACGAATACCACCGTTGCAGGAGGTCGAGGACAACGTTCAGGCTGCCCTCAAACTGGAAAGCGGGATGGCCCTCGCGCGCACAAGGGCGGAAGAAATCGTGAAAGAGGCCAATGAAAAGGGCATCTCGCTGGACAAAGTTCCGGGTGCGCCGAAAGTGACTGAGACAGCGCCGTTCACGCGGCGCGGCTATCCGCCGGAGTTAGCCCGCGTGAAAGGGCTGGCTGATGCCGTGTTCGATCAGCCGGTTGGAAAGGCCGCTGGCCCGTTCTTGAGCAAGAATACGGCCTATGTCGTTCAGGTGGCCGAAGTAATACCGGCGGACCCCGCCGCTTACGAAACCCAAAAGGCATCCATCAGAGAAAGGCTGTTGCAGGAGAGAAAAGCGCAAGTTTTCGAGGATTACTACGAGGCCCTGAAGAAACGAGCGGGCGTTGAAATCAATGAGGAACTGCTGAAGGCGGTGTAACTTGATTTGGTGTTCCTTCGTGCGCCTTCGTGGCTAAGAATGCATCTTCTTCTGTTTCTTCTTTTCCTTGGTGACTTGGTGCCTTTGTGGTGAAGGTGTTTGGTTGCGGCTGCGCCGCGCTGCGCAATCTGCGGATTGGAAAGCTCAGAAGCGGACTTCGAAGGTCTCGCCCTCGTACTCGAATACTACGCTGTGGCGATTGATCGTCTTGACGGTCGCGCCCTCAACAACGTCGCCGACAAAGACGCGCTGCATATTGACGATCGCCTTCGGCTCCGTCTCTCTCCATGCGATCGCATTTATTTTCAACTCGGGCCTGCCTGCCGGTTCTTCCGATTTCTCCGGCCCTTCTGCATTCTCTTTCCGGCGTCTTTGCTCGGGCCGTCTCGTTTGCTCCTCCACAATCGGGCTCACGGAGTGAGCCTCCTTTGCGGCAGGCTTGGGAGGTAAGTTCGGCTCTTCAGTTCGGGCAACTCGTGCCGCCGGTTGCGCCGCCTTTGCGATATCTCTTGTGCTTTCGGTGCGTATCTCAACCTGCTCGGCCACCGGAGCCGGAGCTTGCTTTGGCAGTGAAGCGGCCATTTCACGGCTGGCAGGAGGCGATATCTGCGGAGGCGCGCTCACCTGTCCCACGTGCTGTTCCGCGGCCGTCTGCGGCGCCGGTTCTCCTGTTTGAACAGGCTGTCGCGAACTCAAGAAGATCGTGTTCACGAACCAGCCGGTAGTGAAAAGCCCAAGGACAAGTATCAAGCCAATGAGAATTCTGAACCCGCTGACGGACCGTCGCCGCTTGACCGCGACCGTCGCGGGTGGAGACCGAAGCTCTCTCTGCACAGGCGAGCCGGTGGGCGCTTCATCCGCAGACATAACTGCGGAACTAGGAGACAGGGCAGGCGTCGGATCGAATTCGTCAATCTTCTCCGCGCCGGACACAAACGCTTCGGGCGGGCCTTCCGCCTTCTGGTCCTGCACCTTTTTCAACGCCTTCAGTATTATACTCATATGGTCTTATCGTTCAGGCGCGGCATCGAGTAGACGTCGAGGTTCCCATAGATCGCAAGCTTTGTTTTCGGACCGACGATCCCGTCCAGCAACAAGTTGTTTCTCTGCTGGAACTGCCTGACGGCCAATTCCGTAGCTTCATCGAATGCGCCGTTCAGCGGGCCGGTATAGAATCCGAGGGCCTGCAGGCTCGACTGGAGCCACACCACGTCGCTGCCGGAATTACCGGGTGTCATTGCCTCGCCCAGATTCTCAAAGTCTTTCCAGAAAACGAAGGCTCGCCTCAGCCAGGACTGGTCAATGACTTCAAGTGGGACCACGAGCGGCTGGGCGTCGCCGGAGAGTATTTTTGCGTTGTTCGCGCCGAGACTGAGCAGAACCACGTACCTCGGCTTGAATTCCTGGGGGACGAACATCTCGAGGATACACGGCACGTTAAACGAGCGCAATCCATCGAAGTTCGTCCAGAGTTCCGTGCAGCGCATGTTGAATGCCGTAGCGATGCCATAAAAATTACCCGCGTTCGGCATGCCGGGATCAGGACTTATTCCCCAGAGGGAGAGCAGACCCCGTATAGCGCTCACTCGAGACTGTTCGTGGTTTTTCGCGAGGAGCATGTCGGTCAGCATCCCCGTCTGCTCCTCCGAATAAGTGGTTGGCCGGGCTGGCGCCGGGGTCTTCGGCTTTGCCGAACTCAGGCCACTCGTCCGGGCAATTGCCGCCTCCGCGCGGCCGGGTGGCGAGAGGACTGACGATTGCGCGACAACGCTGGGTGGTGTGTCGGCTATCAATTCGGTTGTCGGCTCGGATGTCAAGCCGGCGTTCCTGCGCATCGAAAGAAAGGTCGTGGCGGAATGCAAGAGCAGCGCTGCGGCAAGCGTGACCGCCACGGCATAGGCCACGACTCTGGCGGACGCGCGGTCAAAACTCAGCCTGTCTCGAAGCGAGGATCTGTCACCTGCCACTTCGCGGATCGCCTGTTTCACTATTTTTCTTGTAATTGGGCTCTTCTGGCCTGCCGCGAAAGCCCCGAGAAGCGCCCGGTCGGACACTACGTTGATTAGCCGCGGCGTGCCTTTCGAAAACTTGTAGATTTGTTTCATGGCCGCCGGCTCAAACGAGACATGGCTGCCGTTCGAGGCTACGTCGAGCCGATGCTGAATATACTCGCAGGTTTCCTTCCAACTCAACGGGTCGAGATGATACCTCGCGGTCACGCGCTGGTCAAGTTGCCGCAATTCCGGACGCGAGAGCAGCTTCTTGAGCTGCGGCTGTCCGATGAGAATCAACTGAATCAGTTTTTCCTTCTCGGTCTCGAGATTCGAGAGCATGCGTATCTGTTCGAGGACGGCGGGATGGAGATTCTGCGCCTCGTCAATAATGAGCACGATGTTCTTGCCGCGCAGGCGCTTCTCGAGCAGGAACTGATTCAACTCGTCGATCAATTCCTTTTTTGTCTGGCCGACCGAGATGATTCCGAAGTCCTGGTTGATTGATTTCAAAAGCTCGATCTCGGACAGGTTGGGGTTGAAAATGATGGCGCCTTCGGTGCGCTCGTCTATTTCGTTGACCAGATACCGGCAGAGGGTTGTTTTGCCGGTGCCGATCTCGCCGGTGATGACCACGAAGCCGCCGCGTTCCTGGATGCCGTAGAGGAGATGGGCGATGGCTTCCTGATGCTGCCCGCTGAGATACAGATACTTGGGGTCAGGGGTGATGTTGAAAGGTTTTTCTTTGAAGCCGAAGAAGGATTCATACATTGACGTCGCCCCGTGGTTGCTCTCTCCCGTGCTGCGACAATTCTACAGCACGCCCCTGCCACAGTCAAGTAAGAGTGAGCTAAAGTGCAAAGAGTCTCAAACGAGCTAAAGTCTCTTATGCTGCTAACTGCGGCCCTTTGGCCTTGGCGCCAAGAGAGATAAGGCGGGAGTTAGAAGAGTCCTCGAGAGTCAAAACTGGTTTTCCCCAAGAAAGAATCTTCTTGCAGAATTCCTCAGTCTTGCTGCCTGCGGCGGCGTGTGAGACAAACACTTCATCTGCAAGCGCGGCCACAAAAAGGTTTCGCGAGCGCGCAATATCCGCCGTGGGCCGACGAATCTTCTCATCGAACGGCGACAGAATCAGCAGGCGGCCATCTCCGAGTGGCTTTTTCCAAGTAGCGGGAATCCGCATTCCCTCAATCCCTCGGGCAG
>CAYVDS010000164.1:9474-10744 GCA_964450145.1 uncultured bacterium
CGAAGCAGTAATGTGAGGCATTCCTTTTCCATTGGGGAGTGGAAGCCTCCGATGACTGTCACGCCTGATTCCCGAAGGTTCTGCGCAAGATCGTAGGTCTGAAGGATTAAGCTGCCGGGGCACTTAACCGAGCAGAAGAGCGCGAGCGTTTTGTTCTGAAGCAATTCAGCATTTCCAAGACTCCAAATCTGCTCCGGCGCATCGCTGCCGAGAAATGTGCCCAGATTCGGGGGGTAGCAGGCGTTGTTTCTGTCGATTTGCCCGGGCTTTGTCATTTGGTTGTGAATTGCGCTCTCAAGGCGTTTGGTGGGTATGCGGGGCGAACTCTTTTTGTATGGAAAGACATCCAGCCACGGGATTCACTTCTCCAACTCCTCCAAGGCCTCCAGTCGAGCTTTGTTGTATTCGTAGTTCTTTTCCAAATTGATCCATACATAAGCCGGGGTGCCAAGGACGCGCTCTAGTTGTATGGCCGTTTCGGGCGTGATGCTCCTCTTGCCCTTGATGATCTCATTTATGACCTGAATCGGGCGGTCCATGCGTTTTGCCAATTCTGATTGGCTCAGGTCTTTAGCCTCGATCGTTTCCGCCAACAGATCTCCTGGCGGAATAGCGATGTCCGGCCAAATAGCTTTGTCATTGTCAGTGATCATTATGTTTGCTTGTCACTTCCGCCTGAGCTTTCTTTATCAGGTTGTGTTCTGCTGACCTCTCTGCTGCTGAAGCTCGGCGAGGCGTTGGTCAATTGATTTCAAGACACTGGGCGGAATTCCGGAGGCTTTATTCAGATAGCGGGCGAGCAATTCCTCTTCGTCAAAGAATTGAAAATAATCAGCGATGCTCTTAAGCCAAGGGGAGAGGTAGTTGATTCTTGGGGGAATCCCTTGTGCTATTGAAAACTGGTACACTTGCTTCAAGTTGTCTTTGAGATATCGCACAGCCGGCAGAAAATCCGAATCGCCGCTGACGAGGATTGCAACATCGTATTGGCCCATCTTCGCAATCATGTCAACGGCTATCCCTACGTCAACTCCCTTCTCTCCCACTCGCTTTCCCCGGTAAACCAAGCTCCCTTTGTCGTCTCTGAAAATTGAGTACACGTCGTACGGTCTTACGACATATTGTCCCACATATTTGAACTCAAGGAAGTGGCTCTCGCGCTGTATCCTCTCATAGATATTCTCTTTTGCAGCCGTGAAATTCTTGCGTTCCTCTTCGTGCCACGCTCGAGCCAGATCGATGACTTGCCTTGGCGAGAGTTCCGGATAAG
>CAYVDS010000165.1:0-10709 GCA_964450145.1 uncultured bacterium
AGCAGCGCAAGAAACTTAAGCCAGGTGATACGCTCACTATTAAAGGCAATCGGAAGGTGAGGTTGGTAGTTGCCGATCAAAAAGGCAATTACAGCGCCGTGCGGACGATTGAGGCAATTGACGAACTGGCGAAATACAAGATTAGACGCCCCTCGCAAAAAACCGCGTTTGATGAAGTAGTCACGTTCGTCTTTCCTAAGAGCAAGGACGCGGCTTGGACGACGATCCAATCTTTCATCGCCGAACTAGCCGAATCTGGGCTATATGCAGGAACCGAGCTTCGTCAGGTGATTCTGCACGCGCTGGACGAAATCACAAAACAAAAATAACGGAAAACAATAGAGCATGTCCTACTATCGCAACGAATATCTCTTCTCTGAGATTTACCTCGAGGAAATCACCCGCGAACCAGAGCAAGCGGATATATTGGCATCTCTCAGCGTCTTGCAAGAATACCGCGACTATGCTGATACTCGCCGCTTGACTGCGTGGAAGGAATCCTATGTGCATGAGGTATTGGCTGCACTGAGATTCAGCGTCAAGCCGAGTGGCGCGCTATCAATGCTACATCCATTAGGCAGCACAGACCATCCGGTTTCCCTCTGCTATATCGTCCTGCCAGATGAGAATTTGGACAATACGTCGTTAGGACGCAATTGGGCGGAGAAGGCGATTCGGGCGCTACGGGAACATCATCTACAGTGGGGATTGCTCACCAATGGCAAGCAGTGGCGTGTCTATCATCTGGATGAACCAACGCCGTATGAAACATATCTCGAAATAGACCTGGACAGCATTCTGACCGACAAGGCAAAAGAAGCGTACCAGATTTTTTTCAAGTTGATGAAGGCGGAAAATTTCGCTGTCCACGCGGATGGCAAGCGCCAATTCGACCGGTTCAAAAAAGAGTCGCAGGACAAGATAGATTATATCGAGAAAGAACTGGCGAACGCACTCAAGCAACGTGAAGAGGGGGGCAAAGGCGTACTTTCCGATATCTGTATGGGGTACGTGGATGTGCTACGCGCCCGAGGCGAGAACGGTCTGGAAGACGAAAACCTGCGCCGGAAAATCTATCACGGCGCGATGCTGTACATGTTTCGCCTATTATTCCTGTTCTATGCTGACGCCCGTGGACTATTGAGCGATGGAAACCATGCCTTGTTGCAGGCAGTGGAGCAAGAATGCCTTGCCAGACATAACGGCGAATCGCCTGACTCTGCTGGCAGATCGCTGTGGGAACGCTTGGAAGATATATTTGTGGACATTGACCAGACCTACAACGGCGGCTTGTTCAGCCCGCAGGAAAGCGTCTTTACGCAGTTCATCGAAGATACGAGCATCAAGGACGAGTACCTCGCAAGTCCGGTTTTTAACCTGACCACGTATCGCGAGAAAGACGGCAAGAATCACCCGATCAGCTATCGTGACATGAGTGTCCGTCACCTGGGGACCCTCTACGAAGGTCTGCTAGAACACAAGCTGTTCATTGCAAAAGAGGCAATGGAAGTTAGAGTCACCAAGGGGAATATTCAGTTTATTCCGTCCAGCCGAGGCGGCAAGATGATCACTGGGCATTACGTTCCTGTTGGACGGGTCTATTTTGGCAGTGATCCGACTGAACGCAAAGCCACAGGATCGTATTATACGCCGGAATACATCGTAGATTATATCGTGCTGAAAACGGTCGGGGCTAAACTGCGCGAAATCAAGCAAGCATTCTTGGCGCGGGAGCAAGTCAATCTCGATGCTTACAACCATGCCATTGATGCCGCCGAGAAACAATCTATCGCCGAGCTGCTAGAGCAAAATGCGCTAGAGTTTGTGCGCCAACAGGTGCTCCCGCTCTCGGTGCTAGATCCGGCGATGGGCAGCGGACACTTTTTGGTCAATGCCACAAACCTGATTTCTAATTTTGTTACTGAGCTGCTCAATACTTTTGGGATCGAAGGCGCTACGCCAAGCGGAACGGCATACTGGCGGCGCTGGGTCGTAGAAAACTGTATCTATGGCGTAGACCTGAATCCGCTCGCCGTGGAATTAGGCAAGCTTTCGCTGTGGATTCTTTCGATGTCGAAAGACCAGCCACTCTCCTTCGTGAACCACCATCTGAAGCGCGGCGACTCATTGGTGGGCGCTCGATTGGAAGAGGTTGGGAGCTATCCGTTCTCGACCGCGAAAAAAGAGCCGCGGCAGCTTGCGATGTTCGAGCGCGATCCCGATTTCAAAGCGGCAGTCGAAAAGGCGGTCGGCAAGTCGCGCCTAATCGGCGCCAAAGGTTCGATTTCGTTGGAAGATGTCGAGGAAAAGAAAACCTGGCTTGTAGAGATGGAGCAGACCCTCGCCGGATACCGAGCAATCTGCGATATACATACTGGCTTGTATTTCGGCAACTCGATAGACGAGAGCCGATATGCGACGCTAGTCGAGAAAAAGGACTTGGCGCAGGCAATCGCGTTGAACAAGCCCAACCAGTATGTTCATTGGGAACTGGCATTTCCAGAAGTAATGTTATCCAGAGGCGGATTCTCATGTATCGTGTGTAACCCACCGTATGACACATTCAGAGGGATTCCATTCTTTAACCGAGGTGTGGCAGCAGGGACGGGTAATCTTTACGGGCACTTTATTGCCAAAGCTGTCGAAATCAACCAAACGAACGGCAATATTGGTTTTGTCGTTCCACTCTCGTTTGCGTGTGGTTCTAGCTTCGAGAGTCTAAGACGCGAGATTTATCACCGATATAAATTGCTCGGTGCCAGCCATTATTCTCTTCGACCGAACATGCTGTTTGATGGCGTTCAGCAAAGAATTACCATCTTTTATGCCTTGACCAAGACCCTTACGACAACATGTCAGCTCTATTCGTCAAAGCTCTGGAGATGGAAGAAAAGCGATCAGGAATTTGTCGTCCGAAATCCTAATCTCGCACTGGTTGGAGCCATCCAGCAAGGAGTAATCCCAAAGATTCACACACGGGTAGGAGCAGATATCTACAATCATCTCGTGGGGGCACCTCAGGCGCTGAGCAGTCTTGTTGGGAAATCCGCAGATAGCAAACCTCACCTTGCATACTATCACTCTGTTGCCAGGTACTGGATAAAGGCGTATGATTTTATTCCGCACTTTCAGCGTGAATATGATTCCAGTCCTTCGGTGTCAACCAAGCTCAAAACTGTCAATCTCGCCTCTGAACTCGACAAGTACATTTTTCTTTTGCTAATGAATTCTTCGCTCTTCTATTATTGGTGGATTGCGAATTCCGATGAATTTGATGTACAGCTTGGGGAAATTATGGGGTTCGGGCTTTATGGTTACAATGCATTCAAGGCGAGAGGCAGCGAAGTTATCGCTCTGGTCAAAAGCTTGATGGAAGATTACAGTCGCCATTCCGTCATAAGGACAACATCCCTGGGCGGAAGCCGAGCCGAGTACCAAGAGTTCTATCCACGCAAAAGCGTAGAGATTATTCATCGGATTGATGATTTCATCTGTCCGATATACGGTCTCAGCGATGAACAGAATGAGTTCCTAAAGAGCTTTGATTTGAGTTGGCGAACAGATGAGGAATAGAGCCCAATGATCTACATTTTGGCGGACGATAGCGCCCAGGTTCCAATCGCCGATGGAAATGTCCTGGAATCTATTTCGGAATTCCCCGCGTATTTCGCCCAGTGCCTTGATTGCCTGGACTCACACCAAGATCTTAAAATCTACGTTCGCCCGCGTGCGGTAGTGCAGTGGTTCAGGAATATGGCATCCCGCTATCCCCAGGGCGCTTTTGTTTTTGAAACCATCGGCGCGCGCGAGGTGCTAGCACAGCGCTGGCAGGTTTCTATTCCGACGGCTGTCAGTAATGAAGAAATCGTTCAAGCCAAGTTGCTTTCGCTGGATCTCCAACCGCAGCCAGGGCAAAGCTTTGAGGATGTGCTACTAGGACACTTTTACGCACCTATTCTCGCCGCCAAGAACTTCCCGTTTGTCCAACCGGCGCAGCTTCTGTCTGTGGTGGATGTGGACAAATGGAAAGCTAATGCAACTGTCCCACTATTGGCGCGCACCTTGCATAGTCGGTTGGAAGAGTGGAAAAGTAAGGCGCGTACTGCGGAGCAGAAGCAATTGGTAGAATTGTTTGCCGCTAATCCTGTTGATCTGAAACGACAGCTCATGCAGTTTCGGGTGCTGCGTAGCTACCCAACAATCGGCGAAGCGATTTTGGGAAACGCATACACTCTTTTCACAGTGCTTAAACTTTCGCTGCAAGACCTTGCTGTTGATGGGGCGCTAATCGCTGAAACTGTACTCCAGGTGACCTACCATCTCAATAGTTTGCAACCGCAATCGGCTCAAGAGCTAATGGCACTAATCGAGAGCGTGAGCGGCTTGTTGCTGGTCGAGTTTGACACCATCGAAAAGCACTTGCTCGCTCATCCAGAGTGGATTTCACCAGACCTTCTAGAGCGCGTCGAAACCAAGTTCGAATACCTCTCGCGCCCACTCGCGCAACGACTCGCGACGCTGCGTAGGCAAATCCGCCCGCCCAAGCCAGGTTTCCCCGACAGCAATTGGAATTTTGAGCAAATGCTGACGTGGGCAACCGGATCATACCTGCCCTATCAAGCCTGGTGCAGCGCGCATGGGCAATTTGACCCTGACTTGTATGCCATTGGCGATTGCTTTTCAGAATGGCTTGTGAGCAACTGGGGCGATTTGCACGCCAATTCAAAACGCATGGTCTTTAACGTCCTGCCGAACAAAACCGTCGAATTCAAAGACCCTCGGCATGTCAATCTTGTGCTCGTGGTTGACAATCTCGCCTGGTCATTTTCGGCGATGTTGCGGGATCTGTTTCAAGAACGCGGCTATTTTCTGACGACTGCTGAGCCGTACCTCGCGATGCTGCCAACCGAAACCGAGATCTCAAAAAAGTGCCTACTCTCGGGCGCAGTTGGATACACGCAAATTGATGACAAGACCTACAAAGGGATCATTGAAAAGGGCTGGGTTCCGTATTTCAACGACAGCGCCTTTCGATATGTGAGCGATATCGGCAATCTCGGCAAGATTGACAAGATTGATTCATCCGCCTACGTAGTCAATTACCTCGCGATAGACAAGGCATTACACGCGTCGGCGAACGTATTCGGCATGCCGCATCGTGAGCACGTGGATCATCTTCTATCGCGGCTCGTCGAGGATGTACATGCATTTGTCGAGAGGCATGATCTTCACGATAAGATTCGGATTCACGTGGTTTCGGATCATGGCTCAACGCGGATACCCGCGTCGGCGCAAAATGATCTCGATCCAGGTTTCTTCAAGTCACAAGGATTTGAGGAACGCGCCCAAAGGTTTGTAGAGGTTAGCAATGAGCGCTTTACCACTCTACCGGACAACTTGAAACTTGATTGTTTCTTCCTGCCTGCGAACGATTATCTCAACCCGGCGAATGTCCTGTGCGCGCGGCGAGCCAACCGTTTCCTATCCATAGATCAGGATGTTTACGTCCACGGGGGGCTACTGCCCGAAGAAGTCATCGTCCCGTACATGGCGTTTGAGCCGGCGACAGTCCCGCTCCAAGATTTAACCGTCTTGCTGAAGAAGAACGAGTTCCGTTATCGTATGGAGACGATTGAGCTTGAAGTTGGCAATCCCAACGAAGCGGCTGTGGTTCAAGTCCGGGTCAGCGTGCTTAATAGCAACGTAGAAAGCGAACCATTCGAGATTGCATTTTTGAATGGCAAGACGAAACGCGCCATCCAGATCAGAGCCAGGTTCAAACTGACTTCTCTCGCCGAGGAGCAGGTGACTTTGCGCCTTCGAGTTCGGTTTCGCGCGCGGGGCGAGATCCATAGCTTTGATGCCCAACCGGCGATCATCATGCGGAAGATGGTCGAAGAGAAAAGCACGAACGTGTTTGACGTTTAGGAGCGAACGATGGAAACGTTTGAGCAAAAAGCGCTCGATGTCTTTAGCGAGATTGTCGTCAACAAATCGTTTGTCCACAGAGCCGGGTTCGGCAGTCGTGCCATTCCCACATACGTGCGCGAATGGATCATCTCGCACTATTTGGATGACAGCGCCGAGTTGACTGAAACCGCTCGTGAGAAGATTGCGCGTTTCGTCCAGAAATACGTCCCTGACAAGAGCCAAAAGGAATCTGTCAAGAACCAGTTGTTCGAGCAAATGCAGGTCGAATTGTTGGATAATTTCTCAGTGTACGTCAATCTGACAAAAGGCGACCGTTATCTGAACATTCCTTTTCTGGATGAAGATGCCGCATTTGCGACGCCGCAAATTATCCAAGATAACGAGATGCTGCTCAGTAGCGGACTATGGGGCGTAGGCACACTCTATTACGTTCCCAAAAGCGAAGACAATCCGCGTGGTCAGGTTTGGATGAGAGAGTTTCATCCATTTCAACTGGCAAACATGGATCTGGAATACTTTCGCGAGTGCCGCCGGAGTTTTACGACCCAAGAATGGATTGACCTGCTCGTTTCGTCCATGGGTTTCAATCACGGTCTCTATACCGAACGCGAAAAGATCCTGCTGATCTCGCGACTGGTGCCGATGGTAGAGCCGCGGTATAACCTAATTGAGCTTGCGCCCAAAGGGACAGGCAAGAGTTTTGTCTTCGAGAACATGTCACGCTATGTCGCCGTCCGGTCGGGAGCGATCACTCCGGCGGTACTGTTCTTCAACGACCAACGCAAGGCACCCGGTTTGATCACTCGGTATGACAGCGTGGTTATTGACGAAGCCCAAAAGGTAAAAGCCGATTCATCGGGCGAGCTGACTGCTCTCCTAAAATCGTACCTGGAAGCCGGGCGATTTGGACGAGGAAGCGCAGGATCAATAACCGCCGAAGCTGGATTGGTGATCTTGGCTAACATTGAACTGGATCGCAACAAGCATCCGGTAAATGAAGATATCGGCTTGTTTCGGGTATTCCCGAATTTTCTGCGGGAGACCGCGTTCATAGATCGCTTTTCGGGTCTGCTGCCCGGCTGGGATCTACCGCGCATCAGTAAGCAAACCCCATCCAAATCCATTGGTCTCAAAGGCGACATCTTTGGCGAAATCTTGCATTCGCTGCGCAGTGACATCAGCTACCGCGATCACATCAAGACTAACATGGAATTGCAAAACTGTGATGATATGCGCGATAGCAAGAGCATAGAGGCCGGCGCTACCGGTTTATTGAAAATTATATTCCCGGACAAAGCGCCTTCTGACGAGGAGTTCTACAAATACTGTGTGAATCCCGCTCTGGAGCTTAGGCAAAGAGTGCGCGATGAGCTTTGCAAGCTCGATAGGGAATACGCGCCGGTCACCTTCAAGTCCAAGATTCCCGATAGCTTCCAGCGGGGACACCGGCTCGTGAGCTACGTTGATCCAAACACAGCCGTCGAAATTGCCACCCGGCAGCCGAAACCAGTGCCTGTGCAACCCGTGGATGATGAGGAAGCACAAGTTCTCAAGTATTATGGCGCAGTCGAGGAAACACCTTCTCCTTCGGAAGCTGCTGTTGAACTATCCGCAAAAACAATTCACATCAACGAAGGCGATACGGGCTATAGCTACGAGAATCTATTCGCTTCCTATCTCAAAGGCGCGCACAGGGTACATGTGACCGATCCCTATGTTCGTCTGGAATATCAAATAAAGAATCTGCTGGCATTCGCGGGCATTTTGGACACGTCCGCCGGTTCCATAGAATTGGTGCTTACCACTTCGGCTGAGGACGGATACCAAGAAAAAGTGCTGGAGCAAAAATTCAAAGAGATAGCTGCTAGCCTAGCTCAGCACGGCATTCAGTTCTCTTTTGAATTCAACCCCGGCGCTCACGACCGAAGTATCAAGGGAGACAATGGCTGGTCAATCCATCCAGGAAGAGGATTGGACATTTTCCAAAAGCCAGAGTCCAAATACGAACTGAGCGAGATTGACCAAACAAAGCGGAAATGCCGAGAAACTGAGATAGTCTTCGCGAAAACCTAGCAAGTAATGAGTCGGGCGGCCCGGATTTCTTCCATCATTCAGTCCCTACACGACAGACGAAGGAGGATGAGCAATGTCCTACACGAAAGAAATCGTTTGCTTGGCAAACTCGCGCAAGTTATCGGGTCACTGCATTGCTGGCAAGCAAGTCAAACAGGACAAATCGGGTGCATGGGAATTGGGTGGATGGATTCGACCGGTCGGATCTCCGGACGGCGCGGAGTTGTCCTCTCGGGATGTGGGTTTCGAAGGGGGCGGAATTCCTCGTCCGCTCGATATAGTGCGTATTTCGCTAAAAAGGCGAGCGTCCCACAAGCATCAGACTGAAAATTATCTGATCGATCCCGAGAAGTATTGGGAACAAGTCACGACAGTTGACCCATCGTGCCTAGACGATTTGTGCGACGAGGTGGACGGGCTGTGGGAAACTGGATTCGACAGTGCCTACGGCAAAAATGACCGAGTTCCGGTTGAGAAAAGCAAAGTCATCAAGTCTTCACTGTTGCTGATAAAACCGTCCAATGTGGTTATCCACCACGAGTACGAGTTTCCCTCAAAAGCATGGAAGACTCGTGCCCAATTTCTATTCCGCGGAAATAGATACTCTCTCGTGGTGACTGATCCCATAATCGAAGGAGAGTACCGGGGGATGGATGCAGGCGATTACCCTCTCAAGCGCAGCGACATCTATATGACGGTAAGTCTAGGCGAAGAGTACAATGGTTTCTGCTACAAACTCGTAGCTGCGATTATTTTCGGGACAAAGAAATAGAATTGCATATGCGGCTCTATACCATTGGCCATTCAAACCATTCGATCGAGCAGTTCCTAAGGCTGCTCTCAAGCCACTCGATTACGTGCGTTTGCGATGTGCGTTCCAACCCTTACAGTAGATATGCTCCGCAGTTCAACCGAGAAACGTTTGAGCAATCCCTAAAGAGTGTCAACGTCCGGTACGCGTTCATGGGGGATCAACTGGGAGGGCGTAGCAGAACCCCATCGCATTACGTCGGCGGTCGAGTCCAGTATAATGCGGTCGCTGCTTCGGCGTCATTCCAAGATGGACTGGGTCGTCTGAGGCATGAGGCCGCCGTACAGAAGGTTTGTTTGATGTGCACAGAGAAGGATCCTATGAATTGCCACCGGGCAATCCTGGTCTCTCGCCATCTCCGCGACGAAATGGAGATTCTCCATATCCTTGCGGACGGCACGGTTGAGACCAATGCCGAATTCGAGGAACGGCTTCGAGCATCTCTGAATATACCTGCCCAAGACCTATTCGAGGATTACGCGACCCTCATCAATCGCGCTTACGATCTTCAAGGGAAAAAAATTGCTTTCTCAGCAACTCCTGACACCGACTTGAACGACAAGGATTGACCTTATGATAAGAGTGTTCACGATCGGATTTACAAAGAAGACTGCCGAGGAATTTTTTACCAAATTGAAAGATGCAAGTGTCAAACGCCTGATAGATGTGCGGCTCAACAATATCTCCCAGCTCGCGGGGTTTGCCAAAAAGGACGACCTGCGCTATTTTCTACAAACGATCTGCGGCATCGAGTACGTCCATCGGCTGGATCTTGCGCCTACGAAGGAGTTGCTAGACGCTTACAAGAAACACAAAGGTGAATGGTCGGTATATGAAGCAGGGTTTTTGGAACTCATGGCTAACAGGCGGATAGAGGACACAATATCAAAGGAACTGCTCGACGGAGCATGTTTGCTATGCAGCGAAGACGAGCCAAGCCATTGTCATCGGCGGTTGGTCGCGGAATATCTTGCGAGATGCTGGGGTGATGTTGAAATCACTAACATTGTGTAGGCGAAGGCACACACTTTGTACTAGCAGCACAGAACATGTTCTGCAAATTCATACGCGATGACTTGGCCGGAATGGCGCTTAATGGCTTCAGCTATTCCATTTCGGTCAAATGAACGCCGTCAATCGCCCCGAATGGAATGCCTGGATCAGGCACTACACCTTGGAGCCGCGCTTTGCGAGATTTGTAGACGAATCGGGTTACGAATTACCTGAGGCACTTACGGGCAACGCGTCAGTCGTCGGAATACCTATCCTCTTTCCATGGATCGCCATTGTCAGCCAATGGGTCTATTCTGAGTTTTGACTTCGTGGAAGAATTCTCTGCATTTGTCGCGAGTGATCTCAAATCGGGAGCCGCAAAAATCACACCAATTCCAGAATCTCGCCGTGCTGGAGCATTGGTAATGCTGCTTGGAGGTGTGTTACCAGCGACTTGACTACGCTCAGGCGATTCGATGGAAGGACGATAATGGCCAGAGTCAACCCGCTCAAATTCTGTTGATAACGGAGGTTCTTATCCGCCGTGAGCAGAACATCAAACTCGTTATTCGCTTTTGCTAACAGGGCGCCATTCGTGATCCCCGTCCAGCCCATTTCTTGAACGGTAAACACCTGGTGGGCTTGCAGCGGCTGTTTCAAGTAGCGGGGCAAGCTTTCGTCAATGAGGATTTTCAACTAGACGCCCCGGCGCGTACTAACGGCCCGATGTTCTCCAAGACCTGAAGTGCGTCTGCACGCTGGACCGTGGGAAAGTTGTCCAGGAACTCGTCCAACGTGCTTCCATCCGCGATATAGTCAAAAAGCGTTTGCACCGGAACGCGCGTTCCGCGAAACACCGGTGTGCCACTCACTATATTCGGATCTATGGTGACCGGAAGTG
>CAYVDS010000166.1:0-10615 GCA_964450145.1 uncultured bacterium
ACAGTAACGGATTTTGTGAAAAGAAGAAGCACAAAACATTTTTCGCCACAGATACGCGCGGATGGACGCAGATTCAGAAGAAGAAAGGAAAATCGCGATAAGAATTCACGATTTCGAACGTGAGTAGTACAGGTCGGCTGCTCCTAAGAAACAAGCCGCTTATTCGGGGACACCTTGCGGCAAGGTGTCCCCGAATAAGCTTACGATGTGGCATCGTGTCTCCGAATTACCGAGCGTTTCTTACTCAGTCGAAACGCGCCGTGGCGTGCTCAGGCGCTCAAAATGACATATTGTTACTCTGAAGGGACGGAAACTTATGAAAGCCGCCGTTCTCATTGACGCGCACAATATGATCATCGAGGACGTGCCCAAACCGGTTCCCGGCGCGGGAGAAGTGTTGCTGAAGGTGGATAGCTGCGGCATCTGTGGCACGGACATGGAATTCTACGAAACGGGCAGCTATAATTCGCGGTGGACGCTTGGCCATGAATGCAGCGGCGTGATCGCCGAGATCGGTCCGGGTGTGAAAGGATGGAAACTCGGCGAGAGGGTGACAGTAAACGACATGTCGCATGCGGCCAGTGCGGATTCTGTCGCCGCGGGCTGGGGAACCTGTGCGACAGCGCCTCCAACCTCGGGATACATTGGCCGGGCGCATTCGCCGAGTTCACAAAGGTTCCGGCGCGCTCGCTTTTCAGATTGCCGGCGGATGTCTCAATGGCAGAAGGCGCGCTCATCCCCACGATCGCAGTGGGCTATCACGTGTTCAGGCAGGCGACGGCCAAACCAAAATCGAAAACACTCATAATTGGAGCGGGTCCAGTAGGGTTGAGCGTGCTGGCATCGTTGAAAATGGCCGGAGTCCAAAACGTTGTTGTTTCCGACATGAATCCGACCGGCAGGAAAGCAGCCGTTTCGCTTGGCGCGTCGGCCGTGATTGATCCGAGCGCCGAGGACCTTACGGAGCGTCTCGAATCACTGCTCTCATCCGCGCCCGACCCCGTTTTTGAATGCGCCGGCAAACCCGCGACCATCCTGCAATCCATGGAAACCGTCAACAAAGGCGGGACAGTCGTCATCGTGGGCAACTGTTTTGAGGAAATATCATTGATTCCGATAACATGGATACTCAAGGAGATAAATATCAAAGCTAGTCAGGGGACCACGAACGAGGACTTCGAGACTGTTTTGAGTTGGGTCGCAGAGAAGAAGATTGACTCGTCGGTCTTCATAACCCGGACAATCGGTCTCGACAATTTGCCGAAAACAATGGCCGGGTTGACCCACGGCAAGAATGATATTAAAATAATAGTCAAGATTTGACTTGATAAGAGGCCGCCGGGACGAGCGCGTGATCGCGCCTGCAGGGTGGTTAATTGTGAAAGAAAGAGCTTCAAGCAAACTTGGTGGAAAAATCCCCCCTTCCCCCCCCTTTGCAAAGGGGGGAAAAGAGGAGGGCTTCTTGCACGCGCATGGCTAGCCTGTCGTGGACTAATCGTGAAAAAAATGTGTTTGAGTTTTAATAGTGGAAAAATCCCCATCCCCCCTTCCCCCCAAAGGGGGGAAAGGGGAGCAATGCTTCAACCGTAAACCCGTAAACCGTAGAACCGTAAACCGTGAGCCGTCTTTCTTAGGAGAACTCCGAAATGAAAAACAACACCGTCAACGTTCCGATTCGCGCATGGTTCGGCGACAAGACGCTCGCGTTGAATTTCCCGGCCAACTGGGAAGTCCACGAGTGCCGGATGAAGGGGCATGGCGCAAAACAAATCGGCCTGAACGCGATAAAGAAGGCCATCGAAAACCCGATCGGTAGCGCCCCGCTTTCCGCTCTCGCGCAAGGGAAGAAGAGAGTCGTCATTTTGTTTGACGACCTCACCCGCCCGACTCCGGTCAAAGACATCGTTCCTGCCGTTTTGGATATCCTGAAAAAAGCAGGCATCACTCCGGACCAGATACGTTTCATTTCGGCGCTCGGCACGCATCGCGCAATGACCCGCGACGAACTGGCGAAAAAGCTCGGTGAGGACATAGTCGAGAACTACGCCGTATACAACCACTATTCGCACGGACAACTTGTTGACATGGGAAAATCCAGCAAGGGGACGCCTATCCTCGTCAATCGCGAATACGCCTCGTGCGACCTTCGCATCGGCATCGGATGCATTATTCCGCACGTCGACGCCGGCTTCAGCGGCGGACTGAAGATCATACTTCCGGGTATCGTAGGAATGCAGACCATAAACTACAACCATATGACTGTTACCCCCCGCAATCCCGACGGCTCGATATCCGAACTGACCTTTGGAAAGGTCTACGGCAACTGTCTGCGCGACGACGCGCACGAGGTCGCAAAGATAGTCGGTCTGGATATGAAGATCGACGCCATCGTCAATGAGAAGCGCGAGGTCGTGAAAATATTTGCCGGCGACGGACTCGATTCGTTCTACGAAGGCGTAAAATTTGGGAAGAAGTTCTACGCTACCGACCCGGCCTTCAGCGCCGACATCACTGTTTCCAACACATTCCCCATCGAGAATGAGGCGGGGAAAGCTCTCTGGCCGTGCTATTTCTCGACAAGAGTCGATGGCGAGGGAGTGGTTATCAGTTTCAGTCCCGACGGTCAGATTCACCAATACGGCAATGCGCGTTTCGGGAGCGAATATGGAGGAGAGCAGTTCGCGATGGCGCGCAAGCTGCCGGAATCGCCGTACAAGAGAACATTCATTCTGAATCCATTCCACGCAAAAATCGATACGGAATATTTTTCGCCTGTCGAGAAGGCCCGCATTTTCAGAACATGGAAGGACCTTCTGGCCGAATTGAAGAAGAATTATTGCAAAGGCACGAAGGTGGCCGTTTACCCGTACTCCTCGATTCAGTGTCCGCCATTCCCGGAAGACTACTGAACGAAAAGGGTTCCGGGTTCCTTGTTCCGCGTTCCTAGTTGAGAAAAGGGAAAACACAGCGCGGCAGCCGCAACCAAACACCTTTACCACAAAGGCACAAAGTCACAAAGAGAATAAAAGGTCTGCCGAGAACGCCTCTCCTCTTCTTTCTAGAATCTGGGCGAATCTGCGGAATCTGTGGATTCCCGACTTGACGAAATACTCTTTCGGTGATAGAATGAACGTTGTTCGCAATGATGAATGGAGTTCTACGATTGGCTAACGCAACTCTGCTGAAACTTAAGAAATCAGAACAGGACAAGCGGCGGGGAATAATCCTTTTCGCCGCCGAGGAACTCTTCTCGAAGCGGGGGATATCAGGGGTCAAGATGCGCGATGTCGCCCGCAAGGCGGGCGTGTCGGTAGGCTTTATCTATCGCTACTTCCCGAAACGCACGGACATCTTTGTGGAACTGTTGGAGGCAGGAGCAGGCGAAATCTGCGGAAGGCTCGACGCCGAAATCAAGGCCGACGGGCCGCGGCCATTTCACCGGCTGGCGCGGACATACATTAGCTTCTTGCACGAAAACAAGATGTTTTTCCAAATGATGAGTCATTTCATGCTCGAGGGAAGGCTTTCTGGAAAAGCCCTCGAGAGGGTGAACGCTGTCTTGCGCCGGATCATGGACAAACTGGAGGTGATGCTTGAGAACAACGGGAGGAGAGGCGATTCGCGGATTCTTGCGCACAGTTTCTTTGCGGCGATGAATGGCGTCATGATAAGTCTCGTGAATTATCCGGGGCGCAGTCCGGACGAGATTAAGAGGCGCACACTCCTTCTCGCGGAGGCCGTTGCGGACCAATTCGAGCAAGACGGCATCGCTGCAACCAAGGGAAAGCGCCGATCAAAAGAGTGGACAGGTGAGAGTGTTCCGTAGTTGACGAAATGGGGATTCTGTGGGTGCGAATTCATTCGCACAATATTTTCAGGCTGTTCCCAAGACGCCCGTACGAATAAATTCGCACCCGCAGAATTACGGAACACTCTCAGAGCATTATTATCATTCCTGCGAAGCATGCCCTCGATCCCGAATCAAGTTGAGTACAGGCCCTATCGGGGGGGGCGGGAATCCAGATTTTCCGAGGGCCAGTATTCGGGCAACAAGCAGTACAAACTTGAAACCTGAAACCGTCTTATTTGAAGGAGGCTGCCATGTACGACTATATGCTTACCGATGTTGAAAAGGCCGTAAAAGCGGAGATGCGCGAGTTCGTAAAGAATGAGGTGCCGGCGGAACTTATCAAGCAGATGGATAAGGACGAAATCAAATATCCTCGCGAGTATGTCAAGAAGCTGGGCGACAGGAACCTGCTTGGTCTCCGGTTCCCCAAGAAATGGGGAGGCAGAGGGTTGGGCTGGACTGCCGAGGTCGCCGTCGAGGAAGAGATAGGGGTTCTCGGCGCGGCGCTCGGGTGCGCCTACGTCATGCCGTCGATTGTCGGCGAGGCCATCAACACGTTCGGCACGGACAAACAGAAAGAAAAGTATCTCGTGCCTCTTCTCAAAGGGGAAGTCGTCAGCGCGGAAGCGTTGACAGAGCCGCGCGGCGGCTCCGACTTCTTCGGGGCGACCACGACGGCCGTCCTCGATGGAGACCATTTCATCGTGAACGGCCAGAAGCGGTTTGTGGTGGCGGCTTCCGAGGCGGATTTCTTCCTGGTTTTCTGCCGGACGAATTTCGAGAAGAACGCTTCTCCCCACAATACTATCAGCGCTTTGATCATCGATAAAGGGCCGGGCGTGGAGGCGGAATATCTCTACGGATTAATGGGATGTCGCGGTGGAGGCACAGGCCGCCTGGTGTTCAGGGATGTCAAGGTTCCAAGGGAAAATCTTGTCGGTGAGCTGAACATAGGTGGTCTCGTGTTCAACCAGACCATGATACCGGAGCGTCTCACGTCCGCCGCCGCTGGCCTTGGCGCGTTCGCCGCATTAAACGTCGCGCTCGACTACAGCACCAAGCGGGTCGCCTTCGGCCGGCCAATAAGGAAATTCCAGGCAATCCAGTTCATGATCGCGGAAGCGATCACCAAGTTGGACGCCGCGAGAGGGTTGGTCTATCTTGCGGCAAGAGCCGTTGACGCGGGCGAACCGAACGTCAGGCGGCTCGTGAGCGAGGCGAAGAAATTCGCGACCGAGGCGAACTGGGAGATCGTGAACAAGGCGATGCAAATCATGGGCGGCATCGGATACACCGACGTGTATCCCATCGAGAAAGCGCTGCGTGATGCGCGTCTCTGTATGATATGGACCGGGACAAGCGAAATCATGAGCCTCCTCATACAGCACGAGTACTATGGAGAGGTCGCCGAACAAATGGCTGATTATCGGGATTTCGAGGGCGACGCCATAAGCGGAGAAGAAGCGGAAAAGTGCTTCACCGACGAAGATATGTGGCGCGTGCACGAGCAAGTTCCGGCAAAGTGATGGAAATGGGGACAGACCCTTTGCGACGGGTCTGTCCCTATTTCTCCAGCGGAGAAACATGGCTTACAGAATCTTAACGAAGAAATGCACCCAGTGCGGCGCGTGTCTCGAAGAGTGCCCGATGGAGGCTATTAGCGTTGACTCCGCCGACCGGTATATGATTGACCCCGATACATGTACCGATTGCGGCACATGCTGTGACGTCTGTCCTTCCGGCGCTATCACGGGCGCCTGAGCCTCGGAGGGAAAGAATATCACTACCAAGGCACAAAGACACCAAGAAGAAAGAAGAAGCATCCTCAACCACGGATTCACACAGTGCAGCGTAGCCGCAACCAACGAAAAAGAAGGAATGGGAACCGCGGATGAACGCAGATGAACGCGGATTTGGAAAAAGAAGAAAGGGAAAAAGACGCGGTTTGGAACACGACACGGATTTGGTAAAAGATGAAAAGGACATCACGACAGGAAGATTCCGAACGTGAGTATTACAAAATGGAAATAGCAAATCTGAAGGACCATCCGGAGTTTATCCCGACGCTGGCCGCATGGCATCACAGTCAATGGGCATATCTGAATCCGAACGGTTCGGTCGAAAAGCGAATCGCCTCGCTTAAAGCTGAACTGGAATCGGACGGAATCCCGAAGACGTTTGTGGCCGTTTCAGAAGAAACTCTACTCGGCTCAGCGAGTCTTATTCCGCATGATATGGAAACCCGAATGGAGTTATCGCCCTGGCTCGCTTCAGTTTTTGTGGCCCCTGAATTCAGGAAGCGAGGGATTGCCTCTGCGCTGGTCCGGCACGTGGTAAAGGAAGCAGGCAGACGCGGCCACACAACGCTCTACCTCTTCACTACTTCTGAATTAGTGGCGTTCTACGCGAGCCTTGGCTGGTCACACATGGAAACGGCCGAATATCGGGGTCATCCGGCCGAGATAATGCTTACGAATTCGTTGTAGCGAATGATCTTCCCCAGAGCTTGGGCCGCGCGCTGAAGGTTGTCGAAAACGGGTACGCCACGACTGAGATACCATTCTCGATATTTCCGCCGGGTTTCCTCGATATCCACCGCCTCGCTCGACGCGCTCGGCTCCGGAAGCGTGACGATAAATGGCTTGCCGCTCGATTCATGAACCGACGGCACAACCTCGGCAAGCGGCTCGACAAAAGAGGCCATATAGTTGGTTATCCATTGCTCGACAATCACCGCGCCGACGAGGTCGCTCGACGCCACAGCCTCGAGTACTGACTTAAGAATATGCGGGAAGTATACGGGAGTCCCCACATCCACCGGATTCCTCACGCTGTTCCCGGTCGGAGCAAGATTCAGGCGAATAGCGCTCTGAGTCTCCTCCGAGAATTCGGGGATCGACAGCCCGGCCGCGTCGAGCGCATCCGCCGCCGCAACCGTGATGGCCCCGCCTCCGCCGACGACCGACACGTTCCTGCACCGAAAACCCGGCAGAAACGCGAACCCTATTATCAGATCGAGCATCTCGTCGATACCGACAGCCGGAATCGCGCCGGCCTGCCGGAAAAAGCCGTCCCAAATCTCTCTTCTTCCTCCCAACGAAGCCGTGTGGCTCGCCACCGCCCGGCTGCCCAACCGGCTGAGGCCGCCTTTCCATATTATGACCGGTTTCTTTCGCGCGGTTCTCTTCACCGCCTCGAGGAATTTCTTGCCGTCGCTCACGCCCTCAATGTAGGCTGCCACAATCTTTGTTTGCTCGTCCGCCTCGAAATATGAGAGGAAATCGACCTCGTTCAGGTCGCACGCGTTCCCGTAGCTTATCACCTTGCTAAAACGCACGCCCAGCCCGATGGCCTTGCGCATGAGAAACGCCGTCACGCCGCCGCTCTGCGAGAGGATGCCCACCGGGCCGCCTTCCTTAGGGAAGTCGGGGCCGGGCAACAAGGTAAGCGCGCTCTCGGGACTGTACACACCGAAGCAGTTCGGCCCTATTATCCGCGTGCCGTTCCGCCTCGCGATTTCAGTCATTTCCTTTTCCCACCGTATGCCTTCGGCAGAGCCGGTCTCGCTGAAGCCCGCGGTCAGAATCTCGACGGCCCGCACCCCTTTCGCAGCGCAGTCGGCGATTGCCTGCACAACCTGCGAAGCGGGCACCGCGACGACCGCGAAATCTATTTGTTCCGGGACATCCTGAACCCGCGCGAACGTCTTCACTTCGTCTATCTCGGACACCTTCGGATTGACCGCATAGAGCTTGCCCGCGTAGCCTCGCGACCTCAGAGCAGAATAGTATTGTCCGCCATATTTGCTTGCGTCATTAGATGCGCCGATAACTGCCACGGAACGCGGGCAAAAAATGGGCTGGAAATCCTCGAATTTCATGAAAGCAACCCTCTCCTTCTCACAGCGCGACCTCTCAGAACTCTCTTTACATCGCTCGCCTAATAACTTGTCCTTTCGGCGAGTCAGCCTTGAATCGACCCTCATGCCATACGGGCGAGCCATTGATGATCACTGTGTCGATGCCTTCCGGAAACTGGAACGGCTTGGCGAACGACGCCTTGTCCATGACGCGCTCCGGGTCAAAGATCACGATGTCCGCATAGGCGCCTTCCCGAATAATTCCTCGGTCCTTGAGCCCAAGCTGAGACGCTGGAAGCGACGTGCATTTTCTTACTGCCTCCGTGAGCGTAAACGTTCCCCATTCCCTCACATGCTTGCCGATGAATCTCGGGAACGTGCCGTAGTGCGAAGGGTGTGTTCCACGCTGGCCAATGCCGACGGCATCGGTCATGAACGACATATGAGGAAGTTTCAGGAAGACAGCCATGGCCATGTCGAATCCTTCGTCATCATATGCCCCCGCAGTGTAATAGAGGCGTCCTCGCTCATTCAAGGTGAGGTCGTAGAGCGCCTCGAATGGACTCTCCCCCATATCTTCCGCGATTGCCTCGAGGTTGACGCCTTCATAACGTTGATACTCAGGTCTCCGGAACCCGAAGATTCGCACCTTGCCCCAGCCTGATTCCGGGTCATAGTGAACATCCGGCGAATGTCCGGTCACCCAACTCGGCCATTCCGATAATCGGCCCTCGAACTCGCGGGTCAACCTCGCGCGGATTTCCGCGTCTTTCAGGCGCTCATGAAATGCCCCAACTCCTCCCTCGAACATCCACGGCGGATACATTCCGAGAACTGTAGTCGACGCGACGGGATAGGACAGCAAATCATATCCGATATCGAGCCCGCGAGCCCGCGCCTTTTCGGCTAGTTCATACGCCTTGTAGAACTGCTCGAGGTACTCCTCGCTGAAGGGAACGAAATGTGATATCTGAAGCGGCGCGCCAACCGTCTCGGCCACACGAATCATTTCGTCCGCCGCGCGGTCAAAGTGTTTGGTCTGGCCGCGCAGGTGAACAGTCATGCGCCCGCCACAATTGGGCACATCCCGCGCCACTTCGATAAGCTCTTCAGTGTCCGCCCATACTCCCGGCACATATCCCAAGCCGAAAGATAATCCGATTGCGCCATCCTCGAGAGCTTGGTGTATTTGTTTGCGCATCGCGCGAAGTTCATCCCGCGACGCCCCCCTTCGATTAAACCCCATCACATTCACCCGGACGACCCCGTGGCCGACCAATTGCGCAACATTCACGCTCGGGCGAAGGGTCTCAAGATGGCTCAGGAATTCGGCCATAGTACTCCAATTCCACGAGAGCCCCTCGCGCGGACAAATGCAATCCCAATATGTGGCAAGCTGGTCAACAAAGGCATGATTTACGGGCGCCGGCGATGCGCCGCAGTTGCCGGTCACCATGGTCGTGATGCCCTGTCGGATGAACGGTTCCAACAACTGGTGATGGAGCGGCGAGGCAATCACGAAATCGGCGTGCGTATGCGCGTCAATAAATCCGGGCGACACAACTTTACCTTTCGCATCTATCACGTGAGGAGATTTGAAGGAAGCGGCCAATGCGCCTGCAGCGGCGATGCGGGCGCCCCTTACAGCAACGGCGCCATTGAAGGCCTCTGCGCCGGTTCCGTCCAGTACCATTCCGTTTACGATGAGCAGGTCGCAATCCATGTGTTTTCTTCCTCGGCTAAATGCGGGAGACATGCAATCGTGAAGGAAACGACCAACCGAGCAATCGCACTATATTACCACAAAAAAGTTCCTAATTCCCGTGGGTATTTCTACCCTAGCGGGAAGCAGGGGAAAATAAACATAATGTGAAAGATGATAGGCGGCGATGTGCGCTGTCATAAGGAGGGATCGAAAATGAGCGAAAAACGCTATTTGATCCAAATGGGAATGGGCGTGGACTTGCATGGCCAGAATCCGACGAAAGCGGCCAGCAGAGCTGTCCACAACGCAATCGCAAACAACTGCCTGTGCGGGATATCGGACGTCCTCCACGCCAAGCACGCAGAAGAAAAGATGCACGTCCATGTGCTTGTCGCTTGCCCAAAACCCGAACAGGTCGACAAGGAAGCCGTGCTGAAAGAGCTGCCATTCGGCGTGAAGTCAATCGAAGTGACGGAAGGCGGCATGGTTACTCCTCATGCTTATTCACCTGAACTCGGTGATAAGACAGGGGAGACTTACGTGGCAAACGCCGCAGTGACAGTCGCGGTCAACTCAAAATTGTAAGCGAATGATTCACAATCTTCGCGGCAAGTGAGGAGGTGTATTCGCCGACAAAGCAACTCTTAAAGAGCTGGAGGGTGAAAATTCCCGTCCGTTTTCCCCAGAAACCCCTTTGAAAAACCGCCGTCGAACAACGGTTAAAGAATTCTTCTTTCAAATTTATCTGACACGTATTGACAAATGGTAACTTATAGGTTATAATTTTTCTATGTCGCGCGGGGAGACATCTTCCGTTCCCACGTTGTTTTGTCTGGATACTCAACTGTGCTACGTATGTGATTTCGTGACAGTCGCTTACGCCCAAGAACGAACTGTTCCAAGATACCGAAAATCCTTACGTTCCTGTAATTTCGCGGGCTTGTGGTATTCTAAGCGCTTCAGTAGGTATGATGACCTGTCCACCCACCTTATGTAGGGGCGAGTTGCTTGTCGCCCCTACATATGTGCCCCGGTGGAAAGTACTTATGACAAGGACATTACTCCACATATTGAGCGTGGTGCCTTAATCCAATAGCTTAAGCCAGTGCGAAAAAACACATTGGGTGTTCTCGCGGAAGAGGGAATCTGAGGTTCTGAGCATCCGATCACGTCTGCGGTAGGGTTAGGAGTGAAAGAAACA
>CAYVDS010000167.1:0-10594 GCA_964450145.1 uncultured bacterium
GGAGCGCCTGACCTCGGCGGGGCGGGGTTAATTGTGGAAGAAACGAGGGAAGCGAGAATGAGCGCATTTGTAGGGGCGAATCTTGTGTTCGCCCAATTCATGGATGTCACAAGTCGGGCGAACACAAGATTCGCCCCTACAAATGCGCAACTGCGAATGGGGTAAGGTGTTTTTGTTTCTTGGTCTTAACCAGAAACCAGAAACGAGAAACCAGTTTCTCAGGAGCGAAGGCGCCGGAGCAAGTATATTGAAAGACCTAAACAAAATCAGCCGGAGAAAATTCCTTGCAACGGCCGGATTCGCCGGCGCGGCCGCAGTTGCGCCGACAGGCCGTTCGGGCGCGGGCGTCATTCTCAAACACCTCATTCCGGAGGAAGAGATAATCCCCGGCGTCTCCTACTGGCCTGTTTCAACGTGCGGCGAATGCCCGGCGGGGTGCGGCGTCAAAGTGCGCATACGCGAAGGCAAGGCCGTCAAGATCGAGGGCAACGAAACGCATCCGGTGAACCTTGGCGGGCTGTGCGCGCGTGGGCAATCCGCCCTGCAAGCGCTTTACAGCCCTGCCCGCATTCAAACACCTCTGAGACGAAATACGAACGGGCAAATGGACGCGATAAGTTGGGAGGACGCTTTCGATCACATAGCACGCTCGAAGTCTGCGAGCAGCTCTTCGGGAAAAGTGGTCCTTGTAACCAGCCAGGTTACCGGCGCCATGCGCGCGATGCTCGAGCGGCTTGCTGCCAACTCGCCAAGATTCAGCTTTTTTGTTTCCGAGCCACTGGATTACGCTGCAATGGCCACTGCCAACAAGCTCTGTTTCGGGCTTGAAGCAGTTCCGACCTACTCGTTCGACAAAGCGCGCACGATTGTCTCGTTCGGCGCCGATTTCCTCGAAACATGGCTGTCGCCCGTGAGCTATGCTCATGGGTATGCAGGATCGCGTCAGCTAACCAATGGAACCATGGGCAGGATGATACAGTTCGAGTCGCATTTATCGCTCACCGGCGCGAATGCCGACCAACGATATTGTTGTCCGCCGGGAGCGGAGACTCTGATCGCCCTTTCAATCGCGTCGCTTATGTTGACGGGGCGAGGAGCGTCGCCGCCTGCAAGTAGGGTGGAAAAACAACAGCTTCGTCATTCTGGCCCCTCGGCGGGGGAAGAATCTTCCTCTGCGAGATTACCTGCAAGTGAGCTAGAAACATGGCGGACTGCGTTGCGGCCGTTTACAGTCGAGCGAGCGGCAATGGCCTCCGGTATCCAGCCTCAAATAATAGAACAGGTTGCTGACAGGCTGCGCTCTGAAACGCCAAGCCTTGCGGTCGCTGGCGGGCCAACCTCGCGCGCCACGTATGCGACACCGCTTCAGGTAGCCGTTAACCTTATCAACTTTATCGCGGGCAACTACGGCAAAACGCTCTCATTCGACCGCATCGAAAATGCGCCCGGCGGCACATACACGCAAGTGCGGGAACTGGTCGAGGACATGGAAAAGGGGCGCGTTGCGGCATTAATCGTTCATGATTGTAATCCCGCATTTGCGTTCCCACAGCCGGAGCGGTTGATCTCGGCAATGAAGCGGGCGCCGCTCAAGATTCAATTAGCCTCGGCGCAGATGGGCGCGAGCGAAGCAAATGATTTGGTCTTGCCCACGCTCCATTGGCTCGAATGCTGGGATGAACTTGAGCCCCGCAGCGGAATTCATAGTTTGCGGCAGCCGGTCGTAAAATCTTTGTATGATGCCCGGCACCCGGGCCAGGCGCTGAGCGACATCGCAGCTGCCCTCTCAGGCAGAACCGCTGAGACAGCGGCAAGCTATGAAGAGTTTTTGCGGAACCGCTGGGAGAAGATTCGAGAGCAAGCGCCCGCATACGAAAGCTTCGACGATTTCTGGCAGCAAGTTCTCACAGGCGGCGGTTATTGGGCAAAGCCCGTTCCGCAGAAAGTGACTCTGAGCGTTAATGCGGCGGAAGCAATAAAAGATGTGGAGCCGATCGTTCCGCGTCCCAGCGAGCTGCTCCTCCTGCCAATTGCGACGGTGCGCTACGGCGATGGGCGACAGACCGGCAGGCCCTGGCTCCATGAACTGCCCGATCCGATTACAACGATTGTGTGGGACAACCCTATCCTCATCTCTCCGAATGCGGCAAAGAAATGGAATTGCCAGTCCGGCGATATCGTCAAGTTGAAATGCAGCAAGGGGTCTTTAGAGGCGCTGGTTTATGTTCAAGCAGGCACAAGCGATGCGGTTGTCGCGGCGCCTCTCGGCGCGCCCAGCGAGAAATACGCCGCATACCATTTCGGCGTGGAAAGCCATCCTCTGCATCGGCTGGAAGGCGGCGTCGACAAGGCATCGGGCGCCTTGTCATGGCTCGACACACCGCTCACTTTCGAGGGAGTCACGGCCCGCGCGCGGTTTGCACGCCTGCAAGGCTCTGGACGCGAAAACGGCCGCGGCATCGCGCAAAGCATCGCTCTGAACGAGGTCGGCAGGCTAACGACGGGGCACGGCAAACAGCCTGCTGCTTATGAATTCGATCTATATCCAAAGCACGTGCATCCGCTCCACGACTGGACGATGGTGATTGACCTCTCGGCGTGTATTGGGTGCGGCGCATGTGCGGTCGCGTGCTATGCAGAAAACAACGTACACGTTGTCGGAAAGAAAGAATGTCTGCGCGGTCGGGAGCAGTCGTGGCTGCGAATAGAGCCATTTGTTGACAAGGGGCGCATCGTCTTTCTCCCCATGCTGTGTCAGCAATGCGAACATGCGCCATGCGAGACTGTTTGTCCGGTCTACGCCGCTCTGCACAGCAGCGAAGGACTCAACCTGCAGGTTTACAACCGCTGTGTGGGCACACGCTACTGCGCGAACAACTGTCCTTACAAGGTGCGTCGATTCAATTGGTTCACCTATAAAGTCGACCCGCCCCTCGAAAAGCAGTTCAATCCTGATGTCTTCGTCCGTACGCGCGGAATGATGGAGAAATGCACTTTTTGTATCCAACGGATTCGCGAGCACAAGGAGATCGCAAAAGACGAGAAGCGCGTGCTCCGAGACGGCGAGGTTATACCCGCCTGCGCGCAGAGTTGTCCGACCGGCGCAATTTACTTCGGCGATTTGAAAGACCCCGCCAGCCGGGTATCGCAGCAGGTCGGTGACACTCGGGGCTACGCGATACTTTCGGAATTAAACACACAGCCGTCGATAATATATCTCAAGCGGGTTTACCATCCCGACGGTACAACAATCGAAAGATCCCCTTATGAGATTGTCCCATAATTGGCAAATGGGCGGGACATTCTGTGGGTGCAAATTCATTCGCACGCTTTTTCAAGCCACCTTCGACACAATTGGCCGAATGAATTCGGCCCCACATAATTACTGGACAGTCTCTTACCCCCCTTTAATGAAGGGGGGCAGGGGGGATTTTTCCGCTATGCTGCTCAGAAATGTGCAACTATCGATTAAACCACGAACCATAAACTATGAACTATGAACCATAACTCATTCGAACAAATTGACCGTACCGTGCTTCGGTCGCTGCTGCGGCCTGGCAAACTTTATATTGCCTTCTCCGCGGTCGTTCTTGCGTGCCTCGGTATCGGCATCCTCGCCTACTCGAGGATAATCACCGTCGCGATCGGAACAACGGGGAAAAATAATCCTGTGCACTGGGGCGCGCTGATAACAAACTTTGTGTTCTGGGTCGGGCTGGCGCACTCAGGGACGCTCATATCAGCGATACTGTATCTATTCAGAGCGCGCTGGCGGACGAGCATCAACCGCATTGCCGAGGCGATGACGGTGGTCGCCATCATGACGGCCGGACTCTTTCCTTTGATTCATATGGGGCGCGTATGGCGCGCCTACTACCTTCTGCCGTATCCGAGTTACCGTGAGTTATGGCCGAATTTCCGCAGTCCGCTCCTATGGGACGTGTTCGCGATAACCACATACATGCTCGTGAGCATGATGTTTTTCTATGTCGGACTGATACCCGATCTTGCGACCGTCCGCGATCGCTCGAATGGTATCATAAGGAAGGTGTACTCGATTCTTTCGTTGGGCTGGCGAGGCAGCAACCGCCAGTGGCATCACTACGAGATCACTTACCTGCTGCTGGCCGCGCTCGCGACACCACTCGTGATTTCGGTCCACAGCGTCGTTAGTTGGGACTTTGCGGTGTCTCTGGTTCCGGGATGGCACAGCACAATCTTCGCGCCTTACTTTGTCGCGGGCGCAATATTCTCCGGCTGTGCCATGATCATTGTGATACTGATGCCGATGCGCAAATACCTGCAACTCGAGAAACTTATCGAACCATTGCATTTCGGCATGCTCTGCAAGATGCTCATCTTTATGAGCCTGATAATCACTTATTCATATTTTTCAGAGTTCTTTACAGCTTGGTACAGCGGGAACGTCTTCGAGCAGCACAGCTTTTACAATCGCGCATTCGGGTTTTACAGTCCATTGTTCTGGGTGATGGTCGTCTGTAATTCTGTTTTGCCGCTCACGCTCTTCAGCGCGCGATTGCGCGCGAACATGACGTATATATACGTTGTGGCCGTTTGCGTCGTAATCGGCATGTGGTTTGAAAGGTTTGTGATAATCGTCACCAGCTTGTCACAAGATTATGACCCTTATGCGTGGGGGACATACTGGCCCTCAATTGTTGAGTGGGGCATCACATTGGGCAGTTTCGGGCTGTTCTTCTTCCTGTTCGGGACGCTTTCGAAGATATTCCCCGTCGTGGCGATGGGCGAGGTCAAAGCATTGGTCCGCTCCCATAATTCGGGGACACCTTGCGGCAAGGTGTCCCCGAATTATGAGAAACAATCGCCAGTTTCTTAAGGGACAGTGGCGCAGGGTTGATGTTCAGCTTTTTGCTTTGAACTAGGGACTCGGAATCATGAAGCAGTTTCGTGACAACCGTCCGACGACGCTGGCGGTCTTTTCCAGCGCGGAAGAACTGACAGCAGCAGTCAACGTCATGCTCCGCTCGGGCCATCGGACTATGGAGGCGCTCAGCCCGATTCCGATGCCGGAGCTGGACGAATTGCTTCCCCAGCGGCCCAGCACCGTCCGCTGGTTCACGTTCGCAGGCTGCATAGTGGGTGGATTGTTCGGGATGGCGCTTCAGGTATTGACCGTCTTGCATTGGCCGCTGTTGGTTGGAGGCAAACCCGCGCTTTCATGGCCGGCGTTCGTTGTAATCTGCTTCGAGATGACGATTCTTTTTGGCGCGTTTGCGGCGCTTGGGGGGTTCATGCTCAACGCGAAACTGCCGCCCATAGCGAAGGAGCATTATCATACCGGCTGCTCGCAGAGCGACTTCGCTTTGTTAGTCCGGCACGATGCATCCGAATATGCCTCGCTCGAGGCTCAGTTGCGCGCCGCCGGCGCAACGGAAGTGCGACTGCTTGAAAACCAGCGTTTATGAGATCGTCCGGTAATTCTGTAGGTGCGAATTTATTCGCAGACGCGACGTATAGAAAGCCTGAAAACATTATGCGAATAGATTCGCACCTACAAAGGCCTATGCCGGTTCGCCGATTGAAAGGTATTTTCTCTGACCCTAATTCTTCAGAATGACGCTGTAAGTCGTTGATATTGTGGGAAACACCAGGAAGAGGTTGACTCGAACAATGGACAGGTTCCTTAACCAATTCTGGCAGGCATATCTGGTCAACTTCTTGTTCTGGACCAGTCTTGCGCAGGGGGCCGTGGTGTTTGCGGCAGTCCTCGACATCACCAACGCTCGCTGGGGGCGGCGTTACGTCCAACTTTCACGATATTTCGCTGGATTCTTGCCTGTCGGAGTCGTGCTCTTCGCGGTTCTCCTGCTTGGCCGCAACCATATTTTCCCATGGATCGCTCACGCGATTCCCGGAAAAGAAGCCTATCTGAATGTCCCATTCCTCGCGGCGAGGGGGCTACTCGGGTTGGCCGTGCTTACCGCGCTCAGTTGGAAATTCATGTCTGAAACGAAGGACAGGTATTCTGATGTCGGCCGGTCGGGCGCGTCGCCTTGGAGCGTCATTCTCGTGATGGCGTTCATGCTAGTTTACAGCGTGATCGCGATTGACCTGATTATGTCTCTTCAGCCGCATTGGCATAGCACTTTACTCGGGGCGCATTACGCGGTGGGCTCCCTTTATCTGGGGATGGCGGGCCTTTGTCTCGCAGGCTTCATAAAGGCGGGTGTCCCGCGCGACGACCGCCAGAAACTTTGTCAACTCGTGTTCGGGTTCTCGCTATTCTGGGTTTCGCTCCTCTGGAGCCAGTACATCGTGATCTGGTACGGCGATGTTCCCAATGAGACCGGCTTCGTCTACCTGCGCTTCTATCAGATGCCGTGGAAGGCGGTCACGCTTCTTGTGCTCGCGCTGGGATTCATTCTGCCGTTCTTTTCCTTGATGTCCCGGCGCGCAAAGCTTATCGGCATAGTCCCGTTTTTTGGTTCGGTTTGCGTATTTATCGGGCTGCTGCTTGAAAAATATGTGTTCGTCGTTCCTTCGTTCAGCCCTGATACGCTGGGCGCCCTGTGGACTTTTGCGCCGGTGACGGCCGCGTTTGCTGTTTTGTTCGGACTAAGTTTCAGGTTTTCTGCCCGAGGGGTCAGACCTTGACATTTGACATAACTCGCACAACTGAATCCCATCAATGAAAGTAAGATGAGTTTATGTCAAATGTCAAAGCCTGAACCCAGACACGAAAGGAGTCAATGCATGAAAAAATACACCTGCACCATTTGCAGCTATGTTTATGACCCGGCTATAGGCGATCCCGAAAACGGTGTCGCGCCCGGCACCGCGTTCGAGGACATACCGGACACTTGGGTATGTCCACTCTGCGGCGCAGGCAAGGATTTTTTCGAGGAAACTACCGAGTAAACATCCGCGAGGGCTTTGCTATGCCGACAAGAAGAAAAGCAAAAGAAGTCTATGCCGTAAAGTCGAGGGTCGAAAGGGATTCGCTTGGAGCGCGGGAAGTGCCGCCCGGCGCATATTACGGAATACAGACCTTGCGTGCACTGGAACATTTCCGCGCGAGCGGACTGACGCATCCCGAGTCGCTCCTGCGCGCGTACCTTATGATTAAGAAGGCTGCGGCGCTCGCGAACGAGGAACTGGACAAACTCGACTCTCGCCGCGCACAGGCCATCGTGTGGGCCTGCGACCAGATTCTCGATGGCAAGCATCTGGAGCAGTTCAGGCTCGACGCATATCAGGCGGGCGCGGGCACTTCATACAACATGAATGTCAACGAAGTGCTTGCGAACATCGCGCTCGAATACCTCGGCAGACCGCGGGGAAATTACGAATATCTGAGTCCCAACGATCACGTGAACATGGCGCAATCCACAAACGACACATTTCCCACCGCCATGAACGTGGCGGCTCTATTCGAACTTGGCTTGCTCGATGCCGCGCTCGGCAAACTGGTCCTTGCGCTGCGAACAAAGGCGAAAGAATTCTCGCGCGTCGTCAAATCGGCCCGGACCCATTTGCAGGACGCTGTGCCTATTACGCTCGGGCAGGAGTTCGGCGCGTTGGCCGAGGCCGTGGAAACAGGCCGCAGCGAGCTCATCCGCCGCTCCGCGCTGCTTCGCGAGATCGCGCTCGGTGGAACAGCAGTCGGCACGGGACTGAACGCGCATCCGAAGTTTCCTCAGACCGTGGCGAAACACCTGAGCAAGCTTTCCGGACTGCAACTCAAGCCCGCAAAGAACCTCGTCTTCGCTGTTCAGTGCAACTACCGCATCGCTTCCGTCTCGGGCGCACTCCGGGACCTTGCGCTGGAACTCATCAGGATCGCAAACGACTTCCGGCTCCTTAGTTCGGGTCCAACCACGGGCATTGCGGAAATTGCGTTGCCGGCCGTTCAGCCGGGCTCGTCGATCATGCCCGGCAAGGTCAACCCTGTCATGGCGGAATGCCTGAATATGATTGCCTTCCAGGTGATAGGGAACGACCTCGCAGTCGCATTTGCAGCGCAGGCGGGCCAGTTCGACCTGAATGTGATGATGCCTCTCATGGCGTTTAACGTACTTCAGTCAATCCGCTTGCTCGCGAACTATTTGCCCGATTTCGTCGCGCGCTGCGTCGAGGGAATATCCGCGAACGAAGAGCGGTGCAGGCGCTATTTCGAGGGCAGCATAGGGCTTGCTACTGTGCTTAGCCCCTATATCGGATATCTGAAAGCCGCCGAGATCGCCCACGAGGCATACACATCAGGCGAATCCATCAAGAACCTGGCAGTCAGGAAAGGCATATTGTCCGAAGCCGAATTCGAGAAAATCACGAATCCGCTCGCAAGGAAAAGGGCAAAGGTAAAAGGTAAAAGGTAAAAGGGGGCCAACGATGTTCCTTTGCGCGCTTTGCGTCTTTGCGGCTTATAGAAGCGACAAAAGGAGGAAATGACCATGACTGAGCTTCCGGAAAAAATGGAAGACATTGTGAAATTCGCAATCCAACTCGAGGAGGACGGCTTGCGCATGTATCGCGAGTTCGCGGAAAAATCGACAGATCCGTTCGGCAAGAAGACTTTCGAGGGGCTCGTCGAGGACGAGATGCATCACGCCGAACTTCTGCGGAAAGTCTACGGCAAGTGTGGCATCAAAGAGGTAGAGCGCATTGTCGCAGAGAGCAAGACCGCGCCCATTCGCCAGCGTTTCAAGACCATATTCGAACTCGCCGGGGAGGAAGCGCGCCAGCGTACCTCAGCCGATCCGAGCGACATCGAGGCAATGCGAATAGCAATGGATTTCGAGAAGCGGGGCTATAACATCTACCGCGAATCAGAGCAGAAAGTCAAGGGCGAGATGGAAAAGACCGCCTTCCGTCACTTGATTATGATGGAGGAATACCATTTCGAGTTGCTGCAAGAAACGTTCGAGTATCTGAACGACACCGGCAACTGGTTCATGAAGAACGAAAAATGGATGTTCGAAGGCGGAGCAATCTGATCAATTGTGGATTGCGGATTGCGGATTTTGGATTTTGAACCACGCTGTCCAAGATGGCTTCCTCCGACGCAAAGACGCAAAAGACGCAGAGAGGGAATCAACGACAGAGCGGTATCAGTGAGACCCCCGTAGTTGGCGAATAGGGATGAAATTCTGTGGGTGCGAATTCATTCGCACAATATTTTCGAGCTGCGAAGGGGACTGTCCCAAGATTTACGGGCGCTTTGCCGTAGAATCGGGACTGTGCCCGAAGCCAAATGTAAGGAACCGTTGGAGACACTATACTAGACACGCTCAAGAAAGCTGTCTTGAACAGCAGCGATTCCCCGTGGTTTGCATCTTCTCTTTCTCCTCTGCGCCCTTTGCGTCTTTGCGTTTAAGCGCTACTCTTCCAGTATTCGCGAACAGTCTCTCGGAACGAGCGCGGGGTGACGCCGAAAACCTCTGTGAGCGCGTTCGAGCCAGTCACGTTGTCGATGGACAGCATCTTCAGTTGATCAGTTGTGAGCGGGGGCTTCGGCAGGACTGCTTGCATCAGCCGCGCGACAGGCGTCATCAGCCACACGGGAATATGCAGCTTTATGCGGGATGCCAGACCCATGATGTCGGCCATCTGGTCGAGCAGCGCGTCAAACGTCAACTGTTCCGGCCCGGCTATCTCCCATACTCCATTAAGCGGCTCATCAGCCTCGACCGATTTGACGATGCATGATGCGATGTTCTCGACCCAAATCGGCTGAAACAGCGTTCTTCCCGTGCCGAGCACGGGGACAATCGGCGAATAGACCATCGGCTTGAGCATGTTGAAGAACTTGTCCTCCGGCCCGAATACGAGCGACGGCCTGAGAATCACATAGGGGATGCCGCTGGTCTTGATGATTTGCTCGGCCTTCCATTTCGTGCGGAAATATTCGCTGGCAGGCTTGTCAGAAGTTCCGAGAGCGCTTATGTGAATGAATCTCTTCACGCCCGCCCTCTTTGCTTCTTCGAGAAGGTTTTGAACCCCCTGAACGTGAATCTTCTCGAATGTTCCCTCACGAACCTCGACAATTATTCCGACAAAATTGACGACAACCTCGCACCCTTCCATAGCGCCCCTCAGCGAGGCGGGGTCGGCAATCGTGCCCATCACAAATTCGACCTGATTCGAGGGCAGGCCCGCCGCGAGGCCGGCGTCTTTGTGAGCGAGGAGTCGCAGCCTGCGACCTGACACCGCCAGCTTTCTGACCGAATGACTTCCTATGAAGCCTGTTCCACCTGAGATGAAGATCATCTTCTTTTATTCCCTCTCGAACCTATTCGAGAAAAGCCAACGCTCCTCTTGCAAGTATGAATTCATTCGCATACGCTCAAGGAAATCATGTCATCAACCTCTTTTGGCCGCCAGAAAGGTTGAAAGCAATCACATCGGGTGGACGGCATGGGAACCCTTCCCGATACGCGCTCGCGCACCGACTGGCTTATTCTAACACGGGTACAGGTTCAAAGTTCTGTTTTGGTTCAAGCTCTCTCCACCGCCAAGATCACCGAGCCACCAATAAGAATTGAGGAGCGAAGGCGCATTAGCGATTCCGCAACCCGATAAGAGATTTCCGCTTAACCCATTGAATTCACTGAAG
>CAYVDS010000168.1:0-10552 GCA_964450145.1 uncultured bacterium
TACCATAGTACACAAAAGGTTGCCGCCACTGCGCGGTGCCGATCACGCTGGCGACGATCAGGGCCGCCGCGGTGCCGACGGGATAGGTTAGACTCATCAGCCCGAGAATGAGGCCGTGATGGCGCTTGGGGACGCTGTCGGTGATCAACGCAAACGACGAGGGATTGAAACAGCCCTCGCAGAAACTCATAGCGGCGCGTGCGACCAGGAGTTGGGGAAAGCTTACCACAAAGGCCGTCATCCAGGTGATCGCGCTCCAGATCACCGTGCCGATCGTAATCACGTACTTGCGGATCCAGCGGTCGGAGAGCGGCCCCCAGAGGAGTTGGCTCAACAGCGCGGCGAGAAAGACGGCGGAGCGGGTCGCGCCGAGTTGCGCGTCGCTCATGCCGAGTTCGCCGCGCACCGCCTCGGCGACCGGCGACAAGAGTTCCTTGTCCGCCACATTGACGACGGAGACGAGCATCAGAAGCACGGTCAGAATGACGAGATAGCGCGTGGTGTAAGCACGGTGGGGCATCAGCACTCCTTGCGCGCAAGTGTATGGACTGGGCAAAAGCGTGCCAGACTACAAGGAGAGATTAGGAACGGTTGGCAATTTAGGGCGGAGTATACCTCAAATACCTGGAAAGTCAACGGCAATAGCCGCCGCGACTTTGACAAGGTCGTACCGTGTCTTGCCGCTGACGGTTTTCAATGCCTAAAATGGATAAAGATGCGGCCAAAGTTGCGGTCGTCTTTTTCGACGCGATGGTAGAGCTTGCGGATGTGCGCCTGGTTCAGGAAGCGCAGCACCTTTTTCTTGAGTTGCCCGCTGCCTTTGCCAGGAATAATCTCGACCAGGTCAATTCGCTTGTCGAGCGCCTCCTGCACAATCCGATTCAGCTCGGCGTCAATCTGACCGCCGCGATTGTAAATATCGTGCAAATCCAGTTTGAGTTTTGCCATATTTCTGCTCTGTCATTTCGAGCCGGTTTTGCGAGAAATCCCGCGCCGCGACAAGGAGACTTCTCGCTCCGCTCGAAGTGACAATCCTCAGTCCGTAATCCGCGCTTGCATCCAATCGCTCGTGTTGTGGAAATCGGCAACCGCGTTGCCGGGATGGACCAGCGCATCGAAGAGCGGGCGGTCAGCGTCGTCGAGTTTGCGCTCCAGGATCGCGATGGACGCTTCGAGGTGCTCTATCGTACGCGGTCCGATGATGGGCGCGGTGACGCCCGGCTGGTCTTTGAGCCACAGCAGCGCTAACTGCGCGGTCGTCAGATCGCGCTCGCGCGCCATCGCGCTCACTTGCGCGGCGATTTCGCGACCGCGACGCGAGATGCGCGAGCGGAAATAGTCGCCCACGCGCGCCGCGCGGGTGCCTTCGGCATATTCTTCGCCCGGGGGATAGCGGCCGGCGAGCATTCCGCCCGCAAGCGGCGACCACGGCAGAATCGCCAAACCATACTTTTGGCACAGGGGAATCAGCTCATTCTCGATACGGCGGTCGAGCAGGTTGTAGGGCGGCTGCTCGCTGACATAGCGCGCCAAATGTTCGCGTGCGCTAATCGCGAGCGCTTCCATCACCATCCACGCGGGATGAGTCGAACAACCGATATAGACCACTTTGCCGGCGCGAACGAGGTCGTCAAAAGCGCGCAGTACCTCGTCTTGCGGGATCGTCAGTGGCGGGCGATGGAGTTGATAGAGATCAATCCGGTCGGTGCGCAATCGGCGCAGCGAGTCTTCGCACGCGCGCATAATGTGGTAGCGCGAATCGCCGCGGTCGTTTGGCCCGTCGCCCATGCCGCCGTGGACTTTGGTCGCGAGGACGACTTGATCGCGCTTGCCGTTCTCCTTCAGCGCCCGACCGACAATGCGCTCGCTCTCGCCACGCTGGTACACGTCTGCCGTGTCAATAAAGTTGATGCCGGCTTCTAACGCGCGGTTGATGATCCTGAGCGATTCTTCCGCGCTGGTCGGCTCGCCGAAATTCATCGCTCCGAGGCACAAGGGTGACACCATGACTCCCGTACGGCCTAATGAACGATACTCCATTTGACTGACCTCCTCAAAGGGATATAATCAACTCTTGGAAAACCGCGCAGTTTGGGAATGGGGGGACTGATGATTCATTCTAACACGCGACGTAATCTCGTCGAGCAAGTTCTCTCGCAAATCTCGGTTCCGTTCGAAATCAACATCCGCGCCTGGATCGAGCCAGATTTTGCGGCGATCCAACAACTCGCCTTTCACGAAGGGTGGCTGGCGCCGCTGGACAAGCCGCGCGAAGTCTTGACGGCGTGGCGGCAATCCTGGCCTACGCTGATCGCCACGCACGGCGAGACCGTGGTTGGCCTCCTGCGCGGCGTCACCGACGGCGTCGTCACGACCTATATCGCCGAACTTTTGGTCGAGCCAACGTGGCGCGGCAAGGGGATTGCGGCCGCGTTGATCGAAACCGCGCACCGGCTCTTTCCGTCTACGCGACTCGATCTCCTATGCACTGAATGCACCGATGCTTTTTACGAAGCCGAAGGATTCAGCCGCTTCGAGGGCTATCGCAAGAGCTATACGTAGGTGGTTTAGGTTTCGTTCGGGAATACCACGTCTTCTTTTCCTGCCAGTTTGGCCTGAATGCGCCCCACGACAATATCGAGGTGATTCGGCTGGTGGACAAAATCCAGATCGTCGGTCCGCAGGGTTAGCACGGGACAAAGGTCGAACGTCTGGAGCCATTCTTCGTAGAACGAATCCAACAGCGCCAAGTATTCCCGCGTGATGCCGGTTTCCATTCCCCTGCCGCGGCTGCGGATTCGGTCCAGAAGCACATCCACCGGCGCGCGCAAATACAGTAGCAAGTCCGGGCGCGGCAGCCCCGCCATCACGAGATCGAACACTTTGAGATACGCGCAGTAATCGCGCGCGTTCAGATTCCCCAGATGCTTGAGCGCCCGCGCGAAAATGTACGCATCCTCGTAAATACTGCGATCGGCAATTGCCGATTCACAGCCATTGGCGAGCGCGAGGTGCTGCTGCGCGCGATGCCCGAGAAAGAACACCTGCAAGTGGAACGACCACTGGCGCATGTCGGCGTAAAACTCGGACAAATATGGATTATCCGCCACCGACTCGAACGCCGTACACCACCCCAACCGCGCGCCAATGCGCTCCGTCAACGATGTCTTGCCGCTGCCGATGTTGCCGGCGACGAGGATAAAGTGTTTGGTCATGCATGCTCCATAGCAGAACCTAGCCGTGACTCCATGTCAACTTTCTTGCGTGGCGTGAACGCCGTACGACTCTCGCCGAGGGGTTTCAGCAAGTGTGTTGCACCCCCGACAACGGCACGCCTGAAGGATGACAGCGGACAAGTGCGGATTCAGCGGACGCTCGCGCGCATGGGCCGGTCCGATTAATTCGGTTTTGTCAGTTGTCCTCTCTTCCGCGCGCGTGCTGATGTCGGTGGGCGCATGTTTCCAGAGGTTGAGTGGTATTACGAGGCTCTTCCCACTCGTTAGAAAACTGGATGGTTCTTCAGAAATTCCAATACATCTTCGTCAGAATTACCAAGTTCAACGCGGGTGTGTAAAATTCCTTGGGGGCGACGGGTGGCTACAGATTTTACGAATGGCTCGAACAGTTCTTTGACCCTTCTGGTTTCGTCAGCTCCATGGCGGTACACCGTACCGAGTATATGCGTGGAAGCGGTAATCGGGTTTTCCAGTTGCAAACGCTCCATGTTTGCAGGATGGTAACCAAAGCCTAGAAAGCAAAGAACATCTGCATTTTTCATCAGGGAACGCGCCTTGTCGAGTTCCTCAGAGACGGCACGCTGCTCGTGAATGATTTTGATTTCTGAAACGCACTGTCTTATAATATCAGTAGTTACTTCGGGAGAGTAATCTCGACCATCGCTTGCCCAAAATGTAGGTTTTCCGAGCTGACCATGTGCATGCACCATTGGAATTTTGCTCAGAAGATCGGCGGCTTCCTTCTCTGCCAAACGATAAGAATTCTTGAGGGCGGTGAACAGAAAATATTCCAGCGAGCGATCATAATTGAAGGTGACTATTGCAAGCTTGTTTTCTGGGAATACTTCTTTTCGAGCGCCCATTTGGTTGAATAGATATTCATACCAAGAGGGACGCTGATCTGGAGATCTGCTTAGGAGCGTTTCTAGGTTCTCAAACGGGATAAGGGAGACGGCAATCGCTGCCTTTCCAACGTCCACATACTCGGGCAAATGTTCGAGGAATGCATCAATTGATGGTTGCATTGACTTTTGTAGTTCTTGTTGGAACGTCTCAAGTTTCTTATAATCAAAGCCGCAGTCCAACATGATATCCGAAAAACTATTACCTTTGTATCGCTCCGGGTACCGCTTGAAACGAGACTCGGTAACAGCTCTTACATTAGAGAGCTGACCACAAATGTTGAGCATAAGCTGGCGACCTAGTGGGAAACCTGTTGGAGCGCTACCAGCACCCAAGATAAACACCGTTTTTTTGCGAATCAATTCTCCGCCTTGTTTCGAGAGTATTACGTTCTTTCGGACCAAAGTCTGCTGCAAATCTGCGCAGTACTTCCAAGCTACTCCTCCATTGATTTTTTTCTCCTGCATATCCTCTTGGAGCTCTCTGTGTTGATATAGTTTGAGTAGGATTACTCCACTACCTCGAAAAAACGGAATGGTATATGCCCATTTCTGGATGAATGGCTTCCCAACGATCTTGTCAAAGATCCAAAGACCCTCGCCACGACCCGAATCAAATTCCCAAGATTCTCTTGAATTTCATGTTGCTGAGTTTCGCTGTTAGTTCACTGATTTCAGACCGCAACTGGGCGGTTTCTTTCTCAAAGCGCTTACTTTGTGCCTCAATGGATTGTCGCAGTTCGGTACTCTGTTCTTGAAGTTCACGAATTTGATTGCTTTGATTCTCGACACCGATTTTCAAAGACTCGGTTAATCGTTGATAACTGTCAATCTGTTGGGACAGATTCGAAACGAGGGCATTTTGCTTGTAGAGAAAGTCTGTTGTTTGGGATTCGGTCTCTTTGCGAAAAGTGCGAATGTACTCGCGTACTTTTTCCTGAAATTCATTTTGACTCCCCGAAAGATTTGCCAATCCTTCTTGTATTCTTACCTGAATTGTCCCATCAAGCTGAGCAATCGCGTCTGCGAGTTTCTTGCTCATCTTTGCTAATTCCGTTCTCTCTTTCAGCAATGGAGCGGTAATCTTTTCCGCGTCATTGGATATTGATTGAATTTTCTGTTGCAGCGCCCAGAGTTCCGACTCATAGCGACTGACTTCCTTCTTCTTCTCTGAAAGCGAGACACTCAATTTCTGCACATCATCTTTGATGTCTTTGAGCGTTTTCAGCAACTCAAATGACTGAGTAACGTATTTGTCGAATTCTTGGAGTTTCGTGACAAGTGCATCTGAACTGGTTATTTCACCCATAATATACCTCTCTGAATTTCTTTTTGACTTCTGCTAAATGATCGCCATAGTTGGCTTCCAGCCAGTCCGAGACAACTACTAAAGAAAGTATCTCACCCATTCTGAGCAAAGCATCGCTTGGATTTGTGGCATGTTGTTCTTTGACATTCTGATACAACCAACGAATTCCTCTTTCATTATTGAACCGACCAAATTCATCGTTGAGGCGCAAAAGGATCTTTGCCTTGAGGTAAGGTTTGGACGATTCATATAAACGGATAACTGTGTCAATGCCCAACGCACGATTTGCCGTTTCAAGCAATCGCAATGTGTTTGCCTCTTCTTCATCTTTTGGCGAGAACTCGCGAGTGAAATAGAGAGCCACCAGGTTGTTAGGGGCTCCCTCAAGAATAGCCCTGGATCTCCTGTATATGCTTTTTGGGTAATCCTTGAAAGCATCTCTCAAATATCGAAGTTCGTCAAGGTCGAACGTCTTCAATTCATACGCCGATTCCAGCCGTCGTCCTAATTCCTCTTGAGTCGCAGTCTTCTTCAGTTCGTTGCGGGTATCCAGAGTGAAAATTAGATCCTTTACACAGTTATCACAAAGTCCACATCTGTAGCCCGGTTCAAATGTTCCTTCGCCGCTGAAATAATCCAAAATAGGTTTTCTTCTACAGTCGTCTCTATTGAGGATTACATCTTTGTACAGATTCCAGAGCATATCATAGCGCATTTTAACAATCTGCCCGTACGTATGATCCAGCAAGACCAGAAGATAATCAACGATCTGATGGTAGAACCCCGGATAGGACTGATATTGTTGTAGCTCCAATTTTCCCATTTTGGCGCGCACTTCGGCGTCCCATTTCCTTTTAGACTCTGTGATCCTATCGACAATAGGAGGGACATTTGCATAGGGTAGAAGTTCGTTTTTCTTTAGATAGTCACTGAGTCGCCCTCTGATTTCTTCCGCATCAGTCCATAATGTGATTTTCTCATCCTGAGATATTTCCGTTCTAACCAGAACCTCAAAGTCAACCGCCAGCCCACGGTAGGTGACAGAAAAATCCTCGACCATTCCCAAAACGCTGAGTCTGAAAAGTGCCAGCTCGTCAAATTTCGAAGATCGGTTCGAGGATTTGAACGGGACAATCCCGTTGTGACCTTCAATGATGAACGATGTAATAAGTTTGTCGAGCGTCTTGACCGCAGAAATTGCATCGGAAACGACTCCTGGATAGCTTGCCTTTATGAAAACATGTTGCTTGCCGTAGTCACACAGGCCATCTTTTTCATATGGGCAACCGGTTCTCCAGTTACATTGAGGAATCTTCTTTTGACGAAGTTCTTGGAGGCATCGCTCGTTTGGAACATCCGCAATTGCCACACAATGTGCCCTTTCTTCGTCTCTACCTGCGCGGCCGATTTCCTGGTACCAGGATTCGATGCTTGATGAAGGAGAAGTATGGAGGACAAATCTAACGCTTGATTTGTCGATTCCCATTCCAAAACCCTTTGTGGCGACGAGAACATCAAGCTCGTCTCCCTTGAAAGCATCCTGGTTTTCCTTTGTTGCATTCTTATAGTTCGTAATCTGCCCTGCATCGTTCGCATCGAAACCGTGCCCGCAATCAAGGCAAATCTTTTGACCTGCCTGTTGCTCTGCCATTTCTATGTTCTCATCAAATTCAAAATCACTTTCATCATCAATCGGTTGTTGGGTTATATACCTGTGGCTGAAGCAAATTGGACACAATGTTGGCGCTTTGCTGGAGAAGGCGCGCACTTTGCCTGTAGAGAAATCTTCAGCACTATAGTTGCTAACAAACACTCCTCTACCTACTCTGTACGGTTTCAGCGTTACGGGCTCGATGATTTCTTTCGTCTTACGGAGGTAGTGAGCAAGCCCATCAACTGTGGAATGTTTTCCATGCGGATCGGCATATACGACATAGATGATACCGATTCCCTTCTCTTTTTTTTCCTTGCTCCTGGAATTCACCACCTTACCAATATCCACACGATCAGGGCTCGTTCCCAAGTAGCAAGACAAGGCAGTAGGAATTGATTCTGTCAAGACCCAGGTGAACGTTTCTGCTTTTTTGGTGTAGCCATCAATTGACTCTATTTGATAACTGAAATGAGGTCGGTCAAGGTCTTTTTCTATTACGAGGTTGTCATCCTCTAGCCTGAGGAGATTCATGATGTCTCGTTTAACCATTTGTCCAGCAGTTGCGGTCATGGCAATTAGCTGAACGTCGCTATTCTTCTCTTTGAGTTGGTCGTAAAAAGAAGGGATATTCAAGTATGACGGTCTAAAATCGTGGCCCCATTCAGAAATGCAGTGGGCTTCATCAATGATCAGGTAGTTTATCGTTACAAACTCCTGAATGCTCTCTAGCTCATCTCTAAATTTCTTAATGCGAATTCTTTCCGGAGCGACGTACAAGAGTTTCAGTTTTCCCAATTTGGCATCGTTGATGATGCGGATTTGCTCCGCGGAGGTTACATCACTATTTATGAAATCGGCTGAGGCGATGCCTTTACCCTCAAGCGAAAGTCGCTGGTCTCTCATCAATGACCGCAAAGGGCAAATGACAATAGATAACCCTGGCTTGAGCAATGCGGGTAGCCAAAAGCAAAATGATTTACCGCTTCCTGTTGATGAAATTCCAATAACGTCTTTGCGATCAACGACTTTCTTTAGTACTCTACCCTGAAATCTATGCGTTTCTTTGAAGCCGAAAATTGACTCCAGTAGATAACAGAGGTGTGGGCTAATTGTTTCAACTTCGAGTTCAGAGGAAAATTTGAACGGCGCTTCGTCAAGCCCAGGCGCGGCTACTGGGCTGGAGAATGTAAGAAGTTCGTCTGATGTTACTATGATTGTGTCAGTCTCGGTTTCACTTTCGCCTTGAATTCTTATCAGCGGATGAAGGAGTTTGTCAAATTCTTTGTTGAAGTTCTTGTAGACCAAGATGATCGGGTTCAAATCGAATCTCAGATCGAAGAGCTGTTCTATGGTTTCTAGAAAACTGTAGAGGTCGGAAAGTGCAAAAGCAACCATCGGAAAACCATAGGACAATTGATCTTCAATGTAGATAGGCGCATCTGATTCTTCTCGGCTTGTCAGTTTAGCTGTGCAATAGTCCTGAACCAGAAAAAAGTCGTTGACCAAATCAATGACATCAATAGTTTTTGGTTCAAATAAATCGAAGAGCTGGTGGCGGATGCGCGTTCCCAGGGGGTTGAGCAAGAACGGGCGAAATTCCTCATCCTCTTTCAAAATATCAAAGATCTTCCTTCGAGTGCGGCTTGGATTTTCGATGATGTCGGAATAGGTGTACCTAAAGACCTTCCACCCGTCCTGAGTGATCTCATTCTGTCGGTTATTGAATCGATCCAAGTCTTGCCTTGAGCCAAACTTTCCAAAGCCGTCAACCTCGAAGACGTACCTTTGGGAAGTTTCAAGTGTAAAATCAGCCAGAAACCACCCGATGGGTGTTTGGGGTTGAAATCTGAGGAGTCCGTCGTCGGTTACCAGTGGCGACAGAATTTTCCGCACAAACTCAGCTTCCAAGTAATTCTGTTCACCCTCTGTTGGTTCGATTTGATTCTGGAAGTAGTCGTAAGCTTCAAAATACTTCTGGTACCTGTATTTGTTTTGAGTGTGGCTGCCAGTGGTGAGCAGTTTTTCTCCAATTGCCTTCTCGGGATTTATGGATTCGAGGGCAACGATTTTCTCAATTTCCGCTCCAAACTGCTTGGGCAAGAAATCCAACTTGGACTTGATGAACCTTCTCTTATCGTCGTTCCTGAGTTTTGAAAGACGGTCATCAAATCTGTATACCCCACGCACAAGGGATGGTAAAAAGTACTTGGCTGCCTCATTCATATGTTTTATTGAACTCCGTTGTCCTAGAGAGCTATTGGGCATTCTGCGTGAATTGCCAGAAAGCCGCGCGCGTGGCGTTGCCGGTGTGCATGTGTTGGCGAGGCCTATTCCTCTAATGCAGACCCGCGATCAAGTCTTTGAACATCATCAGCGTGTTGCCAAATTGTACAGGCTGTACGGAGATGTACACAGAGTTTGGGTCTTGGTTTTCAAGGAACGATAGAACCTCAAATACCATCTTCAATACCGTAATTGCATCTTGGCGGCAAATTCTTGTTGGGAATAGATTGATACCCAGGTTCTTTGTTTTGCGTTCTTTGAGGTCAATTACTCTTTCAAATTTCTTGTCCCCGTATCCCGTTTCCAGTTGGGTCGAAATAAGTCGCATACCTGCTTGGTCATCCCAGACAAATCGTGTTTCCCAGAGATGATTATGGGCAATGACGTCGCGCGTCACGAAAAGTTCTTCAACTTTATCTGCAAATCCCGAATCAGGAAACGTTGAGCGTATGAAATCAACAGGCTTATTCGGAGGCTTTTCGCCGCGAACATACTGGGTTCTGTTTATCATTGACTCAAGCAGCAACACTGAAAGGACGATAATTGAAGCCGAGTAGCCATTGTCAAGTTGTGATGTTTGAACCTCATTGGGTTTCGAGTCAAGCGTTTGCATCACTTCAAGCAGTCTACAAATGGGATAGAGGTAATTGGGTCCGATTACCGAGATATATCCTTGGGACTGGTTAGAATCCATAACCCCTTCTTTCACTGTACCCTTGCAGAGGGCAAGGAAGTTTCGCCAAACTCTATAATCTACGACACAAAACTGTCGTGAAACACGGCATTTTGCCTGTTAACGCCCAAGTCTCATTGCGGGTAAACAGGAACGATTGTTTTCCCGATATTCGTCGCCGGAAGCCCTCAAGGATCGTTCATTTTCCCCTCCTACGATGCGTCGCAACGGGGCAGTTGATACACTCGATCCTCTGGTCGGCGACCGTCTACCAAGTTGTCTCCCATCGGCGACCGCGCCGTCCCCCAGCGGCGAGTAAAGTGCCAAGTCTGGCTAATATGACGAAAAACACCCGCCAGTTTGACGCGTCGCCATCTTTGATGGCGCACACGCGTCCAACAACAGGTGCTCTGATGTGCGAAGTAGATTTGGGTGCTGCTGATTCGCGGACATTTACGCCTCGATCTTCTTTGATGGTAATGAGGCAATCAGCTT
>CAYVDS010000169.1:0-6590 GCA_964450145.1 uncultured bacterium
GTGTCCCCGAATAAACACCCGAGGAGGTTCATCGTGACTATTACATTCAGGAAGAAGGAAGCAGACGTAGTAGTGGTTGGCTCCGGCCCCGGAGGAGCAACGGTCGCTCGGCAGCTCTCGAGAGGAGGCCAGAAGGTCGTCCTGCTCGAGTACGGCAAGGACCATCGTGGCAAGTTCTACTACGGGACCCATCTAGGATGTCTCCTGTATTGCGACAAGATGGGCTTGCTCATGACCAAGGAGGGGCTGAACATAGTTCGCCCTCTAATGGTCGGCGGAGCTACCAATCTCTTTTGCGGCTGCGCCTCGCCTCCGCCCGCATGGCTCAAAGAGAAATATAAGGTTGACATCGGCGACGAAGTGAATGAGACCGTCGAGGAACTCAAGATTGCACCGTTGCCGGACTATTTTCTGGGGGCGGCCTCGAAGCGCGTGATGGAAGCCGCCAACGAGCTCGGCTACAACTTCGAACCGCAGGCGAAGTTCATGGACCCGTCGCGCACGCAGTTCGATTGCGGCGCCAAGTGCATGCTGGGATGCCGCTGTGGAGCAAAGTGGTCGGCGAGCGAATTCGTTGACGACGCGGTCGCCGCAGGCTGTGAACTCATGACGGAAGCGAAAGTGACCGACGTGATGATCGACCACGGCCAAGCCGTCGGCGTTCGCGGCAAGCTCAACGGCAAGGACCCGTTCGAGGTCTACGCCGACACGGTCGTCATTTCAGCCGGCGGAATTGGGACGCCCATCATTCTCCAGCACTCCGGTCTATTCGACGCGGGCAAAGGAATGACAATGGACCCGACCGTCATGGTCTATGGCGTGGCCAAATATCGCGGAAATTCCGTTGACCCGCCGATGACGGTGTCGTGGTGCGATGACGAAAACGGGTACATGCTGAGCACACTGATCGATCCGTGGATGCTCTACCCGATAATAATGTCTCTCAAAGGCCCCAAATATCCGTTCACGGCGATTCACTATAAGAACACGCTCGGCATGATGATCAAGGTGAAGGACGAGATAGCCGGCGGCATCACGATGGAAGGCAAAATCAGTAAGCCGATGACCGATCGCGACCAGCAACGCCTCAATCACGCCTCAATCGTCTGCAGGAAAATACTGATAAAGGCCGGCTGCGATTCGGAGTCTATCTTCGTCACTCCACTCCGAGGCACGCACCCGAGCGGAACTGTTCGCATAGGCGAGATGCTGGACACCGACCTCCAGACGGAGGTTAAGGGCCTTTATGTGTGCGACGCGAGCACATTCCCCGAGGCGCTCGACCGGCCCACTGTGCTTACAATAATCGGCTTGGGGAAAAAGCTGGCTCGGCATATCCTGAAGAAAATGCCGGCCAAACAAGAAGCAAAAGCGGAGCGCTAAGGCAGGATTCCAGAAAATCGGGGACACGATGCGGCATCGTGTCCCCGATTTTCCATGCGGCATCGTGTCCTCGATTTTTGCGGGGGCGCACGACCATGCGCCCCCTCGTCCTTCGACTCTATCCGCACATACTCGGTGAATTTCCCCGACTAGCACACGACAATGATCTCGTTCTTCACCGTCTTCACTCCCTCAGCACGGCTGGCGATCTCTTCGGCGGCCTGTTTCTGCTCCAGGTCTTTCACTGAGCCTCGCAAGGTGACCACGCCATCGCGAACCATCGTGCCTACCGAGGAGCCTCTAACCCTTGGGCTTGCCAGGAGTTCCGTCTTTATCGCCTTCGCGGTCCAGAAGTCTTTCGTCGTCTGGCCCGCAGTTCGTTCTTCTGACGGGCCCATCTTGTAGTAGGGGTCTACTATGAGCAGATCAACGGCATCCTTAATGCCGGGTGTCTCTTTTGCAAGCTTGAGAGCGTGATCGCGCTCGGCCTCGGTCGGGACGTAGCCGTGTACATACGCGATACTGCCCACAACATCGACGTCCACGTCGAACGTATTGAGGTTCCGATCAAAGAGATATGCTGTCTCAATCCGACTGGACTTGAACCCGTCGGACATCCGCTCACCGAATGATCGCTCGGTTGGTTGCTGACAGACAACTGCCTGCGATGTCGCACCGGGTAAGAGAACGGCCAAAACAAGCGTCAATGTAAACACATATTTCCTTATGTTAAGGTCTCTCGCTGAAACCATATTTGCTCCCCCTTTCGGCTACTTTTTCCTTTTATAAAGTATGCGCCCAGAAAGGAGATAGTGGCAAATCCTTTCTTTGCCAATCTCGCAACAGCGTGCTGCCCAAAAGGTAACAGTCTTTCGTCATCGTGAGCATCAAACCCACCTTACGTCATTTCCGTCCCACCTTATGTCATTTCCGCGAAGGCGGAAATCCATGTTCTTGGGTTCACCGCACGTCAGTCTGGACTCCCGCCTTCGCGAGAATAGCATAAAATGTTCGGCTGACATCCCGGCGCAAGTCCTCATTGAGACTGTCCCGGAATTCTGCAGGTGCGAATTTATTCGCAGGCACGATGCGAAAAGAGCCTGCAAATATTATACGAATAAATTCGCACCTACCCCGCCTCGGCGGGGCGCCCGTCCGGCAATTACGGGACAGTCCCCATACCCATTTTTCCGTTGACTTCTTTTAGATCGCGTGCTAAGTTTGTAACGTTTGGGATTGATGCAGGCTTGATGGCTCAAAGCGGGAGAAACCAAATGAAAATTCTCGTTACTGGAGGCTCCGGGTATATCGGCTCAGCCGTCGTAAGGGAACTTCATGGCGAAAGAAATAATAAGATCAAGGTTCTTGTCAGGAAAACTGACGATCTTCGCAACCTTGACGGGGTTGATGCAGAGTTGGTCTATGGCGACATCACCGACTTCCATTCGGTGATGAGCGCGCTCGAGGATTGTGACCGCGTGTTCCATCTTGCGGCCATCTACGCCATTTGGCTGCCCGACCCGCGGATGATGTATTGGGTGAACGTCCAGGGGACGAAAAATGTCTTTGACGCATGTCTCCAGCAAAAGGTGAAGAAAGTTGTGTACACGAGTTCCGTCGCCGCGCTCGGAGCGCACGGGAAGGAACGCCCGGCGGATGAATCGGCCCAATTCAACCTCTGGCGCACAAGGGACAACTATTACATCTCTAAATTCCGGGCGGAACAGGTCGCGCTCGATTATTTCAAGCGCGGGCTTCCCGTGGTTATCGTGAATCCGACAAATCCATGCGGTCCGCGTGATATCGCGCCGACACCCAACGGCCAGCTTATTATCAATATAATCAAGGGGAAGCTGCCGGGGTATGTTGACGGCGGCATCAACGTGTCCGACATCGGGGACACGGCGAAGGGCCATGTGCTCGCGATGGAAAGGGGGAAGCCGGGCGAGAAATACGTGCTTGGCAACACGAACGTTTCGGTCAAAGAATACTTCGACCTGATCGCGCAAATAGGCAATGGGAAATCGCCGTCCATCAGAATCCCAAAGCCGGTCGCGGTCATATCAGGTTATCTCTACCAGCTTCTCGCCGAAATAACGCACAAGCCGCCGGTCACCACCGCCGCGTGGGTTCGCGTGGGCAGCGAGTATTCGTTTTGGGACTCGTCCAAGGCGATAAAAGAACTCGGCATGCCGCAGACACCGATTCGCGAGTCCATCAAGAGCGCGATTGAATGGTTCAGGGAAAAACGAATGATATAAAGAGAGGGGGAACTCCCTTATTTGGGCATGGCCAATCGCATGAACGGTTTGAACATTATGCTTCGGTAGAACTCGCCGGGCAGGGGGTAATGTCCGGCGGGGCCTTGCAGAAGGCGAACATCGCCGTCGTCGTGGCCGGTGATGCGGCAGGCGGTCAGATAGCCGTTATTGTGACCCGGCATCACCCCTAATCCGTTGTACGCGGCGCTCACATGGATATTCTCGCCCATGACCGGACACGCGATCTCGCGCCCTTTCAGTGTATGGCCGGTCACCCCATGCCAGCCATGCTCGAGCCCGACATCCGCCATCCACGGATATCGCCGCTCGAACATCTCCTTTGCCAGTTTCCGCGCCCCCTCGATATCGCGCCATTTACATGAGTTAAAGCAGGCGTAGCCGAGCACGATGCGGATAAAGAAATGGCCGGTCGGCGTAATATGAGTTGTGACTGGCAACACGCTGCGCTCGAATCGCATCGCCCAGCGCGTCAATCCGAAATCTGTGATTTCCTTCTCGGTAAGCCGCCGCGTGGCGAACGTATATTGATGCACCGGCATCATGACGTATCTGAGAAAGCCAAGGCGGGGCGTGTAGGCGTTTGTGGCGACAAAGACATGGTCGGCGCGGACTTTAGCGGCAGGAGTTATGAGTTCGGCCGGCTTGCCGCGTCGCACTCCGAGCACAGGAGAATTCTGGTAGAGTTCGACTCCGAGGCGGCTGCACGCCTCGACATGGCCCGCCACCAGCTTGCCCGGATGCAAAGTCGAGTATTCTCCGCTTTCGACTGCTCCCCAATAGAACGATGTTCGCATGCTTTCTTTCAGCTCTTCGGGCGCTATCCATTTCGAGCCAGGCGCGAGCGTGGCGCGCGTTTTCTCCGCGCTGCCCTTTGAGGCGCACAGTTCGATAACCGGACCGTGTTTGAAATCGCATTGTATCTCTTCTGCATTGATGAACCTCATCAGCCGCCCGAAGCCGCGATGCGTCATCTCGTTTCCGCCCAATCCTCTGTACCTCGGGCTGACTGCGCCCGAATTGCGAGAACTTGCGCCCGAGCCGAGACGATGCGATTCGAGCACGGCGACCGACCATTCCGGCCGGGACTTCTTGGCGTAATATGCGCACGAGAGACCAGTGTAACCGCTCCCGATTATCGCCAGGTTGACTTTCTTCTCGCCTTCCAGTCGGGGCGCGGGCCGAATCGGCGGCGCCTCGAGCGTCCAAAGGCTTTCTCCGCGCGTGTCCTCGCACTCGACCCCATGACGACCCACTATTGTGCCGGCGACGCCGGGCGAGGCGAGAGTCGCAGCGCCAGCGCCTGTAATCAACAGAAATTTTCGCCGCGAAAGTCTCATTGCACAAAACCCTTCGGATTTTCTCCTTAAAGCATTTCGAGTCACCGCAGAATCCGGCACACTTCGCGCTGGATACGCGACATATGTTTCCTGTATTATATAGCATCTGCCACGAAAGGGCGCAGGCGGAAGGCGAAAATGGTCTTCCATCTGTACTACTAACGTTCGAAATCGGAATTCTTGTCGCGATTTTCTCATGGGCCTTCACAGCAAACGGCTACTTATTTCCCCCCTTTACAAAAGGGGGGCAGGGGGATTTTTCCGCTAATTTTGGTTGCGGCTACGCCGCGCGGTGAGAATCTGCGAAATCTGCGAACCGACAAGACTTTGCGATTTGAGGTTTTGGTTTCGTAACAACTCTTGGAGGAATGATGAATGGAGAGATTCAAGAACAAAGTGGCGCTGATTACTGGAGTCGGCAGGGTCGGCGGCATCGGCGCGGGCATCGCGAAGAGATTCGCGAAGGAAGGCGCGACGGTCGCAATCGCCGATATCTGCGCTGACTATGCGGACGCGCCCGGCTACGGCATGGGAACGTGGGAGCAGCTCAACAAAACGGCCGACAATTTGCAAAGCATGGGCGCTCGCGTATTACCCATCAAATGCGATGTCACCAAGATAGACGAGGTCGAGGCGATGATTGAACGGACAGTCGGCGAGCTCGGTCGAGTCGACATCCTGGTGAACAACGCGGGGGGAAATCCAGGCTCGGCGCCGGTGCTCATGATGGAAGAGAGTGCGTGGAGACGCACGCTCGATATCAACGCTACGGGCGTGTTCCTGTGTTCGAAGGCCGCAGCGCAGAGGATGGTCGCGCAAGGGGGCGGAAAGATCGTTAATCTTTCCTCGCGCACGGCCAAGACGCCAGCCCCGTATCTGGGCGCTTACATAGCGGCGAAGCAGGCCGTCATAGGACTCACGCGCGCCATGGCGCTCGAGCTTGGTCCGTTCAAGGTCAACGTGAACGCAGTCTGCCCGGGCTTCATAGATACCGACCTCACGCGTGAGGGCCACGCAAAGCAGGCCGACGCTATAGGCATCCCGATTGAAAACATCGTGGCAGACAAGATCAAAAACATTCCGATTGGCCGCTTCGGAACGCCTGATGACGTTGCCGGCGTCGTTGCATTCCTGTGTTCAGTGGACGCCGATTACATGACCGGCCAGGCCATCAACATCACCGGCGGCTGGGAAATGCATTGACACTTGTTCGGGGTTCCGAGTTCCTGGTTCCTGGTTGAAAAGCATGACCAGGGCTGCCAGTCGCGGGGCCTTTCGTCTTTACAGCTTCCCAACACACGCCATATAGACGGCGGTCTCGGTCTTGCCGTCAACCTCGACGAGTCGGTTGACCTCGTTGTCGTAGAATGCCCCGATTGAGCAGCAGCCCAGCCCGAGCGCGGCGGCCGCGAGGTAGAGGTTCTCGGCCACGTGGCCTGCATCCATATAAATATAGCGGTACGCGCGCTCCTGATATTTCCATTTCCCCCGGCCGACCACGGCCGTCCAGATGAGCACCACAGCCGCATCCTCGGCCATGAACTGGTCGAGCGCCGCCGCCGCCGCTTTTGACCCCGACTCGCCCTCT
>CAYVDS010000169.1:6605-10528 GCA_964450145.1 uncultured bacterium
GCAGTTGCAGGACGCCGTCGAGAGCGTCATAGTGGTAGACGCCGGGCTCAAGCCCGGTCACGCGGTTGACCACGAGATAGGTCTCGATCGGATAAAGCGCGCCTGCCGAAGGCGCGCTCCGCAACTTGTAGTCGCCCACATGCTGCGTCGTTCCTTGAGTCGCCCAAAGAAGTTGAGAGACTTCTTTCAGCGATAGTGGGGTACGCCTGTACGAACGCAGAGAACGGCGCGCATGTATCGTATCCCAAAGGGCTGGGCCGCCGCTGGTGACGGGCGCGGGCAGCAAGAACAGCTTAGACTGTTTCCCGAATGTCTTCTTGAGGGAAGGCCGAGGGCTCCAATCGGCGTCGCCGCGCGGCATCGCTCCGCGAACGTATTTTGTCAGATGATGATAGCTATCACCGATGTTTTCGTATTGCATTTGGGATCGCCTCCACCACATTTCTTAATCCGCAGATCGCGCGGATTTTCATTGATTAGATTCAGAACGTTTTCTCTTCAATCTGCGTGAATCTGCGAAATCTGCGGATTCAGGATTTTCTTTCTTGCCTTCGTATTCCCGTTTCATTAAGAGCGCGTCGATCTCGCGGTCCGGGCTCTCGCAGATGAGTCTGCCGCCGGCCGAGAAATCTTTGAGCGTCCTCATGAGAGCAGAATAATTGAAATCCGACTCGTCGAGGTTCAAGTGCTCGAGCTCCCCTCGTTTGCCGTATCGAATTCCCGAGGCATGGATGTGCATATCTCTGATAGCGCGTTTCCCCAGTCCGGAACGAATCTTCTCGAGAACGGCCGCGAACTCGTCATACGAATTCATGCGGCCTTCGTATGCGTGCATATGCGCGAAGTCAACGCACGGCAATACGCCATCGATCTCCGTGCTCAACTCGAGCGCTTCTTCGAGGCGGCCGAATTGCGCGGGCTTGCCCGTCGTTTCCGGCCGAAGCTGGATTTCGACGCCGGTGTCATGGCATCGCTTCCTGACTTCTCTCAGATGCTTTTTCACATTGCGTAGCGCCTTTGCGGGCGGTTCACCCATATAGAAACCGGGATGGAACGCGACACTCGTGGCGCCGCACAGCGCGCCAATGCGGGCAGCCTCGAACAGACGTTTCTCGGATGCCTTAACAATCTCAGAGGCGTTTGAATTGAAATTGATGTAATACGGAGCGTGCGCCGTTAGCGAGACTTCGAGACGCGCCGCTGTCGCCTTAACGCGCGCCGCTTTCTCCTCACCCATCGACACGCGGCGCACAAATTCGAGCTCCATACATCCGAGGCCGACCTCCTTGACGCGTGCAATCCCTGCCTCGCTGTCTCGCGCCGCTGCCTGCTTGGGAATCCCCGCAGGGCCGAACAACAACATGGTTTATGGTTTCTCGATTCAGGTTTTCGGGTTGCTCTTATCCATCCGAGCGAATCTGCAAATTGAGTCCATGCGCAAGCGTTTCGATCTTTTGCAGATACCCTGAGATCACTTCTCTGAATTCTTTTTTGTTGTTTTCAATAAGCTTTTGGCTGTCCTGATCGAGGACTTCCGGGTGTTCGATAACCCTCAGCCAGAAGTCGTAGTGTTCCTCCCGCTCGTTCAGGAACGAAGGGAACTCTCTTGCTTCATCAACGAAGCGACCGTTCTTTTCGCTATAGATATTGATCCACTCGAACGCGGGCGAAATCTCGACGTTAAGGAAACCCGGCGCATCTTCATATGCGCTGATGTGTTCGAGGACCTCGAATTTCCCGTCGTGGTCGAGATCGCGGATTTCGTATGTACGCAAAGGGATATCGTCGTGCGTGGGCGCCTGCTTCTCCATTCTTGCGACGAAATCGGCGGCACGGTTCATAGAAGATTGTGCGCGCGTCGCGCAGGCGCACGCTGCTATCGTGGCGAAGAGAGACGTCGATAAGACAACCAAGAGTGTTCGCATCAGATAAATCGCCAGAGGAAAATTCTCACGCAGGTGTCAGGCTTCGTTATAATGTGCGACGGCCTTGTTCACTTTCCCCTCGGCGTCGAAGAAAAATACCTCCGCGGCAAGTCTCGATTGTCCCAACCGGGAAGACTTGTAGTAAATCGTGACAGTGTTGACGCTCCAGAGCGTTTCAATCGGTTCGAACCTCAAATCAGGCGCATGGGAAAGCGCTTTTTCCCAGTAAGCTTTCACGTTCAGTTTGCCTTTAATTGTTCCCGCCGGGTCGTTCATAATCGTAACGATGAACGGCGAGGTCATCTCGAAATCGTCGGAGTAGTGCGCGAGAATCTTTTCAAGGTCGTGTGAATTCCACGCCTCAATCCACTCATGAGCGAATCGCCGGGCGAGGTCTTTCGAAATCATGAGTAGTCCTTCACTCCGCCCTGAAGACGTGAACGACTTCTTTCATTGTTTTCTCGTCCGTGACCTTGAGGCCGGCCTCGGACATCAAGGTGGGAAGACGATTGAACAGGTTGTCGCGCGCGGTCGCATGGGCGAGGCACATGAGCATCGCCGGCGCAAAGACCACCCAACCCCATCGGTGCGCTGGCGGGCCGAAATCTGCTACCACGATTCTTCCGCCCGGCCGGAGAACGCGCCGCATTTCGCGAAACGCTCCCTTCTTCACTTTCTCGGGCACATGATGAAGCATAAGTGTGCTGAAGATCGCGTCGAAACTCTTGTCGGGGAACGGCAGTTCGTCTATTGAACCCTCACGGAAGTCGATTTGCAGACCTTCGCGACGGGCATTCTTCCGGGCAACATCGAGTTGATCTTTCGAGAGGTCAATTCCTTGGACGTGCCCCTTGGCGCCGACCCTCTTCTTTGCAATTATGGCCAACACTCCGGTTCCGCATCCGCAGTCGAGCACGTTTTCGCCTGCCTTAAGAGAAGCCTCATCAACGATGCGACTACGGAAGCGTTCCCCAAACCCCGCAAACTTGTTGCCAAAGTCGTAGAACTTTGACGCGAGTCCGGTGATGGGCGAGCCTTTAAACTCGGTTGTCATGGGTTTACCTCCATGGCCGCAATTATATCACGCGGCGGCAGAATGCGAAACGAGGTTTTACTTTGTTCCCCAGACTAGCACATAGCGGGACACATACGGGATGGGGCCGCTATCAAGAGCCCGCTCCAAGCGCTCGATCCCGCGGGCGAAAGCTTCGGCGGGAATGATATGAAGCGCAGAAAAAGCTTTATCTTGGTAGGCCTGAATATCGTCGAGGTCGCGACGGTATTCGACCATTTCCTCCCTGATATCCTTAAAGCCGGTCAACTCCATCTCGTCCCGCAATACGGCAATGTCCGGATACCGGCGAAGGTCTATATCAACTGTTTCAGGGAAATACACTGAGAGTGGCTGGCGATTGCGGATGATCCACTCGGAACCGGTGATGGTGCACAGCTTGCCGCCGGGTTTCAACACACGGCGTGCTTCACTGAAATAGGCGGGGCGATCGCCCACGTGATGGATGACGCTAACCGAGAAAACCAAATCGAAGAAACCGCTGGCGGAATCTATTTTTTCCGCTGAACCAAGCTGGAAGGCGGTCTTCTCAGAACGTTTTCTCGCGACGGATAGCATCTGCTCTGAAGGGTCGATCCCTCGGCACAAACAGCCGGTGGACTCCTCGATGGCGGCAATGTAGTTGCCCGTTCCGCATCCGACCTCCAGCACGCGGGCTGCGCACGAGATTCCGCCGACCGCGACGAGGTTCTTCAAAGCTTCCGGATTGATCCGGCGGCGCCGCGCATATTCCGAAGCAATGTGGTTGTAATCGATCATTTATCCACAGATCACGCAGATTCTCACTGATTAGAGAAAACTTCTCTTTCCATGTCCGCAGTTCCCGTACTTAATATTTCTCCAGTTTGCACTGCCCAATGTTGATTTTTCGACTCTTTTCTCCCTTTCCTTTCCCAACAAGCCGAGCACATCCGTGAATCCAGTTA
>CAYVDS010000170.1:0-8675 GCA_964450145.1 uncultured bacterium
ATGGCGTTGGAGAATATCCTAGAGAAATCACTTGCGGAGATTCTCAACTCGCCATGTTTCAAAGAGGCGCGCTCAATGCAACCGTTCAACGAAGACCACCGCCGCCCGTGCTGCATAATCGACAACACCGACGTGCTGCCGTACCTGTGCGGGAAATACGCTTTGGTTCCCACACATCCGGGCGCCGAGAGGATTGTAACCGATCTCCACGACGCTGTGGCGCGAAACTCGGAGGCATACAAACGCGAGCTCGAACGCCTCGACGCAAAGCGGAACGTCGGCGCACACGCGGACGAGTGATTTCTGCAGGGAACAGAACGTGCGAATAAATTCGCACCTGCGGGGTTTGCTGCCGGTTGCGCCGGAATGGCGGCCCTGTAAGCGCGAATCTATTCACACAATTCCACTGACCCATGTTTGAGAACCTTCTCTATTTCGCCCTCCAAATAGTCCTCAGGCGTTCGTGGAACGAGCTGATGTGCGCAACCCGCGAGCCCGCCCAAATGCAGTCGGCGCGCCTTCTCGATATTGTCTCGCGCAACCAGGAGACGACTTTTGGGCGAGAACACGGGTTCTCCGGTATTCGTTCCGTACGCGATTTTCGCGAACGAGTCCCCGTTCGCTCATACGAAGAGTTCCAACCGTATATCAAGCGGATGCGTTTTGGCGAAAACAATGTGCTCACCGCTGAGACGCCGGAGCTTTTCTGCCGCACGAGCGGCTCTACCGGCGAGCCGAAGTTCATTCCTGTCACATTTTCGTTTTACGAAGAGTTCTCAAAGATGCAGAAAATGTGGCAGCGGAAAATGGTCAGAGACCATAGGGGGATGCTTGGCGGCAAGATATTGTCGGCGATGTCCCCGGAGATTGGCGGGTACACGGAATGCGGGATTCCTTACGGAGCGATGAGCGGGCACTGCTACCGGCTCCAATACCCCCACACTCAGATGTTGTATGCGGTTCCGTATGATGTGATGTGCGTCGCAGATTTCGACGCCAGATACTATCTGATACTCCGACTCGCGCTAGAGCAGAATGTGACTGCGCTCGCCGCGATGAATCCGAGCACGCTTCTATTGCTTATGAAGAAGCTGAACAGACACGGGTCTCCGATGGCGCAGGACATCGCCGAGGGAACCGTCTGCCACGATTTGAACATCGAGCCTCGTTTGCGCCGAATGCTCGAGCAGCGACTTCGGCCGAACATCAAGAGGGCTCGCGAGATAGAGGCGCTCTTGAGCAGGGGACGCATTAGAGCAACCGATGTCTGGAAGAATCTCTCCATCATTCTCACGTGGCAGGGCGGCTCCGCGGGTTTCTACCTGCGCGAGTTTCCAGAATACTTCCCGGATGTTCCAGTGCGGGATTTCGGCCTCGTTGCGACTGAAGGATATTTTTCGTTGCCGTTGTGGTCGAACACGCCGAATGCCCTTCTCGCAATCACCGGACATTTCTTCGAGTTTTTCGAGGTTGGCCCGGACGGCAATAGGCGGGAATGTGCGCGGGACTGCGAGCAACTGGAAAAAGGAAAGGACTACTTCATCGTAGTTACGACCTCGGGCGGCTTGTACCGATACGACATCTGTGATATCGTCACAGTAGTGGATTTCTACAACAAAACGCCCATCATACTCTTCAAGCAAAAAGGTGGGAACACGATTTCCATAACCGGCGAGAAAGTGACCGAATTTCAGGTGACCGAAGCTTTTTGCGCAGCGAGTGCATCACTGCCGATCACCGTCGACGGCTTCACGACAACTCTGCAGCTATCGGACCCGCCTTCGTATGTGCTTATGGTCGAAACGGCGTCTCGCGACGACCAGGCGCTTGAAGAGTTGCTGGCCGCATTTGAGCGCGGACTGCGCTTGCGCAATATCGAATACGCGTCGAAGCGCGACTCGCAGAGGCTGGGCAAACCGTTGCTCCGCCTGCTCGAGCCCGGTTTTTTTGAAACATGCAGAAAACGACGCGTCGAGCAGGGCGCCCCCGACGGGCAATACAAGATTCCGCATGTTATGCAGGATACCGGCGTCCTCGGAGAAATGCATCCCGTGGCCGAGATAGTAATAGGAGAAAGGCAGCCGCGCGAAGCGCGCGGAATTCCGAGTCCTGAGTCTCGAGCATTCGACCCCCACCGGCGGGGGGATCAGTCGCGCTAGAAACGCCCCATAATTCGGGGACATGATGCCCCATCGTGTCCCCGAATTAGGGGAAACAACGGGCAGTTTCTCAGGAACCAAAGAAGGAGCGCTCAAGAAAAGCGTAATGAATCCGATCATCGAACAGATCAAATTCATGCATAGGATTGCGGGGTTCGGCCGCATCTTGCGTATGCGCAAGAAACACGCGGAGGGTTTGAAGTATGTCCGCGGATATGTTGCGACCACTTGTTTCTGGTCGCTTCTAAATACCGGATTGCTTGATGAGATTCGGGAAAGCGGGAGCGTCGAGCTTGAGGAGTTTGCGAAGAGGAGCGGGTTCGACCTCGATGCGCTTCGGTCTATCTGCGAATATCTCGATGGAATCAAAATCGTCAGGTACACCGACGGCCGCTGCAGCCTTGAAGTTGCAGGAATGACCTTGCTGGAAGAGCCGCGCGGCCTGTTCGAACTGCTCTACGGCTATGAAACCATCTTTCGCGACCTCGAGAGCATCGTTCGAGCCACGAAGACCTATGGCAAAGACATCGAGCGGCGCGGCGACGCCGTGGCAAAGGGCAGCGGCAAGCTTGGCCGCCAGCTTCCATTCCTTGCCGTTCGCGAGCTTGTGTTCACGCGCGAATTCCACCGCGTGCTCGATATTGGATGCGGAGACCTTGAGTTCCTGTTCCTGCTCTGCGAGCGGCCTGATGTGGCGTGCTTCGGCGTCGACAAAGACCCGCGCGCTCTCGAGTGTGCGCAGCAAAGGCTGAATGATTCGGATGTAAGCGGGCGCGTGTCGGTCTCGCTCGGCGACATGTTCGAGGTCCAGGCGCTCGCCGCGCGATATTCCAGCATTGACGCGATAACCGCAATCGATGTATTTCATGAATACTTATATGACGGCCCGGAAAAGATCATCGACCTTTTGGCAGAAATCAGAAAACATTTCCCGGAAGCTCATCTGGTCGTGGCTGAATTCTTCAAGCTGCCGCACAAATGGCTCAGGCGTATACCGACGGTCACGCTCGAGCATCACCTCTTTCATGCGCTCACGAATCAGGTGATACTCCCGATAGCCGAATGGATCGATGTGTTCGAGAAGAGCGGCTATAGGGTTATTGAGAAGAAATTGCTTCACGCAATTGGACATGGGTATTTTGTGTTGAAATGATTAATTGGAATGGTTAATTCCACAAATTCACATAAAGGGCTTTTCTGGAGGGATTGTCCGGCAATCGGGTAGGTGCGAATTTATTCGCATTCGCAAGCCAAAAACCATGCCGGAAAAACTATGCGAATAAATTCGCACCTACGGCAATCTTTATGAACATAGGAAAAGAGAGATGAGCACTGTAGCGATATATGATTCCACATACGAAACCGTTGCGGACGTTGTCGAGAACGCCTTCAGACAGTTCGGCGTGAACCTCGAAAACAAAACCGTTGTCATAAAGCCCAACATCATCGGCCCATTCGAGGCACGGCGTGCAATCACTACACATCCGGCGGTCGTGTCGGCAGTTGTGAAAGCGGTCGAGCTTCGACGGCCGGCGCGCATCGTCGTGGGTGACAATCCCGGAGTGCGGGGCTACGGGTCCAACAAGCTCTGCGCGCAAAAAAGCGGCATTTTGGATGCGTGCTCCAAACACTATGTGAACCTCAGCGAGGAGGGGGTATCGACCTCCGGCAGTTCGCGCTTTACACAAAGAGTGACGATTTCTCGCTCGTTCATCGAGGCAGACTATTACATCACGATTCCCAAATTCAAGACGCATATGCTTACGGTGATCACGGGCGCCATAAAAAACAGCTTCGGCATGCTTGTGGGAGGCCAAAAAGCGGCGATCCACCGGAGGGCGACCACGTGCGAGAGTTTTTCGGAAGCGCTCGTCGACATTTATCAGTTGCGGAAGCCGGACTTTGTGATTATGGACGCCATCGTCGGCATGGAGGGCAAGGGGCCGTCTTCGGAAGACCTGCGCGATATCGGCAAGCTCATGGTGAGCGATAACGCGGTCGAGCTCGACGCCGCCATGGCCGCGATGATGGGATTGGAGCCCTCGTATGTGCCGATGTTGCGGCTCGCTCATGAACACAGACTCGGGAATATCAGTCTTAAGGAAATAGAAACGGTTGGGCCCGTCGGCCGGATCGACAGATTCAAACTTCCGTCGAAAGTGATGCGCGGACCGGTGGGACACACCATGTGGCGAGTGCTCACGCAATTGATGATGAGCCGCCCGGTTCCGATCGAGGACAAGTGCACCAAGTGCGGTGTATGCGAGCAACACTGCCCTGTCGGAGCGATGAAACTCAACCCGTACCCGCAAGTAAATCCCGAAAGGTGTATCTCGTGTTTTTGCTGTATGGAGCTTTGCTCAAGCCACGCACTGGATGTGACCAACAAGGTGAAACGCTACCGTGGCCGATTCAAGTATTAGCGCCATATTTCACGAATAATATGGCAAAGACACCGCGCTCCTGAATTCGGGGACACCTTTCCCTTAATTCGGGGACATATTGCCGCAAGGTGTCCCCGAATTAAGCGAAACAGTCGCCGGTTTCTTAGGAACGGTCTTGTTGCACCACTTTGCTTTGAGACAGTGATCCTTCGCTTCGCTCAGGATGACAATGTTTTTCCGGACGACAATGTTTTTCAGGCAAGATACAGTTCAGGCTGACAGTCGGTAGAAACCCAATGCAGCCACAAATCCGGGAATATACCGCAAGCGACAGATTCAGGCTGCGCTGCCGGCATTGGGCGGCTGCCCATAGCCCCGACGCGCTCGTGTATCTGCACGGGATCGAAAGCCACTCCGAATGGTTCGGCGAATGCGCCGAAAAGATCGCCGAAATGAACGTGGCGGTGTACGGGCTTGATCGCAGAGGGTCGGGTATGAACGACGAGTCACGAGGATACTGCCGCAGTTTCCGCCAACTGGCCGACGACGTCATGCAGTGCGTGCAATCGATCAAAAGCGAACACCGAAGGCCTCATCTGGCCGCTCTGTCATGGGGGGGGAAACTCGCGCCGGCAATAGATATCCTTTATCCCAGCGTCTTTTCGACAATCACCCTCATAGCGCCGGGCATATTCTCTCGCGTGACACCGGACATCCTTGAGAAGATTTCCATAGCGACTGACGCGCTGATTCGGCCACAGGCCCTGCACCCCATCCCCATCGAGGACAAGATGTTTACGTCGCTGCCCAAGTATCTGGAATACATCGCGAAAGACCCGCTTCGGCTCCGCAGTGTGACGGCGCGTTTCTATTTCCAGACCGCGATGCTCGACCGGTTTCTGAAAAAGAACGGATATCGATGGACCGCGCCAACTCAATTGTTGCTTGCGGAGCACGACGCAATTGTTGACAACAATCGCACCCGGCAGATGTTCGAGTCCTTGAAGGCGCAGCACAAGAGGATTAGGATATACGCCGGATGTAGTCACTCGCTGCAGTTCGAAAAACCGGATGAAGTAGCGCGGGATATCGTTGACTGGATAAGGGGAAATCCACCCGTAGACTCCGATGCTTGAATACCTCGTATATCTAGGCGCTGAGTTTCTGGCAACGGTGTTTCCTTTGCGGCCGCTCTACTGGATCGCCAGGCGGATAGCCGACATCCACCATTTCTTCGACCGGCGGGGGCGGATGGCGGTCAGAGAGAACCTGCGCGTTATGATGGGGGAAAACCTCGACGGGAGCGCGCTCGACCGCGCGGTCAAGCAAACTTATTACTACTTCAGCCTTTACCTGGCCGAATTCTTTCGCATGAGAAGACTCGACCTCCAGTATTTCGACTCGCACGTAAAGATTGTGGGTATCGAAAACGTGGAGGCCGCGCTGAAACTTGGAAGAGGCGCGGTGGTGGTTTCGGCTCATTATAGCAACTGGGAACTGGGCCTTGCGTATCTGACGTTGCGCGGGTATCCGGCCTATGCGATTGTTGCGCCTCACAAGAATAAGAGGGTGAACGCATTGTTCCTCGAGCCCCGACTGAGCAAAGGAGTAAGCGTGATCTCAACCGAAAACGCCATCGAAGAGGGATATAAGGCGCTCCGGAGCAACGGGATTCTCTGCGTGCTCGCTGATCGGGTCACGACAAAAGGAGGAGTGCCGACGACGTTTTTTGGGCGCACCGCAATTTTCCCCAAGGGAGGAGCGAAATTTGCCCTCGGCTTACGCGCGCCTGTTGTGCCTGGGCACATTATACGACATCCTGGCAATACGTTCACCCTCATATTCAACGAGCCGATTTACACGGATAGCCTGCGGGAAGACGACGACTCGGTCCGGCAACTCATGAGCGCTTATACGCGACGACTCGAAGAATATATAAAACGCGACCCGACGCAATATGGCGTCTTTTACAGGATTTGGAAAGATGCGGATAACCGGACTTGAGGTTTTCAAGATAAGAATCCCTTTCAAGCGGAGGTACGTCCATGCGGAAGCAGTCCGCGAGGCGGGCGAGAACGTAGTAGTGCGAATCCGCTCGGACACGGGCGATGTGGGCGTCGGCGAGACGATCCCGCGCGAATACCTCACGGGCGAAACGCCGGCAACGGTGATGGACAACATATCCGGTACGTTTGCCCCACATATCACCGGTGTGCGGTTCGAGTCGTTTGAGGATGTGCCCGGTTTCTTATCGGAGATGGTAGTGATGGCTCACGAGCGAACTCTCGAGGCTGCCTTCTGCGCGGTGGACCTCGCGATAATCGATCTCGCCGGAAAGTGTTTTCACAGACCGGCTTCTGATGCGATTGGCCAGGTGATTAAGAGAAAGATACATTACACGGGCCCGATCTCCGGAGAAGGACTTGGGGCGACTGCAAAGACGGCGTTGAAGCTGAGGCTTGCGTGCTTTTCGCAGGTGAAGGTCAAGGTGGGCGTTGGAAGCGACCGCGCGCGTCTCGCTGTTGTCAGAGGAATCATGGGGAATAAGGCCGATATCAGGGTTGACGCAAACTGCGCATGGCGGCCCGAACAGGCTGTGGAGGCAATTGCCCGGCTGAAGCGCTGGGGAATATCATCCGTCGAACAGCCCGTACCAGGGAAGGATTTTGAAGGCATGCGGTTCGTCAAGCAGCGATGCGGTGTCCCCATAATGGCCGATGAATCGGTGTGCAGCCCAAGCGATGCGACGCTGCTGTCGGAGATGGGCGCGTGCGATATTTTCAATGTTCGATTGGCAAAATGCGGAGGAATCACCGGGTCTTTGAAGATTGTGGAAATCGCGCGCCAAAACTCGCTCAAATGTCAGCTCGGTTGCCTCGTGGGGGAGACTTCGATACTCGCTGCGGCGGGGAGAGCCTTCGCTTTCTCCGTTCCGGACCTTATTCACGTCGAGGGCTCATACAACCGGCATTTGCTAAGTATGGATATAGCCACTCCGCGCCTCGGTTTCGGCCCGAACGGCGTGGCGACTCAACTCAGTGGTTATGGGTTGGGTGTGACGCTTGATGAAGGCGCGTTAGGGAGATGTACAATTGAGCGCAGGGTTTCAAGTTTCTAGTTTCAGGTTTCAGGTGTAAAGGCAAGAATAAGGATTTGCTCTCCTTTAGGGTTGAGGACTGCCCCTGTATTTCTGGCCGCGAACATCGCATTTCTTGAGATAGCTTATGAAAGCTGCCAATGGTCTCGCAGTGGATCGAGCGCCATATCATGAATCTCTTGAAAACGTTTTTCAGAGATATAGCCTTGATCCATGGCAATATAGAGTTGAGTTACTATTTCTCCAGTTGAACCTTTAGCCATTGAAAGAAACTGAACAAATTCGCCTTTCCCATCCCGCTCGAATCCTTCGGCAATATTGGACACCACGGAAACCGCCGCGCGGCGAATTTGGTCACGTAACACAAAATCCTTGGTAAACCCGCCCTCTGCAGAACACGCATAGATAGCTCGTGCCAATTCCCGGGCTTTTTGCCACGCTTCGATCTCCTCGAATCGCTGAATAGAACTCACATCCGATCTCCTTTTTCCAACCTGAAACCCGAACCTGAAACTTGAAACCTGAAACCTTTAATGTACCGCCTTTTCGTGCCCCTTCCAATACGGTTCACGAAGCACTTTCTTGAGGACTTTCCCGCTGAGATTGCGGGGAAGCGACTCAATAAATTCGACGGAGCGCGGTCTCTTGTAGCCTGCGAGATATTGCCGGGTGAAATCCATTATTTCCTGATCAGTCGCTTTCTGGCCTTCCTTCAGGACAACGAATGCTTTCACCGTCTCGCCCCATTGCTCGGAGGGAACGCCTATGACGGCGGCGTCGGCAACCGCCGGATGCATGTAGAGGGCCTCCTCGACTTCCCGTGAGTAGATGTTCTCGCCGCCGGATATGATCATGTCCTTAACGCGGTCGAGTATGTAGACGTAACCTGCCTCGTCCACGGTGGCAAGGTCGCCGGTGTGCAGCCATCCGCCACGAAGCGTCTCGGCGGTCGCTTCCGGCATTTTCCAATAGCCTTTCATCACGTTGTGACCCCGTCCTATCACCTGGCCGATTTGTCCCGGTTTCACGTCGTTT
>CAYVDS010000170.1:8685-10447 GCA_964450145.1 uncultured bacterium
TTCCATTCTCGTCCACAACGCGCACTTCGGTGCCAAAGACCTCGCGCCCGGCCGAGCCCAGCCGCTTAATTTGCTCGGGGGTTCCGTCGGTGACGTGTTCTTCGGGCCTCAAAATGCAGAGCACGGCGGAGCTTTCGGTCTGTCCGTATCCCTGGGCGAAGTCGCACTTGAAAACCTCCATCGCCTTGCGGAGAACTTCGACCGGCATCGGGGAAGCGCCGTAAATGATGGTGCGCATGTGGCTGAAATCCCGCTTTTCGACATCGGGCATCTGCAGGAGGAAATTTATCATCACCGGAATGAGGAGCGCGGAGGTGACCTCGCCCCCCTCCATGTCATCGAGAATCGCCATCGGGTTAAAATCGCGATGCAGCAGGATCGGACCACCTTGAAGGATGACTGAGAGCGTGCACATGCCGGCGGCCATGTGGTAGAGAGGAGCGACCATGAGAATGCAATCGCCCAGTTGCATTTGCATTCCAAAGGAACATCCGGTCGCATTGGTTATCAAGTTGCGATGCGTGAGCATTGCTCCTTTGGGCAGGCCGGTCGTGCCGCTCGTGTACATCTGGAGAACCACGTCGTCCTCGTGCTGTTCTACCTCGGGTTTCTCATGTGAGGCGGAATTTATGAGACTGTCGAAATTCAACATTCCTTGCGGCGTCTGCCCGATGACCACGTAATGCGCAGCCATCTTAAGTTTGGGGCGGACCTCAGCAAGCACATCAAGGAACTCGTCAGATACGATGACGACCTTCGCCTCGGAATTTTCCAGTACGTAGTGCAACTCGTGAGGGGTGAGCCGATAATTCATGGCAGTGCAGATGGATGCGCTGCGCGCACAGCCGAAATATGTCTCGGCGTATTCGTTGCAGTTCTTGGATAAGACAGCGACGTGGTCGCCTCGTTTCACGCCCAAACCGATGAGCGCGTTGGCCAATCGGTTCACTCGCTGGTCGGTCTCGGTCCATGTGAAGCGTTTACCCTCGAATATAAGCGCGGTTTTGTCCGGAAAGAGTCTTCGGTTTCTGCGAAGCAGGTCACCAATCAGCATATGCGCCCCTCCAGGATTTGATGATGTGACAGAAGGTTGGTTGCCGTTGAAATAGTACGCGCAAGCGCAATTATAGAGAACGCTCAAATACGCTGTCAAGACGCGGCAAGAAGCGGCTTCTGCTTTCGAGTTTCCGGCCTCTGGTTGAGAGAGGCGAAAAACGGCGCTCGCTGCGAGAAGAAAGTCTTCCTTGCGTTGACGCGGTCGGGTAATTCTGTTATCATATTTTTGTGAAGTTCCATGCCGGAGGATTAGGATGAAGAAAAACCCCAAGCTTGATATCCTCATCTTCGAAAAAATGAACCTGATTTTCTCCTATGTTGACATTGAGGTCGTCCTAGAAGACCTTATGTATATGGACGAGCATGTAAAAGCGACTGTTCCCACCGAGGAGCGCCTACGTATCCTGGCCAGCGGGCTGTACCGCCGGCGCTTTTTTGATTGCGGCGAAGAATGCATGGAGATGTCGCGAATGTTTCTCCGCCTTAAGGCCCTGTACCGCCTGGACTCGGTGAAGAAGATGTATAGCTTCATTAACGACTACAAACTTTACATGCTGGACAAGCAAAACGTCGGCGAGCAGCACCTCTAGGGTTGCATGCCGGGAATTTATTGGCCAACACAAGATTTCTCTCCGTTACGGTTTCACCGAAAATCGGGGACACGATGCGGCATCGCGAAAATCGGGGACATGATGCCGCATCGTGT
>CAYVDS010000171.1:0-10255 GCA_964450145.1 uncultured bacterium
TCGCCTATTTTCGCCCTTCGCCTTTCTCTCTTTATGCCGTCACACGATCAGGACGCAGCCGCTTGAGCAAATGTCTGCCCGAACTTGTGACAAGTTTGCGCAGCGTAGCTGGACCTAAAAGCCGGGATAGCACGCTCCGGTACGAATCCTCGCCCGAGACTGCCGAATAAAATATCTCGCACAGCCGCTTGTCATTCTGCGCCACGCGCAATGCGGAGTCGAAGAGCCCGAGTGACCGGCTGAATCGGCACAGGCCGCGAACCGCCAGCCCGTAATAATAGTCCTTTCTCAAGTCGGCGCAGGCGCGCGCGTACGCCTCAAACGCCTTTTGTGAGAAGCCGCGGTCAAATATGGTGTCGGCCGCCCGAATCCCGCTTATGACCGCCGTATTGATCCCTTTTCCTTTGAATGGCCGCATCCAGCCAGTGGCGTCTCCAACAAGCACGTAGCGGCGCCCATACGGATTACTCGAAGGCGAAGTCGGAAAATAGCCGGCGTAGAAATCCATGAGACCGCGGTCAAATTGCGGAAGAAGCGCCTTCACCTGCCGTCGATCGAGGAATTCATCGAGGTCGAGCGAACATACGTTCTTTCCGGCAATATTGACGATAATATGGTCGCCCTTCGGCGTAACGGCGCCGAACTCGACCCGGGGGCCGGAGAGAAGGAAAGCGTGTATGGTGTTCCCAAGGGTAGATTCGATAAACGCGGGGTCGGTGTGTATCTTCGTCACAAATGTCTTCAGCAGCTTTTCGGGTCTCTTGTATGGGTATGGCGCGCGCTGAGTCGCGTGTTCCCAATGGTCGAGCATCGCTTCGTCCAGGCCAAACGCCCCCACCACAACGTCAGCCCTCAGATACTGGCTTTCGCTGTAAAGTCGCACCTCGTCCAGCCCATTCGCGTTCACAAATTCGATCCCAGTTACGCGGCTTCGGACCACTTCGGCGCCCGCCTCCTGCGCCTTCTTCAGCATAAGGCGATCGAACATGACACGCCGAACGGTATACGTGGGGTCTGACTCGCACGGCGCGTCGAGTTGCACGTGAGCGTTGTCGCTATAAAGACGATAACTCTCTATCCGGCGTTTTATCAGTTCCTCGGGCAACTCAACGTGCAGACTCTCGCGCAGAAGCTTTTCGAGCGGCGGGGAAAGCGCGCCTACGCACTGGTTGTAATGCCGGTCGAAGTCTTTCCCTTCGAATACGACTACGCGAATAGGAATGTGGGCCTTGTTCGCGCGGTTCAGGAGCCTGATTGCGCAGCTCACTCCGCCGGGGCCGCCTCCAATTATCGCGACGGTAGTTCCCGGGCCGAGACGGAGCCGCTCCGCAGACCGCGCCGGAGAACCGCGATTCGGTGGTCCGCCAAGTTTTCTGGTGACATAGGCGTCCCAAGATTCCGGTGTGCGAGCGGCCGAAACCCCCATCTCAAGCAGCAATCGGCCAATGAGCGAAGGACTTAACAAGTCTTTCAAGATGTTCTTATAAGGAACGTCTCCCGTGAACATACTCCAGAGAGAATTCGCGAGAACTTGTCGTTCACGGCTTTTGTGTCTTCGTTCCATCTCGGCAACCATCAGGTGCGCCCGCGCGAGCCGATGGTGCGCCGCTACGGAATTGTGGAGCGCAAAGAGGATTTTGCCGCAGCGATTGTCGAAGCCAAACCGCTTATGACAAAGACGATAGTACTCAACGAGGTCATCCTCGCCTATTCCGACGTTCAGGCAGGTTTGCGCCGCATACAGGGCCGTGAAATACGCCGACTCGATTCCATTCTTGAGGTATCTCGCCTTGCACGCGTCCCCCACGAGGAGACCGCGGTCACGATAAGGCTTCTTTGCCGCCGTCACCGGGAAATGAGGATGGCAATGGCACGTGAGGGTCCACCCTTCCGGCAAATAGGGTCGAAATTCAGGTCGCTGGAGGATCACTTCGAGGTCGACCATCTTAACCGAAGGCCCGATCGCGGTGATAGTGATGAAGCCGCCTTTCGGGGTCAGCGCGACAAACTGAACCTTCGGCTCGCCCAGGGCGAAAACGTGGATATTGCCCCCGAATGCCCGCCGGTTGAACTCTGCCTCAACCGGCATCTCGGCCTGACACGCGACCCATGTGCGAGGCGGCTCGTAGCCTTCCATGAACTTGTGTCGCAAGTTCGTATTCACGCCAAACGCGCCGACCACAAGGTCGGCCTCAGTTTCGCCGCCGTCTTTCGTTTGCAGGCGGATTCTTTCTGAAGGATTGTCGGGCCAAACCACGTGGGTGACTTTTTCCCTCGCGAATTTCGCGCCCAGGGAGACCGCGTTGTCGAGCAGGTACTGGTCAAAACTAACGATATCCGCGGAGGCTGGCTGTGGCGTCGGGCTCTGGCCGCGGAAGACCGTGTATATCGGCTTGTCGTCCTGCTGCAAGAAAACCTGCCTGTCGCGCGCATGGAGCACGTAACCGCCTATCTCCTGCCTCACGACGCGCCATGGCAGTGGGATACCCTCGCGTCGAAGATGGTCCACCAGATGGTGACCGATAGCGCCCGCGCACATGTTGCATCCCTTGGGGCCATAATCGAGGAACGATTTCCGGTCGTATATGGTTATGTCGGTCTCGATTCCCGCGCGATGCCCCTTAGTGAGCATGAAATGGGCGAAAAAGCTGCCGGCGGGTCCGCCGCCGACGACCGCTATCCTGGCCTTTTGCCCAAGTTTGAGTCTCAATGCTAAATCTCCCCGGCAGTTCTGAGCCCTTGACCCCGCTCACAACATGCTTAATCGTGAAAGAACTATATATAACGTCACAAATCATTGCGCATGTTTCATGCCGCAATTATCATGGATTCCCGGATTCCCGCTTTCGCGGAAATGACGGATGGCGATGGCGCTGCGACATACGCAATAATTTATGACGCTGTGTATAATTCAGCTTTCCACCTTTGACTTTTGACCTTCGACTTTGCTGGAAGCAGTACACACTACAATTCTATCATATTGGCCCACCTCTTGCCCCGTAATCAAGAAGCGTGTTATGATTTACGCAAAATTCGGAGCAAGGGACATACCCGCAACACGCGAGGGACAGACCCGCAGAATAGGGTCTGTCCCCATTGAGGAGGAGAGTAATGGCAGGCCAATACCACGAACCGAGCGAGAAAATGTCGAAGCTGACCCTCGATCTTCATCGCGCGTGGATGTCGTTGAAGGAAGAGATCGAAGCGATGGATTGGTATCAACAGCGTATCGACGCAACTGATAACAAGGATCTAAAGGAAATCCTCAAGCACAATAGGGATGAAGAGAAGGAACACGCCGCTATGCTCATGGAGTGGGTCAGGCGCAACGACGCCGCCTTCGCCAAGGAGATGAAAGAGTATTTGTTCACCGACAAGCCCATAACGGAGATAGAGGAATCCCCGAAATAGGCCCGAGAAGATCGAATGATACACTTCCACCGCCCCCTTTCGACTCTGTCCCATTTCCATGAGCACGAAGAAGCTGACCACCGGCATATTCATCGGGCCGTCGAACGGAAGCGCCTCGTATTGACGATGGCGCTCACCGGCTCGACCATGGCCGTGGAGGTGATCGGCGGGATTTTCACCGGCAGTCTGGCCCTGTTGAGCGACGCCGGTCACATGCTCACGCACTTCTTTGCGCTGCTCGTCAGCTTCATTGCCATCAAGCTCGCGACTCTCCCCACGCGTCCGACGCGGAGCTTCGGCCTGTACCGGATCGAAGTTCTGGCCGCACTACTTAACGGGCTCACGCTCCTGCTCATCACCGGCTTTATCTTTTATGAGGCCGTTGGCCGCCTTGTGCAGCCTTCCCCCATAAAGGAATTGCCCATGTTTGTGGTGGCGGCGGTAGGACTGGCCGTTAACCTGGCAAGCGCGTTCATTTTGCTCGACGTCGGTCGGACAGACCTTAATGTGAGGAGCGCTTTCTTGCATATGGTGGGCGACACGGCCTCCTCGGTCGGAATCGTCGCTGGCGCAATCGTGATCTATTTCACCGGCTGGTATATTGTAGACCCGCTGTTGAGCCTGCTCATTGCGGCGGTCATCCTTCTATGGAGTTGGAACCTCCTTCGCGACTCGGTGAGCATATTGCTCGAGACCGCGCCCAAACATATAAGTATAAATGAAGTTATCGGCGAAATTCGGAGAGAGGCACCCGAAGTGACGGATGTTCACGATATCCACATTTGGGAGATAACGTCGCAGATGTATTCGATGACCGCCCACCTGGTTTTCCGCGACGATTGTCCGCTCAGCGAGTGCGCCAAAGTGTTTCATCGACTCAATGGACCGCTGCTCCATAAGTTCCAGATATCGCACGTCAACTTCAGCCCCGAGTACGAAAAGTTCCTATACCACTCTTAGAGAAAGGTTTCGGGTTCCAAGTTTACTGGTCGAATAAGGAAAGTTGAACATCGTCAAGCCGTTCCCGGGAAACCTGTTCACCGTCGCGATCAGGAACAAGTATATTCCGCCGAGCCAAATTCAGCGCCTGCAGCGGCATACGTTTGTGTTTGTGGTCGAAGGTTGTTGATTCCGCATTCATCATTCCTTTTCAATCCATTGCCTCTCCTTTCCAAAACCCGAATACGCCGCTATAATTAGAGAAGACAACGGGTGGCGGTTCAAATGCGGCTGCTTGGAGGGGAATAGTTTGGCAATTTGAAAGGAGGATTTTTATGGCTCTCTCGGCGTACGTCTTTATCGAATGCACACAAGGAAAGGCTCTGGATGTATGCAAGAAGCTTTCGAAGGTCAAGGGGATAAACTCCTGCCACGCCGTCACTGGCCCTGTTGATGTTATCGCTTTTATTGAGGCGCCCGATATCAATGAACTTGGAAAGTTTGTGGTCGAAAAAATCCAATCGACTCCCGGAGTGTTGCGGACCTCTACAAATATAGTGACGGGATGATGCAAGTCCGCTCATCGAGTATTTAGTTCCGGGCGCAATTCCGGCGTCCCCAACTTTTCCGAGGGAGGGGTAGTAATATGAAAATTTGTTCTGAATGCAATGCGATATTTAACGGCAGGAAATGGAAATCGGCGGCTGAAGCTAATGGCCTCAGTGTCGCAACGCTTGAGAAAACACTATGTACCACGTGCAAGCGAATGCGGGATAAGGTCGCCTTGGGAACAGTCTATCTCGAGGGCGATGTCATCGCATCCCGCACCGATGAAATCTTGAGAATGATCAGGCATGAAGAGGAGATCGAACAGGCGCGAAATCATACTTCCCGGATTCTGGACATACACCGCGATGGCCCCAAAATGACCGTCCGAACGGTAAATTCGCTTCTCGCGATCCACGTCGCCAAGCAGTTCAAGCAAGCATTCAAGGGCAGAATCGAGATTTTTAAGGACACCCCCGGCCACAGACCTCGGAACAAACAGGATGAAGGAACCGTATCCGTCAAATGGATGCAGAATCCGTGAAAACAAGACGGGAACATGAAGTAAGAGACTAAGACTATGGAAGAACCAGACCGAAACCGTGCTCGCAGAGACAAGAGCTACAATCAGGAGGACGCAAAGGCTTCGTTTTGCGAAGACCTGCTGAGTTGTTGCGCATGCGGGAAAATTTATTTTTCACGACACCCGATTGTTTTGCACACCATTTCCAAGAGAGAGTTTCACGTATGCGCCAATTGCAGCGAAAAGCTGAAGTGCTCGGTATGCAGCAAACCATTGCCATGGGATAACGCGCTGGTGGTCGAAAACATCTCCGGCCGGCGAACGGGCTTCTTGTGCGCAAGGTGCAGGGAAATAATCCTATCGCGGTTCCGGACAGCCCCACGCAGCTTTGCGTATCGGGTGTGGTTGAGGACGAGGCTGGGAGTGGTTGTGGCTCTGAGCCAATTGCGCAGAATTGCGCAAATTCAGCTTTGGCCGCGCCGCAAAGATCGATAGTCGTTTGGCATAAGCGCTTTGTCGCACCTTTAGCGTGATTTTGCAAGAAAGGTGACGAAGGAGTGGATAGGGGGTGTTTTCCCTTTTCGCCTTTGCCCTTCCGCCTTTCGCCTTCCTTGGGAGCTATGTCATCGAGCCACCATCAACGTTGATGATGGCGCCGGTGACATAGCTCGCGGCATTTGAGGCCAGAAATATCGCAATCCCCACAATCTCGTCTGTTGTCGCGAGCCGGCCCATCGGGATGCCTCTCACAACTTCCGCATGCATCTCCGGATTGCTCCAAATCGCTTCGCTGAACTTCGTTTCGACCATGCCCGGTGAGATTGCGTTCACGCGAATGCCAACGCCGGCGAGTTCCTTCGCGAGCACTTTCGTGAGCATATCAACCCCCGCCTTGCTCACGCTGTATGCGCCAAGCAGCGGCGCAGCCTTCTGACCCGCGACGGACGAAATGTTGATGATGACGCCGATCCCCTGTCCCATCATGATCTGACCCACAGCCTGCGAGAAAAGAAAATAGCTTTTCAGGTTGGTGTTTATGATTTTGTCCCATCCATCCTCGCGCAGGTTCATGATGGGCGACATAATACTGCGGGCGACGTTGTTGACGAGAATATCTATCCGGCCGAACTTGGCCATTGTGTCCATCACAAAGCGTTCAATCTCTTCCTTATTTGTCACCTCGGCGGCAAACGCGAGCGAACGCTGGCCGAGCTTCTCAATCTCCTCCGCGACAGACTGCACGTTCTCGAGTTTCCGGCTGCAGACAGCGACGTCCGCTCCCGCCTCGGCAAACCCGAGCGCAATCGCTTTCCCGATTCCCCTGCTGGCGCCAGCCACCATCGCTATCTTGCCGGTTAACGCAAATCTGTCAATTGCCATTGGCCTCGTTCCCTCCGATTCACTTGTTCCTGATGAACGTGTCTTCCGCTTCTATCAATTCATTCTGCTATCTTCCGGAAAAACCCGCCAAACGGCGCCACGACTTATCCGCAACGCGACCGCTAATATCTACCGTACTTCTTGACGGCGCGGACCATCGCGATGTAGTTCTCCGGTTTGCAGCCGGGATGAATCGTGTTCGACGACGACACGATATAGCCGCCGCCTACGCATGCAGCCTCAATGGCGTTCCTCACTGCCGTCTCAACCTCTTGCTCTGTCCCCGAAGGCAGAATTTCCATGCAGTCTATGTTCCCCAGCAGGCAAATCTTGTCGCCGCAATATCCTTTTACTTTCCACAAGTCCATCCCCGCCTGGGGTTGAAGCGGATGGATTCCATCAAAACCGATATCTATCAGCCGGTCGAGGATAGGCCAGATATTGCCGTCCGTATGCTTGATTGCTTTACCGCCTTCATTGTGAACGGCCACGACGAGTTCCCTGAGGTATGGGCCGATGAACTCGTCAAAATGGGCAGGCGACATCAATGGATTATTGTTGAATGCGAGATCATCCTCGAACACAACCACGTCCGCCCCCGCTTTCACAGCCTCGACAGCAAGTTCCTTGTGGTAGTCTGTGGCAATTCGGGCGAGGTCGTGCGCCAGCGAAGGACTGTCAATGTAGTCAATCAGCAAATGTTCCAGCCCGCCGCGTAACCGCCAGCCAAACCCAAAACAATCGTTCGTGGCAAAAATCAGGGCTCTCTTTCCGGCAAAACGGCCCTTGGCCATCGCCAGCATCATCAAATCGACGTCGGAATCCACCTTCGGCGGAACATATGTCTTGAGGTCGGCGGCCGACTTTATCGGACCTTCCATCGGAAACGCCAACCCGAACGGATTGCGCTTGAATATGACTCCCCATTTATCCCGGAAGTAATCATCGTGCAGCGGTTCTTCGCGTCCCAGAACCCTGGTGGTTATGCCATCAATGTCGAGTTCATCTATGAAGAGAGTAAGGCCGTTGAAGATCATCAATAGTTCATCGGGTGTCATATCCGCCACGGCCTTGAGCGCGGGCAACTTGTCGGTGAAATGCCTCGCGATTCCGATCACACTTGACTCGTTGTACGCGAGTTCGAAATGGGGCACAAGGTCGGGTTGCTTCAGACTCAGCGCCGCAAGTACTCTCTCCCTGCCAGTCATTTTGCCTCCTCATTTTTTTTGTGGACTGTTCGACAGCCGCAAGACTCGCTCCATTCTATGCAGATTCTCAAATCAATCGCAAGTCCGCGGGGGTCTTGACCCTCACAAGTACACGGCATGTTGGCCAATGGTAATGGCGCTCTGTCATTCTGAGCGAAGCGAAGAACCTCTGCGTGGACGCAGGAATTTGCATGAAAATGCGAGATTCTTCGTCGCTCGGGTCTCTGACCCTACGCTCCTCAGAATGACAATTATGATGCGGATGAGAAGCGGATTCCTATTTAGGCAACACGCCGTACAGTCTTGATACCCTTGCCGTCGATCCTATCCCTGATGCCGGGCGCCAATTTGGATTGATGGCAAGAAAGGTATGTTCCACGAACGAGTCCGATGAAGTGAAGTCAGTTGGCGGGGACGGTATCGGACGCAAGCGAGGTTCTTATATCGTATTCCTTCATTTTGCGCCACAGAGTAGAGCGGGAGATGCCGAGCTTTTCAGCCGCGAGGGTCTGGTTGCTGTCGCATTTTATCAGAGTCTCGGTTATGAGCCGCTTCTCCATATCGGCCAGCGTCATAAACTCCGGCGCACCCGCCCCGGCTTCGCGCGCCGCTAACCCGACTGCCTCTTCTATGCCCTCGGGCAGTGCGAGCATGGGCTTCTTGATCGACTGCAGGTAATCCGGAAGGCTGGATGCGCGGATGACGTCATCTTCGGCCATGATGACCGCATGTTCTATGATGTTCTCGAGCTCGCGCACGTTGCCTGGATAGGTGTAGTTCGTGAGGATGAACTGCGCCTGCCGGTCGATCTCGCGGATATTGCGATTGAACCGCCGGTTGAATTTCGAGATGAAATAGCGAATCAGCGATGGCAGCGAATCCATTCGTCCGCGAAGGGGTGGGATTTTTACCTGTATGACGTTCAGGCGGAAAAACAGGTCCTCGCGGAATCTCTTCTCATGTATGGCTGTGATGAGATCCTGGTTTGTAGCGGCGATTATGCGCACGTTGACCTTTACAGTCTTGTTTCCGCCAAGACGCCGGATTTCCCTGTTATGTAAGACCCTCAGAAGCTTGACCTGAGTCATGAGCGGCATGTCGCCGACCTCGTCGAGAAATATCGTGCCGTTGTTTCCCTCCTCGAAGAGCCCTTTCCGGTCGCTCGTGGCGCCGGTAAACGCGCCTTTCACATAGCCGAAAAGTTCGCTTTCGAGAAGCGTCTCGGGGAGCGCGCTGCAATTTATCGCGAGGAAGGGCTTGTCATATCGGTTGCTCATGCGGTGGATATACTCGGCTATGATCTCCTTGCCCGTGCCGCTCTCCCCCAGGAGCAGCACCGTGCTATCGGTAGGCGCCACTCTTGTTGCCAATGCTATCATTTTCCGGATGACCGGGCTGTCACCCATCATATCTATGAACGCGGAGCGCTCATATTCGCGAAACGCCATCGACCTTTCGAGATTCTTCAGAGCGCTCTCGACTCCATACAATAGGTCCGCCATATCAATGGGTTTGACAAAGTACATATAAGCCCCGCGCCTCAGGGCTCTTACCGCAGATTCGATTTCGTCGATAGCGGTGAGGATGAGAATTTCGCACAGAGGCTGCGCCTGTTTCACATAGTTAATCAGGTCCATGTCGCCCTCGCGTACTATGTCCATCCCGAGGACGACCACCTCGTAGCTGCGTGACGGCAACAGTCTGAGCGTTTCCTCCTGACTGAGTGCGGTCACAACTTCGTGACCCGCTGACACAAACTCCTTTTGTATGTTCGAGCAGAATTTGGGGTCTTTCTCTGCAAGAAGAATCAGCGCCACCGAGACCTCCGAACAGGTTTACGGTTTATGGTTTACAGTCTACAGTTGAAATGAAGTCAAGCAACCGGCGCGGACAGCCAAAAGGTTCCACGTTAGTGCGGAACAGCGCGTCGGTCCTGTAATTCCGTAGGTGGGAATTTATTCGCACAGGTTAGGCAAAAATAGATTCCTCTCTCAGCGGGATGCGAATGAATTCGCACCTCCATTGGCCTAAACCAAATATTGAATTACGGAACACTCCGCCTTGATTGTTCCCTTTTAGAGTAATTATAACCAAAATGGGGGGTCTAATCAAGGGGGGAATTGGCATATCTGTTTGAAAATGGAACAGCGCCAAAAAGACCGACTCTTGGTTCTGGGTCCCTGGTACCGCGTTTCCTAAGAAACTACCTTCCTCTTATCATTCCCGCGAAGGCGGGAATCCATTCTTC
>CAYVDS010000172.1:0-10196 GCA_964450145.1 uncultured bacterium
TACATCACCCTCAAGGGCTATCAGCCCGGCTCCGGCGAAACACCCGAAGGCGAGTAAGGGCCTAGGTCGTTGGGTTGTTGACTTTGGGTGAGCCGAGCGGCTCACAAAGGAGGTCAGCCCGAACAATATTCCGTAAGGAAATGGGAAAACGCTTAGTTGACCAGCCAGATTCACCGCAACGGTGAAAGGAGGAAATTCGATGTCGAACCTTGTGAAGCCGCATGGATCACCGGTTTTGAAACCTCTTCTCCTGAGTGGCGATAAACTCAAGGAAGAGAGGGAGAAGGCCGAAAAGTTGCCGAAGGTAGTCATGACGAGCCGGGAGACATCCGACCTTATCATGATGGCGATTGGCGCCTTCACTCCGCTTGAGGGCTTTATGACGAAGGCCGATTGGAAGGGTGTCTGCGCGGAATACAAAATGGCAAACGGCCTCTTCTGGCCGATACCCATCACTCTTTCGGCCAAGAAAGAAGTCGCCGACTCGATCAAGGAAGGCAGCGAGGTCGCGCTCATCGACGAGGAAACAAACGAGTTGATGGGCAGTATGAAAGTGACCGAGAAGTACACCATCGACAAAGAATACGAGTGCAAGCAAGTATTCCGCACCAACGACAAAGAGCACCCCGGCGTCGCGAAAGTTATGTCGCAATACGACGTCAACCTCGCCGGGCCGGTAAAGGTCTTCAGCGAGAGCACCTATCCCGAAGAGTTCAAGGGCGTCTATATGAGGCCTGCCGAGAGCCGGAAGCTTTTCGAGGAAAAGGGATGGAAGACTGTAGCGGCGCTGCAACTCCGCAACCCGATGCACCGCTCGCACGAGTATCTGGCGAAGATAGCCGTTGAAATATGCGACGGCCTGTTCATCCATCAGCTCGTGGGCAAGCTGAAGGCCGGCGATATCCCGGCTGATGTGCGCGTGAAGTGTATCGACACGCTTGTGGAACACTATTTCGTCAAGAACACGGTAATTCAGGGCGGTTATCCGATGGAAATGCGCTACGGCGGCCCGCGCGAGGCGCTGCTGCACGCCGTGTTCCGCCAGAACTTCGGTTGCAGCCACCTGATCGTCGGACGCGACCATGCCGGCGTAGGCGACTATTACGGCCCGTTTGACGCGCAGAAAATCTTCAACGAGATTCCGAAGGATGCTCTGGAACTCAAACCGCTCAATATCGACTGGACGTTCTACTGCCATAAGTGTCGCGGCATGTCGTCGATGCGGACTTGTCCACACGGCAAAGAAGACCGATTGCTGCTGAGCGGCACGATGCTCCGCAAAATGCTGTCGGAAGGCGGCGAGGTGCCCGCGGATTTCAGCCGTCCCGAAGTGCTCACGATTCTCAAGGAGTACTATGCCGGGCTCACTGAGAAGGTTGAGATTAAATTGCACGGCGCGGCCACCGGGGAAGCTGCGAAGAAAGGCCAGAAGTAGATAAGCCTTTGAGATTATCAGAACTTTAGTCGCAACATTCTGGTTGTTTTCATGAAAGGAGGTACGGCAGGGAGCGAAGAACTTGAGTAGACCATTTCGATGTGGAAGGGAAGTAAATTCAAGGGAAGCGAAACGAACAACTCAACGAAAACGTCCAAGGAGTTAAACAATGCCAAGCTTTGTGAATCCAGCGAAATGCGATGGCTGCAAGGCATTGGATAAGACCGCGTGCCAGTACATTTGTCCGAATGATCTAATGGTCCTGAACAAAGAGCTGATGAAAGCTTACAATCAGGAACCGGAAATGTGCTGGGAATGTTACAACTGCGTAAAAATCTGCCCGACACAAGCCGTCGAGGTCAGAGGTTACGCGGATTTCGTTCCCATGGGCGCAAGCGTCAGTCCGATGCGTAGCACCGAAGACATCATGTGGACAATCAAGTTCCGCAACGGTCAAATCAAGCGGTTCAAGTTCCCGATCCGCACCACACCGGAAGGCTCCGCTGTGCCAGATGGCGGATGGAAAACGGACACAGAGGACCTGAGCAGCCCGATTCTGTTTACTGAACCCGCATCCACGGGGATGTCGCAGTTGGCGACATTCAAGAAATAAGGAAAGGAGGTGTGAACAGTGGCTAATTTTGAAACCGTAGAGGTAACTACCGATCTATTGATACTGGGTGGCGGTATGGCGGCCTGTGGCGCTGCCGTTGAGGCGGCCCATTGGGCAAAGAAACACAACGTTAAAGTGACCCTCGTCGACAAAGCTGCAATGGATCGCAGCGGCGCCGTCGCGATGGGGCTTTCGGCTATCAACCAGTACGTCGGTCTGAAAGACGGCGAAAATACGCTTGAGGACTACGTGAAATACGTGCGCAACGACCTCATGGGCATCACCCGCGAGGACCTCGTGGCGAGCATCGCCCGTCACGTTGATTCCACCGTGCATCTGTTCGAGAAATGGGGTCTCCCCATTTGGAAAGACGCCGCAGGCAAGTACGTTCATGAAGGCCGCTGGCAGCTTATGATCAACGGCGAATCCTACAAGGTTATCGTCGCAGAGGCTGCGAAGAATGCTCTCGGCATCAGCAACATCATTGAACGCGTTTTCATAGTCGAGCCTCTGATGGACGGAGACCGCATTGCGGGCGCCGTCGGCTTCAGCGTTCGTGAAAACAAGTTCTACGTCTTCAAGGCGAAGGCAGTGCTGGTATCTATGGGCGGCGCAGTCCACGTGTTTAAGCCGAGGTCCGTAGGTGAAGGCCTTGGTCGCGCGTGGTATCCGCCGTGGAACTCCGGCTCGAGCGCGTACTTCACAATCCGTGCCGGCGCAGAGATGACCTGCCAGGAAGTCCGCTTCATTCCCGTCCGTTTTAAGGACGGTTATGGTCCTGTCGGCGCGTGGTTCCTGCTATTCAAGTCCAGGGCAACCAACGCAATGGGCGGCGACTATATGGTCGAGCGCAAGCCCGAGCTGCAGAATTGGCTCCCGTATGGCAATGTGAAACCGGTTCCGGCGAACCTCAGAAACTATCTCGGCATGCTGGATGTTATGGCAGGCAAAGGCCCCATCTACATGCGCACAGAAGAGGCCATCCAGAAACTGTCCGAGGCTGTGCAGGATCCGAAAGAGCGGAAGAAGAAGCTGAAGGAACTCGAAAGCGAAGCGTGGGAAGACTTCCTTGACATGACCATCTCGCAGGCTATCCTGTGGGCTGGCACGAACGTCGAGCCCGAAGTGAAACCTTCCGAAATCGCGGCTTCAGAGCCGTACTTCATCGGCTCGCACTCCGGCGCATCCGGCGCATGGGTGAGCGGTCCGAAAGACCTTGCGCCTCCGGAGTACTTCTGGGGCTACGCCAACATGTCAACCATAAAGGGTATGTTCTGCGCCGGCGATGCGTCGGGCGCTTCCAGCCACAAGTTCTCCTCCGGCTCTTTGACGGAAGGCAGAATTGCGGCGAAAGAGGCCATCCGTTATATCGTCGAGAACAACACTCAGCCCAAGGTCGACGCGGCGGTCGTCAACGCGCTGAAGGCGAAAGTCCTGAAGCCGCTTGATTTGTTCCAGGAGTTCAAGAGCGCTTCGAGCGATCCGGACATCAATCCGAACTTCATGAAGCCGAAAATGTTCATGTTCCGGCTCCAGAAGGTTATGGACGAATACGGCGCTGGCGTGACCTCACAGTTCACGACCAACAAGCTGGCGCTCGAAAAAGCGCTCGAGCTGCTCGGGATGTTGAGAGAGGACGCCGAGAAGCTTGCGGCGGAGGACCTGCATGAACTCATGCGGTGCTGGGAGAATGTGCAGAGGCTGTGGCAGGCTGAAGTTCACATCCGAACCATTCTCTTCCGTGAAGAGACCCGTTGGCCGGGCTATTACATGAGAGCCGATTTCCCGAAGATGGACGAGGCGAATTGGAGAGTCTTCGTCAACGCGACGTGGAATCCCAAGTCGGGCGATTGGAAGATGGAGAAGAAGCCCGTTGTCAACATCGTAAAGTAAAAAGCGAAAGGATGTTTCCTCCGGGCGCCGATTCCGGCGCCCGGAGGGACCCTTTTTCCGAATTGGCGTGGCGCGGCTGCCCTCAAAGATTGTCCACCTGATGGTCTTCAGTGCGGTCGGTGTGCGCCAGCGAAAAGAAGTGATATGAAATGAATATGAATACCGAAGCAGCTCCTGCGTGCCCGCACTGCGGACAGCAAATGAAAAAATGGGCTGTGCCTGCCGCATCATCGTGGGACGCTGAATTCCACTACGTTTGTTTCAACGACAACTGCCGCTATTTTGTGGACGGTTGGGCATGGATGCGTGAGAAATATCAGGCTAATGCCTCCTACCGGCATTGCGTGGACCCAGCCTCCGGCTGTTCTCGACCGTTGCCTGTATGGTCGGTTACAGCGCTTAAAGATGCAATCATAGATAATAGAAACGGCAATAACTCGGAGAAGGGAACCGTTTAAGATCCTAAATGAGCGAGTTGGACAGTCTCAAAGAAACAATTCTGAAAGATGCGCCTCGATTCACTGAGAACGATAGGTTTAAATTTTCCTGCCATGAGGGTTTAAGCTGCTTCACTCAGTGCTGCGCCAACGTCACCATCTTTCTGACCCCTTACGATATCCTTCGGATGAAGAGTCGTCTCAAGATTTCTTCCGACGAGTTCCTGGCAAAATATACCGTCGTCCCATTCAACAAGAAGCAGCGGCTGCCGCTCGTGATTTTGAAGATGGGCGATGACGAGCATAAGAGATGTCTTTTCGTGAGCCCCAAAGGCTGTACGATCTATGAAGACCGCCCATGGTCGTGCCGGATGTATCCGCTGGGGCTTGCTTCCCCAAAGAGCGAAAGTGCGGCGTGCGATGAGGAGTTCTATTTTCTGATGGAAGAGGAGCATTGCCGTGGATTCTGCGAGCAAAAAGAGTGGACGGTGAGGAAGTGGCTTGAAGACGAGGGCATCGTCGAATACAACAAGATGGCGGGATCTTTCAAAGAGATAACGCTGCATGATTACCTCCAGAAGGGCGGCGATTTGGGCCCCGATAAAATAGAAATGTTCTATATGGGGTGCTACAACCTTGACAAATTCCGGCGTTTTGTCTTTGAAAGCAGGTTCCTCCAGTATTTCGATATCGAGCCGGACGTGGTGGAAAGAATCCGGACAGACGATGTCGAGTTGATGAATTTCGCGAGCCGGTGGCTCAAGTTTTCGCTCTTCAATGAGCCGACGGTAAGGATTCGCGAGCAGTTGCTCCGGACGAAGGCTCAGGAGCTGAGGCAAAAAGAACAGTCACTTTGAATGGAGATGCTATGAGCGCCAATGGTAAGATTCTCGTGATAGGCGGCGGCATCAGCGGCATTTCCGCCGCTGCGGACGCCGCCGAAATGGGCTGCGAAGTCGTACTGGTTGAGAAGGAGTCCTATTTGGGCGGACGTGTCATCCGGATGAACCAGTACTTTCCCAAACTTTGCCCGCCCACGTGCGGTATGGAAATAAACATCCGCCGGGTTCGCCAGAATCCCCGGATAAAGGTATATACCTTGTCGGAGGTTGAAAAAATTTCCGGCAAGGCGGGCGATTATACGGTCACGATCCGTGTGAATCCCCGCTATGTCACGGGGAAACAGCCCGTCACGCAGGCCCACCTCGATGCGGTCACAACCGAAGTGTCGAATGGTTTTAATTACGGGATGGACAAGACAAAAGCTCTCTTCCTGCCGCATGACGCGGCGTTCCCGCCATTGTACGCCTTGCAGAAAGGCGCGCTCACTTCCGATGAGTGCGAGAAACTCAAAGGCGCGTCGCCGGCGGGAGCGATAGACCTTGACATGAAAGAGGAACGAATCGAAGTAAACGTCGGCGCGGTCATCATTGCGACGGGTTGGCGGCCATATGACGCCACGCGTGTCGATAATCTCGGCTTCGGGAGATGTGTCAACGTAATCACGAACGTCATGATGGAGAGACTCGCCGCCCTCAACGGTCCGACTGCGGGAAAAGTGCTGCGGCCTTCCGACGGGAAGGAGCCGGCCAAGGTGGCGTTCGTGCAATGCGCGGGCTCAAGGGACGAGAACCATTTGCCTTACTGCTCCGCGGTCTGCTGCATGGGCTCGTTGAAGCAAGCGCGTTACGTCAGGGAGAAAGTGGCTGACTCGAAGGTCACCATTTTCTACATAGATATTCGGACCATCGGCAGGTTCGAGAAGTTCTACTACGACCTGCTTGAGGACCCGAACATTTCGTTCATCAAAGGGAAGGTCGCAAAGATCACCGAAGACCCGGTTACTAGAAATCCCATCGTCGAGGCCGAGGAGGTTCTGCCGGGCGAGAAACTGCGCGAGCAATTCGATATGGTGGTGCTGGCAACGGGTATCGTCCCGTCGATCTCGGACTCGCCCATCGCGGGAGTCAATCTCACATGTGACACCGACGGATTCCTGGTTGACAGCCCCAATGGGGGCGGAATCTTTGGCGCCGGGTGTGTGAAGCGGCCTTTGGATGTTTCCAGATCGGTAAAGGATGCCACCGCGGCTGTGATGAAAGCTATCCAGATAGTCAGGAGGTAATCGTTCCGTGGCAAGCAAGATAGGAGTCTACATTTGCACTGGCTATGGCATTGGAGAGTCGTTGAATATCGAACAACTCTCCAACGTCGCCACCAAAGAATATAAGGTTGATGTCTGTAAAACGGTCCCGTCCTGTGAAGCCGACGACATGGACTTTATCAGGAAGGATATAGCGGAACAGGGGCTGGAGAAAGTCGTGATAGCCGGACCCTCTTAGCGTGTCTATATGCCCAGTTCGTTCCCTGAAAACTTAATCGTCGAGTTTGTGAACCTCAGGGAACAGGTTGTCTGGTGCCAGCCCGCGAATAATGAAGATACGCAGATGCTGGCGGAAGACTATCTCCGGATGGGCATCGTGAGGGCGCAGAAGATGCAGCCCGTCGAAGCTTTCCCCGAGAGCAAGGATATCGACAAAACAATCATGGTCGTCGGCGGAGGCATTGCCGGAATAACTGCGGCGCTCGAGGCCGCGGCGGCCGGATACAGCACTGTGCTTGTCGAGAAGAGCCCCCAGCTCGGCGGCTGGATGGCAAAACTGAAGAAGTCCATTCCGAGGTCGGCGCCATACGAAAAGCTGGAAGACACCGGCATCGAGGAAAAAATCAAACAAGTTCAGACGAATTCCAAAGTAAAAGTTTTCACTTCTACCGAGATCGAGAAGATCAAAGGCGGTCCCGGACTGTTCGATGTTACTCTTAAAGGGCCCGGCGCAGCTTCGTTCCGCGTCGGAGCAATTGTCCAGGCCACAGGCTGGAAGCCATACGAGCCGACGAATCTTGAGCATCTCGGGTTCCGAAAATTCGCCAACGTGATTACAAACGTCGAACTCGAGGAAATGGCGAGGAACGGCCGTATCGCGCGGAAGTCCGACGGCAAGGACGCGAAGCGAGTTGTTTTCGTGCAGTGCGCCGGTTCGCGCGACAAGGGCCATCTCTCATACTGTTCGTCGATCTGCTGTCTCAACTCGCTGAAGCAGGCGGCTTATGTTCGCGAACAATCCGGCGACGGCAAAGCCTATATCATTTACGACAATCTGCGTGCGCCAGGCCATTACGAATACTTCTACAAAAAGATGCAGCAGGACCCGGGAGTGTTTCTCACCAAGGGTGAGGTCGCTCGCGTTGCCGAGAACGCCGACAAGACGCTGACGGTGGATGTCGAGAAGACGCTGCTCGGCGAGAATATCAGTGTTGACGCTGACCTCGTGGTGTTGGCGGTCGGAATGGTTCCTTGCTCGGCCGACGGCGAGAAAATACGGGCGGTCAAAGACGCCAAAGCGTTCCTCACCAGCGGCGAAGGCGGCCCGCAAGTCGAGGTCATGCAGAAAAGAATCGCGGATTTAGGCCATCATGAGGGCACAGAGATACTCAATCTGGACTACCGGCAAGGGCCCGATCTTCCCACGCTGCAATACGGGTATCCTGATTCGCACTTCATATGTTTCCCGTACGAGACGCGCCGCACGGGCATATACACTGCCGGCGCGGTGAGGGCTCCGATGGACGGATTGGGAAGCGTCGAGGATGCCACAGGGGCCGTTTTCAAGGCCATTCAATGCGTCGAGATGCTCTCGCGCGGTGAGGCAGTTCTTCCGCGCACAGGCGACAAGTCTTATCCTGACTTCTTCCTGCAGCGCTGTACCCAGTGCAAACGTTGTACGGAGGAGTGCCCATTCGGAACTCTAAATGAGGACGTGAAGGGGACTCCGCAACCGAATCCGACGCGGTGCCGGAGATGCGGCATTTGCCTGGGCGCCTGTCCGGAGCGGATCATCAGCTTCAAGAGCTATTCGGTTGACATGATCGCATCGATGATTAAGGCGGTCGAAGTTCCGGACGAAGACGAGGAAAAACCGAGAGTGCTCATACTCGCGTGTGAGAATGACGCGTATCCCGCCTTGGATATGGTGGGTTTGAAGCGGATGCAGTATAGTCCGTTCGTACGCGTCATCCCCGTGAGATGCCTCGGCTCGGTCAACGTGATTTGGGTGAATGAATCGCTGGCCAAGGGATTCGACGGTGTGTTGTTGCTCGGATGCAAGTACGGCGACGACTACCAATGCCACTTCATACGCGGCAGCGAGCTTATGAATACCCGTGGCGACAACGTGAGGGAGAAGCTGAAGCAGATGGCGCTCGAAAACGAGCGCGTCCAACTGCATCAGATTCAGATATCAGACTACGAAAAAATTCCGGCCATCATCGGCGAGTTTATGGAGATGATTGAGCAAGTCGGAATGAACCCGTTCAAGGGAATGTAGAGGAGGTTCTCTCGAAATGGCGGCTGAGCTAAAGCAAAAGACCCTCAAGGTAGAGCCAGACCTTGATTTCATCCGAGAGGTAACCGCGGCAGGCGGAGACACCCTGAAGAAGTGTTTCCAATGCGCCACGTGTTCGGTGGTATGCAATCTTACCCCCGACAACCGGCCTTTCCCGAGAAAAGAGATGATCTGGGCCTCGTGGGGACTGAAGGACAAACTCGTCAACGACCCCGACGTGTGGCTCTGTCACCAGTGCAACGACTGCTCAGTGAAATGCCCGCGGGGCGCAAAGCCGGGCGATACGCTGGCAGCCATCAGGAACTACCTGTTCAAGAACCTCATGTTTCCGCGTTTCCTGGGGACATGGATGAGCGAGCCAAAGTACCTGCCTCTTGTGTTTGGCGTTCCAATTGTCCTGTTGCTTATTGCCCTGTCCGTCGCCGGCACCATCGGAACGATTCCTGAGGGCGACATCGAGTTCTCCAAGTTCCTGCCTCACGGCGGGCTGTATGCCATATTCATTACCTCGACTCACCTCGCCGGCTTGCTTCTCATCATCGGTCTTTTCAGATTCTGGAAGATGTTGGGGGCCTCCGAGGTGAGTTCGGCGGTTGGCAATCAGCGCGGAGCCACGGCGGGTAATATGCAAGCGAGCATAATCGCGACGGTGAAGGAAATACTGACGCACGCCAAGTTCGGAAAATGCGATGAAAACAAACACCGCTACTTGGGGCATCTTGGGATCATGTACGGATTCCTTGCGATTGCAATAGGCACGGGGATCGCTTTCCTAATGATGTATGGGTTGCATATTGAGCCGCCGTTCGGGCAATTGACCCCCCCTAAGATTCTCGGCCACATGGGAATCATCGCATTGGTGGTCGGTTTGATTCTGGTCATCCGTCACAGACTGTCGGGTGACGAAAAGGTGAGCAAATCGACGTACCAGGACTGGTACTTGCTTATAGTTCTGTTGGCAGTGGCGGCGACCGGCGAGTTGGTCGAGCTTATCCGCTTTGCGGGCATTGCATGGCTTGCCTACTGGGGATATATCGTTCATTTAGTGTTTGTGTTCGCGCTGCTCGGGTATTTCCCGTACTCAAAGTTTGCTCACATTTTCTACCGTTTTGTGGCGATCCTTCATTCGAAGTATACCGGCAGAGACGTCGGAGTCGTTGAACGGGCCGTTTGAAGGCGAATTGCAGGGGAGAAGGCCCAGAAATGGGCATAACGCGGAGAGTTGTTGGAAAGAGTCAAGCGGGGTGTTTCTCGTGCAAATGCAGTTTGACTCAGGATACACTGAATGGTAAGATGATTTTTGTGCTGTAGCCGCCAAGGTTTATGTGACTTTGGAGTCAAAGGAGGAGGCAAAAGAGAGTATGAGTGAGAATGGGACGCCGATGTTGGACGAGTTGGAGAAGGGTCCGTGGCCG
>CAYVDS010000173.1:0-10184 GCA_964450145.1 uncultured bacterium
TGAAAACAAAGAGCACCTATGAGCTCATCACACAAGGCGCGCGCGAAAATCTCGACGCCGTCGCCCTCTATTTCCTCATGTCGGGCGAGATGAGGGAGACGCCGATGGAGATTTCGTACCGGCAATTCCTCGGGCGGATCACGCAGACGGCCAATCTTTTCTATGACCTCGGCATCGGCCCGCGCGATGTCGTCACGTATATCATGCCGAACCTGCCGCACACCCACTTCGCGCTCTGGGGCGCGGAGGCGGCGGGAATCGCGAATCACATCAATCCGTTGCTCGAACCCGCTCAAATCCGCGACATCATGAACTCCGCCGGAACAAAGGTTCTCATCGCGCTCGGCGAATACCCGGGCTCGGAGATATGGGCGAAAGTGGAGAAAATACGCAGCGAGATTCCGACGCTCAAGGCGATTGTGCGCGTGATGGGGCCATCGGATGAAGCAAACGGCATTTACGGATACGACGAGGTGATCGACAAATACAGTCCGGACAAACTCGATTCCGGCCGCCAGTTCGAGCCCGGCGAGATATGTTCGCTGTATCATACCGGCGGAACAACGGGCACGCCTAAACTCGCCCGGCGGACCCACATGAACGAGATGTTTTCGGCCATGGTCTGCTCAGTTGCGCTCGAAATGCAAAAGGGAACGACGATGATGTTCGGGCTGCCGTTGTTCCACGCGAATGCGCCGCTTCTGACGGGGCTCGCGCCCTTTTCGGTTGGCGCAGCAGTCGTGATGCTCAGCCCGACCGGCTACCGCGACCCGGGCATCATCAGGAGTTTCTTCAAGATCGCCGAGAAATACCGGGCGAACTCATTCATGACCGTGCCGACGGTTCTCTCGATGCTGCTCGATATGCCGGTCAAGGGCATCGATCTCTCATCGCTCCGCTACGCGATGTGCGGCGCGGCGCCGCTGTCGGTGCAGGTGTTCCGCGCGTTCGAGGAACGCACTGGTCTCAAGCTGCTCGAGGGCTACGGCCTGACCGAGGGAACAGTCGTCTCGTCGTGCAATCCGCGCGACGGCGTCCGCAAAGTCGGCTCCGTCGGCCTGCGAATCCCGTATCAGGAAATGAAGACCGTGATTCTCGATGAAAAGGGGATTTACGTGCGCGATTGCCAGACCGACGAGATAGGCGTGGTCGTCGTCCGCGGCCCGAACGTGTTCAAGGGCTACGCGGACGAGGCGCACAATAAGGGCGTATGGATTCACGGCGACTGGCTCAACACCGGCGACATGGGCCGCATGGACAATGACCAATATCTGTGGCTCACGGGCAGGAAAAAAGAACTCATCATTCGCGGCGGCCATAACATCGACCCGGCCATAATCGAGGAAGTGTTATATAAGATAGATGGCGTCGCGCTTGCGGCGGCTGTCGGCCGACCGGACAAACACGCGGGTGAGGTGCCGGTCGCGTATGTGATGCCGAAGCCCGGCGTAACGCTGGACCCGGCCCAGGTCGAGAAGTATTGCCGCGAGCATATCGCCGAGCGCGCCGCGCTTCCGAAAAAGATCAAAGTCATCAATCCGATGCCGATGACTGCGGTCGGCAAGATTTTCAAACCGGCGCTCCGCTACGACGCCATCAAAGAAGTCTTCGAGACCGAGCTTGCGAGTCTGTCTGACACCGCCGAATCAATCGATGTCGCAGTCAAAGAGGACAAAGTCCACGGCACACTCGCGCTCGTGACTGCCAAACCCCGTCACGGCCTCTCCGAACAAACCCTTCGCGACCGCATCGCCTCGCTGCTAGGGCATTATACAGTGCGGTATGAAGTGAGGATTACATAAAGATTTGAAACCACAGGGAACACGGGCAATAACGAAGGCTACGGAAAGAAACTTACCACCAAGAGACCAAGGCACAAAGAGAAGATTGCGCGGAACGGAAACGTTCTTGGTGTCTTTGTGCCTTGGTGGTAGGAAGTTGTTTCTTCTTTCTGTTTGGTTACTATGCTGCTCTGCGCTCATCCGCGGTTTCCTCACATCTTTTCTTCGTGAACTTCGCACCCTTCCTGGATGAATCCTTTTCATCCGAAACATGGTCATTATTCCACTGCATTTGACAACCGGTATGGCATGTGCTATACTCGTGGCTGGGAGTAAAGCTCTTCGTAAGTGAGTTGATCGCGCTATTTGCTCAAGTCCGCAAGAGTTGCTGCTAACTCTTGCGGGCTTTTTTCTTGTGAGGGGACATTACTTCAATTTAGATTAAGGAGGTGACAATATTAATGCCAGAAGGAACAGTGAAGTGGTTTAATGACCAGAAAGGTTATGGCTTCATAACTCAAGACGGCGGACCTGATGTGTTCGTACACCATCAGTCGATTCAGGGAAGCGGCTTCAAGACGCTTTCGGAGAACGACCGCGTTCGCTTCGAGACGGTCAACGGGCCGAAAGGTCTGAAGGCAGAGAATGTGGAGAAACTCTAAGGGTTCTCCATAGACTATTGCGCACAAGCCCCCGCGTCTGTACAACCAGACGTGGGGCTTTTGTGTGCGGTTCACATGGTTCGCTGTAGCAGCCAAACGGCGCCGACGACTTGAGTCTCCAGAATCTCGCATTCTTCTATTTGCCGCTTGACATATTGCGCCAGCAAATCCGCTTCTTCGGGATGCAGGCGCGCGAGCATTTCGGCGCGTTTCTGAATAACCTCGTTGTTTCTTCGGTTATACGCCTTTATCTCGTCTTGCGGAACGATCACTTCTTGAAGGAGAACATCGCCGCATGCCGTGAGATGTCGAAGGGCCTCATCGTGCGTGGGAATGTATTCGTAGCCCGGCTTATTGACCGATTTCTCACCCTTTGCGAATCCGTCATCGATAATCATGTAGCCGCCGGGCCGTACGCACTGCCTGAGATGTTTGACGCATTGGTCCAGCGAGCCGAGAACATTTCCCACAGCGGCATAGATTACCACGTCGAAATGCTTTGCCTTGAGAACTGTGTCGCACAGGTCGCAGCAGGCGAACCGGCACCGGTCGGCAACACCCGATTCCTTCGCCCGCTCCCCCGCCTCTCGAACGAAGGGCAGAAACAGGTCAGCGCCGAACACGCGCAACCCAAGCTCCTTAGCCAGTGTAATTGCCACCGCCCCCTTGCCGCACCCGAGGTCCAACACTCGAGTTGTACGCCCGGTAAGATTGAGCGGCCTGAGCATATTCACGATGACTTCCGGCGAACTCCCGAGTTCCCAGATGTCAGCCAGAAGTTCAGGCATGAGTCGTAAAAGCTCGGGCGTTGTCTCGAGTGAATCGGCGATTTGTTGTCGTGGGTTCTCGGTCATGCGATGTCGCTCCTTCTCCCGTGACACCGGTAGCAAGACAATTGTTGTCAGGGTGTTCGCGATTTGATAGTATATTCAAGCTTTAATTCCTGTTCCTGTCAATGATTGTCTTTGTGGTACTTCGTGTACTTCGTGGATACCGTCTCGAGAGGGAACGCCATTTGAGGTAATGAGGGTCAGCAACCATGTCAAGACTAACCAAGAAAAGGTCCGCAAAAGCAGGCGCTCCGCCCGGCACTCTCATCCATATCGGCAGGCGCAAGACAGAACAAATAAAGATTCGGATAATGAGCTACGATGGGGACCACTTCCAGGAGACCGAAGCCAAGACCGTTGAGGAATGTTTTCCACTGAAGGATGCTCCGCACGTGACATGGATCAATGTCGAGGGGATTCATCAGATCGAGATTCTGGAAAAGCTCGGCTCCTGTTACGGCGTGCATCCCCTCGTTCTCGAAGACATCCTGAACACCGACCAACGTCCCAAAATGGATGATTACAATGAATACGCATATGTTGTCCTGAAGATGCTTTCCCTCGATCAAAAGAGCGGCGCCGTAAATGTCGAGCAGGTAAGCCTGGTTTTTGGGCGGAACTTCGTCATCTCATTCCAGGAGGCCGAAGGAGGCGACGTGTTCGACCCGGTAAGGGAGCGAATCAGAAAACAAAAAGGACGCATACGATCGTTGGGCGCCGATTATCTGGTATACAGCCTGCTCGACGTGATCGTTGACAACTATTTCGTCATTCTGGAAAAGCTCGGCGAACAAATAGAGTCTCTCGAGGATGACCTCATAGCCAATCCAACTCCGAAAGCGTTGTCAACGGTTCATAGTCTGAAGCGGGAGATGATATTCCTGCGCAGGTCCGTTTGGCCCTTGCGCGAAGCGATCGACAGACTGGAAAGCATGGAATCAGCGTTGGTCAACGAGTCCACCCGCATATATCTCAGAGACGTCTATGATCATACTATTCACATTATCGACACGATAGAAACCTTCCGCGAAATGCTCTCCGGCATGCTCGATATTTATCTTTCCAGTATGAGCAACAAGATGAACGAAATAATGAAGGTGCTGACTATCATTGCCACGATATTCATGCCCTTGTCCTTCATAGCCGGGCTCTACGGGATGAATTTCAAATACATGCCGGAGCTTCAATGGCGTTGGGGATATGTTGCCGCCCTTCTCATCATGCTCCTCACGTGTCTGGCGATGCTGGTGTATTTCAAAAGAAGAAAATGGTTGTAGAAAACATTCTCTCATCCCAATCAGCGAGAATCCGCGGACTCCGGGCTTTCTCTTTTTGATTCCTTTCGTCTTTCGTCTTCACCCTTTAGTCCTTAGGTCCTTTCCGCCTTTTCCGTCTTGACCTTTTCTCGTTTCGTAATCGGCTTCTATCGGCGTTCATCGGCGGTTCCCGCGCTCCGCTTTTGTTCGCGCCATTCGCGAGTCAACACCGTTATCGTTTCGTCAAACAATAACGAGTTCCTGACTTTCGACTTGACAAGATTAAAAGTCTAGACTATAATTCTACTATGCCGAGGAAAGCTTATACCCCCCAAAAGAGAGCCGATAAGCGAAGACAAGAGATTGTCCGGTCCGCTTTGGCCTGCTTCGTCGAGTTCGGAGTGGCCAACACGACGATGGAGGATATCCGTCAGCGTTCCGGAGCGAGCAACGGGAGCATATACCACCATTTCACGAATAAGGAGATGCTGGCCGCCGCCGTGTATGTGCAAGGGCTGAAAGAATATCAAGCCGGTTTCGTCGAAGAGCTTGCCCGCGCACAAAACGAGCGCGCGGGGATAAGCGGCATCGTTCGTTTTCACCTTCACTGGGTGAAGAAGAATCCCGACTGGGCTCGATATCTCCAGGAAATGAGACACGCCGAGTTCATGGCCGCCAGCGAACAGATGATCGCTGAACACAACCGCGAGTTCATGAGAGCAGTCATCCGTTGGCTTAAGCCTCATGTCGAAGCGGGAACCATCAGGCGCGTTGGGCTCGACCTTTTCTTTGCGCTCGTCATCGGCCCCTGCCAGGAATACACACGCATCTGGCTTTCGGGTCAGGCGCGTACAGAGCTTTCCACCGCCATCAAGGAGATAAGTGACGCCGCATGGCCGGCCCTGCGCGGGCCGACGGCGGATTAATAAATGGCGAAAGATGGGAGGAACTCCACATGGATAAGCGTGACATGCATCGGCTTGCCGAGATGTTCCTGGACGAATGGAACTCGCAGGAGGTTGACCGGGTCGTTTCAGTTTACACGGATGATGTCATCTACATTGACCCTAACACGCGAGGCGCCGTAACAGGTTCAGACGCGCTGCGCCGCTATCTCACCAAGCTCCTTGCGCGATGGAAGATGCGCTGGAGTTTGCGCGAGGCATATCTCTTCGATGACAAGAGTGGCTGCGCGGTGCTCTGGCATGCGACTTTTCAAAGGGCTGAGGGCGGAGCGACTGTTGAGGCTGACGGTATGGACCTAGTAAAGGTTCGCGGCGACCGCATCGAACGGAACGAGGTCTATTTTGACCGCGCCGTCCTCGCGCCACTGATGGGATGATTCCGGCGAAGTCTTAGGCATTGCAGAGCAGTTCAATTTAAGGAGAGCCGACCATGACCGACGTTTATAAACAACTGGCAGGAAAATTGGACGAGTTGCCCAGTGGGTACCCCGCCACCGAAAGCGGCGTCGAACTGAAATTTCTGCGTAAGATCTTCTCGCCCGAAGAGGCCGAAATGGCGTTGAAGATGAGGCTCATGCCTGAGACAGTCGAGGCTATAGCCGAGCGCCTCGGAAAACCGGTGGCCGAGATGCAGAGAATACTTGCAGACATGGTTGAAAAAGGTCAGATTGGCCCCGTCAAGATGTTTGGCCAGCAGATGTATATGCTATTTCCGTTTATTGTTGGAATCTATGACTTTCAGTTGAAACAGATAGACGAAGAAATGGCTCATCTTTTTGAAGAATATTTCCCCGTACTCGCGCAGACAATTGGCGGCTTCGAGCCGGCGATGGCCCGCGTTGTCCCTGTGAGCACCGAGATCAAGCAAGACCTCCACGTGCATAGGTACGAGGACATCCGTCGAATGATTCTCGAGGCGCGGTCACTCCAATTGGCGGAATGCATTTGCCGAAAGGAGGGGGCGCTGCTCGGCCATGGATGCGGCCACACGCTTGAAACATGCATTGGCATTTCGAACGAGGAACACGCATTCGACAAATTCCCACGGGGAAGGATAATCTCAAAGGAAGAGGCTCTCAATGTCATTACCGACGCTGAGGAGGAGGGCCTCATCCACTGCAGCTACAACGTGGAAAAGAGGCAGTTCTTCCTCTGCAACTGCTGTCCGTGCTGCTGCCTATTCCTGCGCGGAGCAAAGGAATTCAAGGCCCCGCACATATTAGTGAGAAGCCACTTTGTCGCTGCCATAGAGCAAGAGAGTTGTACAGCTTGCGGAGTCTGCGCGAATGAACGGTGCCCGATGGATGCGATCGTCGAACATAATGGCAACTACCGGGTCCTTGCCGAGCGCTGCATCGGGTGCGGAGTATGCACGCGGAAATGTCCGGCCGAATCGATAAAGCTCGTGCGGAAACCCGAATCCGAGCATGACGGACCGCCGGCAGACCTGATGGAGTGGAACTTCAAGCGGGCCGCCAGCCGCGGTGTCGAAATGAAGTTGGAATAGACTCGGAGTTGCAAACCGTCGGCGAAAACAGATAAACTGCATGCAGTTCGCCCGCCCGGTTTCTCAGACATTGCCTCGGATGTGAAAGGAAACAAATGAAACATCTGTTGAGCGAAGGCCGCATCGGATCGTTGACCACACGCAACCGCATCGTCATGGCCGCAATGCATCTCGGCTATGCCGAGGACGGATACGTCACGGAACGGTTTATCCGTTACTATGAGGAGTGCGCGAAAGGCGAGACCGGCCTGCTCTTCCTCGGAGGGTTCAAGATACACAAGCTCGGCGGCGGAGGTATTGGCTTCCTGAGCATCGAGGACGACAAGTATATCCCTAACATGAAGAAGATGAATGCGCGCCTCCATTCATATGGCGCGAAGACCGCCGCCCAACTCTTTCACGGCGGCAGATACGCCTTTTCGTTCATGATGGACGGCGAACAACCGGTCTCCGCGTCGGCCATCGCTTCGAAACTGACGCGCGAAACTCCGCGTGCTCTCTCGATTCCCGAAATTCACGAAACCATTGAGCATTTCGCCGCCGCTGCGCGCAGAGCCCGCGAGGCGGATTTCGACGCCGTCGAGGTGATGGGCTCGACCGGATACCTTATCGCCCAATTTCTTTCGCCGGTCTCGAACGCGCGCGACGACGCGTATGGCGGCTCGCTCGAAAACCGCACCCGCTTCGGGATGGAGGTCGTCCGGGCCGTCAAACGAGCGTGCGGGGACGATTACCCCGTAGTCGTGCGGCATTCCGGCGCCGAGCTCATGGAAGGTGGAAACACGCTTGAAGACTCAGTCAAGATCGCAAAGCTTTTCGAAGATGCAGGCGCTGACGCGATAAGCATTCAGGTGGGCTGGCATGAATCGAGAGTCCCGACGGTCGCCGCCTCAGTTCCGCGAGGAGCGTTCGTATTCCTGGCTCGCTCGATGCGTCCTCACCTGAGCGTTCCCGTCATAACCTGCAACCGCATCAACGATCCATTTCTGGCAGAGCAGGTTCTTGCGGACGGCAGCGCCGACTTTATCGCAATGGCGCGCGCTCTCAACGCCGACCCCTATTTCGCAAAGAAGGTGCGCGAGGGCCGCGTCGACGAAATCATCCCGTGCACCGGTTGCAACGAAGGCTGCCTCGACACCATCTTCACCGGACAGCCTTCTACATGCATGAATAATCCCACCAGAGGCCGCGAAGACGAACTCACGATAGCGAAAGCCGCGAAGCCCCGGAAGGTCATGGTGGTTGGAGGCGGGCCCGGAGGATTGGAGGCGGCGCGTGTGCTTGCCGAGAGGGGCCATCGCGTTACCCTCTTCGAGAAAAGCAAGCGCCTGGGCGGCCGACTGGCGCTGAGCGCGATTCCGCCAGGTCGTGAGGAATTCGCCAACACCATTCGCTACCTCGAAGGCGCCGCGCGCCGGGCGGGTGTGGAGATCATGTGCGGGGTCGAGATGACTCCTGAAAAAGCCAAAAAGGAGAAGCCCGACGTCGTCGTGATTGCGACCGGCGGCGCCACGCGCGTCCCCAATATTCCCGGAATTCAAAGCGACAAAGTTGTGTTTGCCGACGATGCGCTGACCGGCAAAAAGTCGCTTGGCCGAAGAGTGGTGGTTATAGGAGCCGGAGGCGTGGCCTGCGAGGTCGCTATCTTTGTCGCGGGCAAGGGCAGAGTCTCACCGGAGACTGCGCTGTTTCTTTTGGAAAACAACGTGCTGCCGACCGAGGCCGCGCTCGACCTCTCCCATAAGGGCCCGCATCAGGTCACGCTCGTGCGGCGCGGCTCGAAGGTCGGTGATTCGCTTGGCCGCAGCACACGCTGGCTCGTGCTTCAGGAACTCAAGAAACTCGGCGTGCGAACCATAACTGACGCGCAATATATCGGTGTCACAGACGACGGCCTTTTGATTTCTCTGGACGGGCAACAGCAACTCCTCGGAGCCGACACGATCATCGTCGCTGCGGGCTACGAGGCCGACCACAAAAAAAAAAAAAAATGGGCTGGCACAGCGACGGATATATATGTGCTCGGCGACGCCCACATCCCACAAAAAGGCATCGACGCTATCCGCGAAGCCGCCTTTCTCGCCCGCGAACTATAAGCAGTACGGTTTACAGTTCACGGTCTCCAGTTTACGGTTGCCGAAGCAACCATTCTTCTCACCCCTTTTCCTTACTTTCGCCTTTTGCCCTTTCGCCCTTCGCCTTCTATGTTCCGCGCGCTTTGCGCCCGGTTGGCATCCTTGTTGCTCTTAATCCCCTCAAACCCCGCCGCATGGCTCACCTGGCTGGCAACCGGTTCCGAAGACCGAAAGCCCAGCAAAACCCATGAAATCAAGCAAATTCAGCAAAAATACCGCAGTCCATGATGCGGTTTTCCTTCTTGGCGAAAAAAAAATCGGACCGCGCGTGTGCTCATTGCTCAGGCAGACTGCTTTGGGAATAAGCACGAACGGAGGATTTCACAGCGAGGCATAGCGCAACCAAAGAGAAGAAGCTGTGGGAACACGGATGTCACGAATGGAAAACGAATGACACGAACGGAAAAAAAGAAGATGGGATCACGAACTTCGCGAATGGGGCGAATCACACGAAAACAGCCTCCGCAATTTCATTCCCGCGAAGGCGGGAATCCATTGGATGACAACCAGTTTTCCAGGAACGCGATGAGTCAACGGCCTGAAGCCAAAGAGCCGAAACAAGAAACCGAATCAGTGCCCACTACTTTCGCGGAATACATGGACGATTGAGTTTTACGTGAGGAATTCCTTAGAGCAAGACAGTGAAGAGGGGGACACATCAATGAAAAAGATAGAGGCAATCTTCAAGCCGTTCAAACTTGAAGACGTAAGAGACGCGCTTGCGAACGTCGGCGTCAAGGGGATGACCGTCGAGGAGGTCAGAGGCTTTGGTCGGCAGAAAGGGCACATAGAGCAGTACCGCGGCGCGGAATATGACATTGAGTTCGTGCCCAAAGTGTAGATCTCGGTGGTCGCCGTATCATTAAAAAAAAAAAGAATCACGGAGGCAATAGTCTCGGCGGCCAGAACGGGACGTCTCGGCGACGGAAAAGTGTTTGTTTCGCACGTCGAGGATGTGGAACGAATCCGCACCGCCGAGCGCGGTGAAATAGCGATTTAAGAAAGGGAACACGAATGGCACAAATGAAAAGCGAATGACACGAATCAA
>CAYVDS010000174.1:0-9838 GCA_964450145.1 uncultured bacterium
TTGCGACCGGAACTTCTGTGCAAACTTGACAGGGGGGCCTTTAATGGGTGACCCTTAGGTTGGCATGGTCAATATTTAACCATACAATGGTTAATTTATCAAGGATTCGTTGTGGGGAACTCCGAGCAGCATAAGCCACAGAGGGCACAGCGCAGCGAAGCCGCAACCAAAGGGGAAAAGAATTTTACCACAAAGGCACGAAGGCACAAAGAGAAAGAATAAGCGGCAAAAAGAAAAAGAAGTATAAGCCACGAAGTCACACGAAAAGGCACGAAGAAAGAAGAGGAAAAGGAAATCACGACAGGAATTCACTGCTGTCCGAAATAGAAGAATCTGAACCGCAGAGGACGCTGAGGTTCGCAGAGGAAAAGCAAAAAAGCTAATTCCTCCGCGCTGCTCTGAACCCCCTGCGGTTGATGATTCGTGTTGACGAGGCTGGCCCGGAGAAGTAGAATGGAGCGCGCAGACAGGCGCTGCTAAGTACGTGTTTTCATAAATACGGTGACGTATTCGCGTAGACTCCATGCGGGCGACTCACGAGTCGCCCCTACAAGATACGTCACAGCAATTAGGGAACTCAGTGCTAAGAAAGTAAGGGGCGAAAAGGCGAAATGGGGAAAGGACGAAAAGGCGAGTAGATTGGAGGCTGCGGCTTCATAGAAAGGAACGATCCGATGACTAGGATACCATATGCAAATATCGAAGCATCGTCGCCAAAGACGCGGGACTTTTTTCAGAAGATAAAGAATGGCGGGTTTGAAATTCTGAATGTCCACAGGATGGTGGCGCATAGCGAGGCGTCGGTGCGGGAATTTGTCCGGCTTGGGTCGAGGTTGATAATGGACGCTCATCTTGAGCATCGATTCCGCGAGCTTGCGATTCTGCGGATCGCGCAGATATGCGGCGCAAACTACGAGTGGGCGCACCATGTTCCCATCGCAATGCAGAGCGGAGTGGCGCTCGAGCAGATTAAGGCGTTGAGGAACTGGCGGGAGTCGTCGCTCTTCACGGAGCAAGAGAAGACTGTCCTGAAGTTCACCGAGGAGGTCGTCAAGGAAAACCAGCCGAAGGAGGAAACCTTCGCCGCGGCATCGGCTTTTCTCGATCATCCCAGCCTTGTGGAGCTTATGCTGTCAATCGGGTTCTGGGCAATGGTTGCGCGATTCTTGATTACGTTCCGTGTCGACGTCGAGGAGAGCTTCCAGCGAGAGAACGGAGCGTTGCTGAAGGCTGTCGAAGGCGTTTAAGTAAGGGGGAATCCGCAGATTTCACAGCGCAACCAGACAATTTGAGCCACAGAGCGCACAGCGCGGCCAAGGCCGCAACCAAAGAGAAGCAGCCACGGTTTCACTGATTGTGCGAATGAGTACCCTCTCTTATCAGATATGTTCTTGGAAATCACGACAGAAATTCACTGCTGTCCAAAACAGCTTCTTTCACCGCAGAGACGCAGAGGGCGCAAAGGAGGAGTCAACGATAAAGAGGAAGTTTTTCAAATAAAAAACGGCTTTTCTGCGTGTTCTCTGTCCCGTTGGTTGAAGATGCCTAGAATTCGTTCCCTTCATGGTGTCGGCCAATAAGATGTCTGGCCTTACGAGATATCTCGAAAAGCACTGTGGTTTCAGAAGATTCATGACATCGTTCCCGATTATTTTGGACAAGAGTGAGAGGAATTCACGATTTCGAACGTTAGCAGTACAGATTCGATCGGGATTCATCTGAATGCGATGGCTTTGAAGAACGTGTAGGAGAATGTGCCGTCCGGCTCAGTGGTTCTATAAAGGTCTTTAATTCCTCTTTCCCATGCGTTCTGAGTGATCATCCGGGATTTGATTGCCTGCTCACGCACTCCCTCGACCATGGCGATGAACGTGTTTTTCGTGAATCCCTCCACGTACCCGGGCTTGCTCGAATCGACGTAGACCATTCGCGGGGAAACACTGACATTAACGAATCCTGCGTCGGTCAACAGCGGAAAGAGTTGCCGGCCGATGAGCGAGTTGCCGCCCATTCCCGCCTGGATGTCGATCAAACACTGTATTGTTTGCCGTGCCTCGCGGCTGTCCGGGTGGAAGTATGTCGAACCGTGATCGCCTTCAATAACGGTGATTGAGCCTTCTTTTTTCAGTTTCGTCTTGAGCCTCAGCAACGCATCCACAGGGTTTTTGAGATGCTCCAATACGAAACAGACGAAAACATGATCGAAGCTCTCATCCGGAAACGGCAAGTTAAATATATCGGCTGGTTGGAACACGATGTTTCTATAACCTGCGGCCTCTGTCTTGGCTTTTGCGGCGGCCAGCGATTCTCTTGAAAGGTCAATCGAGGTGAAATGGGCTCCGGGGCTGTTTCTCAGCAATGTGACAGTCTGAGCTCCCACACCGCAACCGGCCTCGAGCACCGAGCAGCCGGGCGGATACCGGGTATCGTTGTGCAGTAACTCTGTCAGGGTCGTTGCCTGGTCTACGAGCCTTTCGTGCTCTCTTTCCGAATAACCATGAACATACTCAAGTTCTGTCCGTTCCATAATGGTAATCCTTACAAGATACTATTGATGGCGACATAAATGGTTGCGCATGTTTCGCACGCCAATAATCATGGATTCCCGCTCCCCGATCAGGTCGAGGACAGGCTTCGCGGGAATGATAAATGATGCTGCCTTTGCCGCATGCACAAGAACTTTTGTCGTCGTGGATAGAAAGCCAACCAACCCAAAACGGGGAAGCCGATAAAGGATACCAGTTTTGCGGCAACGCGGTCAAACGGCCCGTCTCCGTCTATATGCTGCTCATGTTAGAAATCGCGAATTCTTCTCACTGCTGTCCAAGAAGAAGAATCTGAACCGCAGAGGGGTCGCAGACCCGAGGCGCAGGGGGTCGCAGAGGAAAACGTCAGAATGTCAGAATCCTCCGTGTCCTCAGCGTCCTCCGCGGTTAATAATTTCGAGTAGTTCGCTCCATTTTCATAGTTCTTGAAAAAGAGGTCTTCCTTTTCGTGAGAATCATTGTCGCTACGTGGGGCCAGGCTGTTTCGACGATTCTATCTTGGACAAGAGTGAATTCTTCTTGTGATTCTCAGGACACAGTCATTGCGAGCGCTGGACCCCACTGCGCGGGGTTGATTGCGGGAGAAACGTGGGTTAGCGCGCAAGGGTGTGTTGCCCAAATGTTTCGGTTAGAAGAAGAATGGATTCCCGCCTTCGCGGGAATGATAGGAGGAAGGTAGCTCCTTAGTGAAGAAATGAAGGTCACGAACCCGCGGGGTCATTATGCCGCGCTGTTCATGTGGCAGGTATTGTGCCATTCGTGATCTAAATCTTTTGATTCTATTGAATTTCCGATGAAAAAATGATACTATGGGCGCTAATAATGGAGGGGATGGGTGTGCCCGTAGAATGGTTTCAAGTTTCAAGTTTCTGGTTTCAGGTCTCTGGTTTCTGGTTGATGAAAGAGAAACGGGACCGCGAATGCAAGAATATGTTGATTTCCCGGGATATCAAGTCGTTGTGAAGGATAGTCTAACCACTGTAATTAAAAAGGGTTATACACGCAGCTTTCAGGATTTCAGGATACCGGATGCTAAGGACAGCCGGAACGTTTCGTCACCCCACCGCGGGCGTGCTCAACTTATTCCGTTTCCCCTGTTCGAGAGGCCTGAAGAACGGGCGCTGGTGCGCAGATATGTGCGCGGAGGCGTTCTCGGCAGGTTCTTGAAGGGGAAGTATCTGAATTGGGGCAAGCCGCGCCCATTGAAAGAACTGGAAGTCTCCGAGTTCGCTCGCTCACAAGGTATTCCGACACCCGAGATTCTCGCCGCCGCCGTCGAGAGGAGTTCACATTTTTTCTATAGGGGAGCAATAGCGGTAAGGGAGATCAGCCCGGGCGAGGACCTGCAAACATTGTTGTTGAAGAACGGCCAATCGTTCACATCGGAGATAATTACTGAAAAAAGGAAGATGGCGGCGTCGTTGGGGCGGTTGATAGCAAAGATGCATAAGGCCGGGATTTACCACGCGGACTTGCATCTGAAGAACATTCTGCTGTCCAAGGGGGCCCACGAGGAACTCTATCTGCTGGACTTGGATGCAGCGCGAATCTATGGCAGGCTCTCTGATTTCAGAAAATGCATGAACTTGCTGCGGCTGCTGAGGTCGGTGGAGAAGATGGAAGGGAAAAGGCGGCCTCGCGAAGCGCGGGGTTTCGGGTTTCGGGTTTCGAGTCTCGAGTCAAAAGAAGAAAACGTGATTCTTCCCCCACTGCGGCAGGATCAGAATGACAAGGGGAATCAGAAAGAAAAAGAAATGGATTCCCGCCTTAGCGGGAATGATAATTCACAAGGACAGCCAGTAAAGAAGATCGATGGGATTTCCCATGTTGTAGCGTGGACGGACTTGCTTCGGTTCTTGCAGTCATATGCGGAAGAGTTGGGTCGGCCTGTTGAGGATTTCAAAGGGAAATTGCTCAGGATGCTGCCGCTTTGGCGACTGAAATGGAAACTGTCGGACATATTGGGAGTGTAGACGACAGGGGGAGTTGCGAGTCACGGGTCGCGGGTCACGCAGCACAACAAGAAGAGGCATCGGAACCACAGCGGATTTCACTGATTGCACGGATTCTGAGAGAAGAAGAAGAAAAGACAAATCCACGAAGGACCCTCGAAGAGACACGAAGGAGCACGAAGGAACAAAAGATCTCAGGGGGAAACGGGGAAAAGGTTAAAAGGGGAAACGGGCAAGAATCTGGGGCAAAGAGGCGAAAAGGGGAAAAGGCGAATCGATTTTGGATTGAAAAGGCAAGGGAATCGCCGATGATGCGGATTTGAGAGAAGAAGAAAAGGAAATCACGGCGGGGATGAAGGGTTCTGGAAATGCAGGACGTTAAGATTGACAATATTGTTATTGGGCGGGGGCGGCCGCTGGCTTTGATTGCAGGGCCTTGTGTTCTAGAGGAAGAAGAGACGGCATTCGAGGTTGCGCGGTTTCTTGCGGCGCTCAGAGACAAGCTCGGGATTCCCATAATTTTCAAGGCTTCATATGAAAAGGATAACCGGGGCTCTGAAAAAAACTATATCGGGCCGGGCCTGGTCGAGGGCCTCAAGGCGCTCAAGAGGGTAAGACAGGAATTCGGCCTGCCAGTGCTTTCGGACGTCCACAGGATTACCGACGTTGACAAGGCGGCTGAGACGCTCGATGTTCTCCAAGTTCCGGCATATCTTTGTCAGCAAACGAGCCTGTTATTGAAGGTGGGCTCGGCGGGCAAGCCGGTGAACGTGAAGAAGGGGCAGTTCCTCGCGCCCGAGGGAATGTCCAGCGCAACCGGCAAGATTGTGAGCACAGGCAACAACCAGATTCTCCTGACCGAGAGAGGTTCATGCTTCGGCTATAATAACCTCGTCACAGATATATGCGCGATTCCGATAATGCAATCGCTCGGGTTTCCGGTGGTTTTCGACGCGACGCACATAATCCGAATCTACGGCGTCCCGAGTAAGGACCCGCGCGGCGGCAGGCCGGAGTATGTGCCGCATCTGGTCCGCGCCGGTGTGGCTGCCGGAAGCGACGCGTTGTTCATCGAGTGCCATCCGTCGCCGATGGATGCCAAGTGTGACGCCGCGAGCATGGTCCCGCTTGCAAAGATGGAAGGGCTTGTGAAGCAAGCGATGGAGATCGCGGCAATTGTACGGAAAAACCGAGACTGAAAAGGGAAAAAGGAAGACAGAGACTGTCCCGCAGTTGGCGAATCGGCATAAACCTTAGTAGGCGCGAATTTATTTGCATAATGTTTGCGGCCTTTTTGCACAAGCACCCGTTCGAATAAATTCGAACCTACGGAATTACGAGACCATCTCGATAGAGAGTGTAAAGTCGAAGGTAAAAGGTAAAAGAGAGATTCTTCGCTTCGCTCAGAATGACGATGCACAGAGAATGATGAGCGATGAATGATGAATGCGGAATGATGAACTGGGCTTGGTTATGTCGCGTGTCTCGCGCTGCGTGGTCTGCGTTTCATAGTGCAGAAGGTTCATGATTTTGCAGCGAATAGCAGACTGCAAACTACGAAACGCGCGACATGAGCCGACAAAGACGAACCGTAAACTGTAGACCGCAAACTGTAGACTGCTTAAGGAATCCAAAATCGCAACAACGGGGAGAGTAAGAGATGAAAATTTTTGTTGACACCGCCAACGTGAAGGCAATCAAAGAGGCTATGGCGCTGGGAATTGTGGATGGAGTGACTACCAACCCTACGCTCGTGGCCAAGGAGAGTGATAACCCCGAGAAAATCATCAAAGAGATATGCGCGGTGGTCGAGGGCCGGCCGGTCAATGCGGAGGTGCTCAGCCTCAAATGCGACGAAATGGTCAAGGAGGCGCGCGCTATCGCCAAGTGGGCCAAGAACATCGTCATAAAAATCCCGATGATGAGGGACGGGCTAAAAGCCGTCAAGATACTCGCCGATGACGGCATCAGGACCAATGTCACCCTGATCTTTTCGCCCACGCAGGCGATCCTTGCGGCGAAGGCGGGCGCCTCTTACGTCAGTCCGTTTGTCGGCAGGCTCGACGACATAAGCACGGACGGCATGGAGCTGATTTCGCAAATCGTGAATATATACAACAACTACCCCTCGATAGAGACCGAGGTCATTGTCGCAAGCATCCGCCATCCGATACACGTGATACAGGCGGGGTTGATGGGGGCGGACATTTTGACGATTCCGCCGAAGGTCCTCGATATTATGGAGAAGCACCCGCTGACCGACGCGGGCATTGCGATGTTCCTCGAGGACGCGAAGAAGTTCAAGTAGTAAAGAAGTGTCTAAAGTGCCTAAAGTGAGCTAAAGTGTCTAAAGTTAGGAAAAGCGACGCAACTGGTCGCGGTTTGGAATACTAGCCGTCTTGTTCGATAGCGATGATCGAAAGAGAAAAATACCGGCAGCTTCTTGAGAATTTCGGCAAGGCACGTGTCGCTGTTGTGGGTGACATCGTAGCTGACATCTATATTTTCGGGAAACCGCACAAATTGTCGCGCGAGGCGCCCGTCATTGTTGTCCGCCATGAGGGTGAAAAGCTGGTCCCCGGAAGCGCCGCCAACACGGCGCACAACCTCATGGCTTTGGGAGCCACGGTCCACCCAATCGGGGTCGTCGGCGACGACGCTCCGGGCCACGCAGTCATCGAGTTTTTCGACGGGCCCCTCGCTCGATCTGAAGGAATCGTTGTTGATAAGATGCGCCACACGATCACGAAGACGCGTATCATGGCGGGCGATTTGCATACGATAAAGCAGCAGGTCATACGCATCGACAGAGAGCCATGCGGGCCGATTTCTCCGGCGACTGAGAAACGGCTGGTGGAGCGTTTGCAGGCGATCGCGCCCGAGATTGACGGAATTATCGTGTCGGACTACGACTACGACGTGATGTGCCCGCGACTCATGCAACTTATCAGCAACCTCGCCCGAGGAAAGGTCGTCGTCGTTGATTCACGATCGCGCCTGCGCGAACTCAAAGGAGTTACGCTCGCCACTCCCAACGAGGCCGAGGCCGAGGCGGCGACGGGCATCAGGATCGGCTCCGATTCGGACGTGGTCTGCGCCGGCCAACAACTTCTTGCAGACACCGGTAACGCCGCCGTACTGATAACGCGAGGAAACCGGGGCATGATGTTATTTGAAAAAGGCGTGCCGGTCGTGGATATTCCCATCTGCGGAGGCGAAGAAATAGTGGACGTCTCGGGCGCGGGCGATACGGTTGCTGCAACTGCCACTCTTGGCCTGCTGGCGGGCGGCTCGTTCGTCCAATCGGCGCGATTGGCTAATTTTGCCGCCGCCAATGTCGTGATGAAGAGCGGAACGGCGACGACAACGCGCGAGGAGATTCTGCGGTCGATTGAGGAAGCGTCCTGAGAGAGACAGTTTGGCAGTTTGGCGGTTTGAGGGTTTGGTGATTGGAGCAAGGCGCTTCCAAGAAAGACGGTTGAAAGTGTCCCGTAATTATGCGGGGCCGAAGTCATTCGGCCAATTGTGTCCAAGATGGCATGGAAAAACGTGCGAATAAATTCGCACCCACACAAATGTCCAAGCCGATTTGCCAATTGCGGGACACCCTCAGTTTGCCGGTAGGCGGTTTGATGGTTTGGCGAGATTGTCCCCCCGCCGTGGAGGGGTCAGAATGACATGTGATTGCTGGCTTTTGGGCAACATGCCGTGTGGATAAGATGCGCAAGTTTATCAAAGACCGTGACACGCTTGGCAAAACCGTCGATGCCCTCAAGAAACAGGGCAAACGAATCGTTCTGGCCAATGGCTGTTTCGACATGCTCCACGTCGGCCACATTCGCTATCTTTACGGCGCGAAACGCGAAGGCGACGTGCTCGTTGTCGCCGTGAACAGCGACAAATCGATGGTTCGACTCGGCAAGCCGAACAGGCCTGTTATTTCGGAAGGCGAACGGATTGAGATTCTCGATGCTCTTGAAATGATTGACTATCTTACATTGTTTGATGAGCCCACTGTTGATTCGGTCATCTTGGAGCTGAAGCCGCACGTTCACGCGAAAGGAACCGACTACACGAAGGAAAACGTGCCCGAGCGCGAGACGGTCCTTTCCTACGGCGGCGAGATCGCGATTGTTGGCGACGAGAAACGCCATTCGTCAACGGCAATTATTGAAAAGATCGCGAATTCGGGCAGAGCAAAAGAAGAAAGTGAGGGAACCACAGCGGATTTCACGGATTACACGGATTCGGGGAAGAGAAGAAGGAATATTCACCACAGATAAACACAGCGCGGCCAAGGCCGCAACCAAAATTAGCGGAAAAATCGCCCCTGCCCCCCTTTTGTAAAGGGGGGAAATAAGTAGCCGTTTGCTGTGAAGGCTCAGGCGAAAATAACGACAAGAATTTACGATTTCGAACGTTAGTAGTACAGATATCGAAAAAAAGAAAAGAAGATCAAACAGCTATCCATGATTTCGAACACTAGCAGCACAGGCGGGGAGCAAGATGCGTGAGCCGTTGACAGTTCTCATTCCGACGTACAATGAAGAGGCCAACATCCGGGAATGTCTCGAGTCGGTCAAGTGGGCTGATGAGATTTTCGTCGTAGATTCCTTCAGCACGGACCGAACGCTCGAGATTTGCAAGGAATACACGGATAGAATCGTTCAGCACGAGTACGTGAATTCGGCCACACAGAAGAACTGGGCGATTCCCCAAACCACTCATAAGTGGGTCATGGTCGTGGATTCCGACGAGCGTGTAAGCGACGAGCTTCGAGATTCCATATGTCGGGCTCTTGAAAATGCAAACGACTGCGATGGCTTCTTTGTCAGGCGGCAGAGCTTTTTTCTGGGAAAGCCCATCGAGCACGGCGGCTGGGAGAAAGACTACGTTTTGAGACTGTTTAACAAAGAGCGAGGGCGATATCAGGACAGACAGGTCCATGCGTGCATCGAGGTTGAAGGCAAGAGCGACTACCTGGATGGCTCGCTGTATCACTACACGTACCGGAGTCTGGATCAGTATTTCGAGAAGTTCCGACGTTACACAAAATGGGCTGCGGGAGACCTCAGTTCCGGAAAGCGAACGCCGTCATGGACAAACCTTTCCATCAGGCCCTGCATGCGGTTTCTGAAAATGTACGTGATGCGCTTAGGGTTCCTTGATGGCAAACATGGTCTTGTAATGAGCATGCTTGCCGCTTTCAGCGTGTTCACGAAATATGCGAGGTTATGGGAGATGAATGTCCGGAATGCGCCTCATGGAATCAAAGACGAACGCCTGCCGCGCTCGCCGGAGGTCAGCGCCCATCCTGAAGGTTCGCGAGGGAAGAGTTGA
>CAYVDS010000175.1:0-9797 GCA_964450145.1 uncultured bacterium
GGAAACCGGGTGGCGATTGCTACGGGCGGAGGCGGGTTCTGCGTCGTAACGGCCGAGGCGTGCGAAAAGGCAGGCCTCCAAATCCCGGTTCTCGAACAGGAAGCGCAGCGAGCCGTCCTCAAGCACGTACGCGAGTTCTCGCCTCAGCCGATCAATCCGGTGGACCTCATCGCGCGCAAGAGCCATGTAGACTATGCCGCGGCTATCGAAGTGCTCGCACAACAAGACTATATCGACGGGATTATCATCATGCCTCCGTACGGCGGTTTTCACCGGACTTCTTCCCCCGAGAGTATGAGAGAGCTTGTTGACGGCTGTTCGATGATTGCGGATATCCCACGCAAATACAAGAAACCGGTTGTCGCTTTTGCGATGCGCGAGTACAAGAACACGGCAATGTACGAAATACTCAAACGCGGCGAGATTCCCTTCTTCGAATCGCCGGAAACTTGCGCGCGCGCAATGCAGGCGCTGTGTTCCTATGCGGAGTACCGGAGAAGTGTCTCTTGACAAGACGCAGACTCGCTAAATTCGGGGACACGATGCGGCATCGTGTCCCCGAATTTAGATGCGTGTTTTACGCAGTAGTCATCATGGATTCCCGCCTTCGCGGGAGTGATAAATGGTAGATGGATTCCTGCCTGCGCGGGAATGATAAATGGTAGATGGATCCTTGCCTGCGCAGGAGTGATAAATGGTAGATGGATTTCTGCCGGTGCGGGAATGAGAAATGATAGGGGAAAATGATAAATGATAGAAGGATTCTGATCGCGGCCAATCGCCCATGAAGAAACTGTTCCAAATAGTCATCCGTTTCCCTAAACTCACGATCCTGACAACTCTTCTCCTCACACTTTTTTTCGTGCTCCAACTCCCGAAACTGCGGATCGAGACGGACGTGGACGTATATCTGCCCGACGAACATCCCGCCGTAAAATATGAAGACCTCGTCCGCGAGATTTTTGGCTACCAGGAAGCCATGGCTGTGGCCGTTTTCAATGACGGTCCGGATGGGATTTTCAATCCCCGAACGCTCACGAAGATGAAAAGGCTGAGCGATGAAATCTCGCAGGCGCCTTACGTCATGGCCCAGAAGGAAGACGACATCAAGAGCATCTGCACGATGGATAACATCGTCGGGACCACGGAGGGCATCGAGGTCGTGCCCCTGATAGAAACGATTCCTTCGACTTCGGAGGAAATGGAACACCTTAAAAGCGGCTTATATGGAAACGAGATGTTTGTCGGCTGGCTCGTGTCCGAGGACCGCTCCGCCGCGGTCATCCTGGCGAAAATTGAAGATGGGCAGGAAAAGCAAGCGAAAGCTTATGAGGCAATCAAGAAGATAGTCGAGCGCGAGCAGGGAGACGGAGACCGCATCTACGTTGCGGGCCAGCCGGTTCTGGAGGCTACCTTCGTCAAGTACATGATAGAGAACTTGCAGGTCATGCTGCCCGTTGTGGCTGGAGTTGTTATCGTACTCCTGTACTTTTCCTTTGGCACTCTGCTCGGCGTCGTGTTGCCGTTGCTGGTGGTTTCTGCCGGGTCTATTTGGAGCATGGGCATCATGAGTTTGATGGGCGTGCCGCTCTACGACCTGACGACGATGACGCCCGTGATTCTCACCGCAGTCGGCACCGCCTACGGAATCCATATACTGAACCGCTATTATGAAGAAGTAAGAACTAACCCCTCCCGTGACAAGGGAGCGATCGTCCTGCAGACCATGGTTACCATATGGCCGCCGGTGCAGATGAGTTCGCTTACCACTGCCGTGGGTTTTGTCTCATGTTGCACGTCGAGCTTGATTCCAGTTCGCGCCTTCGGGATATACACTGGCGTTGGCATACTGTGCGCTCTGCTGTTCTCAGTAACGTTCATTCCCGCGGGTCTGATGCTTGTGAAACTGCATGCTCCCGACGGAACCGCAAAACGGGGCATTAATGTGGGGGGAATTGTCCAGAGACACTCAGAACGACTCCTCGGTTTCACCGGGAATTGGGTTTACCGGAATCGCCTGGCCATTTGCATAGGGGGGGTGTTGCTGGCATTGATATCAACGTTTGGCTTTGTAAAACTGCGCGCGGATGATAGCTGGGTCGAGATGTTCCCGCACGACAGCGACGTTTACATTTCTAACGAACTCATCTGCGAAAGACTGAACGGCACGCTCTCCGTAAATGTGGTTGTTGAAGGGAACGAGAGCGACGCCATCAAGTCGCCTTCGGTTCCGAAGAAAATCTCCGAACTCCAGATGTTGGCCGAGAAGGAGCCGGGGGTGGGCGGCACGCTGTCGATCGCCGATTATATAAAACGCATGAATAAAGTCATGAACGAGGGCCGGGAAGAATTCAACGCCGTGCCGGATAGCCGGGATGCGATCGCGCAATACTTGCTCCTTTACTCCTTGTCCGGCGATCCCGACGACTTCGACGAGTGGGTGGACTACGAGTATCGGCAGGCAAACGTCACGATCACCCTGAAAAACGACCACACCGCCGTCGCGAAGAAGCTGGTTGACAAACTCGACACCTTCGTAAAAGAGCGCTTCAATGACGAACCCGTAAAGGTGAACTTTACCGGCTACGCGTACATCACGGCGGTGGTCATCGACCTCGCCGTCACCGGAATGTTGAGCAGCATCTTGTTCTCGATACTGGTCATCTATGTAATGACAGCAATCATGTTCCGGTCTTTCATGGGCGGGCTCTATAGCGTAATCCCCATCTCTATGGCCACACTGCTCAACTTCGGGCTCATGGGAACTTTCGGGATAACCATCGGATTCGCGAACTCGGCGGCGTTCGCAATCGCGATGGGAATCGGCGTCGACTACGCGATTCACCTGATATTCAAGTTCAAGCAAGAAGCGGCCGAGAGCGGCGACCTCGCAGAAGCGAACGCCCGGACTCTGATGACCAGCGGCAAAGCCATTCTCTTTAACGCCATTGTCGTGACGGCCGGCTTCGTGGTTTTGGTGGCGTCGAAATTCACCGGTCACCGCGTCATGGGTGAGCTTCTATCCTTTAGCATGGTAACGAGCTTTGTCGGCTCTGTCACGCTGCTTCCTGCGGCCCTCAGCCTGTTCAAACCCGCATTCGCCTTCCGCAAACAACTGCAGAAAACTACCGAAGAATGAAGGAAGAGAATTCTTGACGACTGCCCCCAAAATCGGCGCGGCGCAGATGTTGCTACTCGGGCTCGGATGGTTCGGCATGCTCTTCTTCTGGGGGTTCTATTCGGGCGCTATGCCGTTGTTTCTGGCAAATTTCACTGACTCGAAATTCCAGATTTCGCTCGTGCTCAGCCTGGCGGGCTTCTCAGGCTCTGTCGTCCCTCCCATCGTCGGCTATCTAAGTGACCGCGCGACCACTCGATTTGGTCGGCGTACGCCTTATGTGTTTTTCGGGATATTGGGCACAGCGCTCTGTGTCGCGGCTTTGCCGCATCTGAAAGGACTCGTTGTCATCGGCATAATATCGGCTGTGATGTACGTCTTTATTGACGCCGCCCAGACCCCCTACATTTCTCTGCTTCCCGATATTACGCCATCCCATCAGCGCAGCACTGCAAGCGGGGTTATGAACTTGTGCGGCGGCATCGGTTTGATCGCAAGCTTTGTTGTTGGCTCACTAATTTGGGACAAACACCCGGTTGCAGCATTCTACGTCGTTGGAGTAATCATGGCTGGCAGCGTATTGATAGCCATCAAGGTTCTTCGCGAGCCGCAAGCGTTGCCGGGCGATCCCTCAGACGAACCGTCTATGGCTTTCAATCTTCTGCATCACTTATCAGGAATACTGAAAGAGAGAAACGCAATGATGTTTTTCGTTGCGCAGTCTCTCTGGTGGCTCGGTTTCTGGGTGGCGGCGCCTTTCTTGACATTGTTTGTTTCCGACGAACTCAAGGCGCCGCAAGGGCAGTCGCTTTTGGTTCCGATGGCGGGTTCGGTCGTGCAGACTTTGCTGGTGCTGCCTTTGGGTATACTCGGCGACCGGATCGGGCGAAAAGGGATTTTGTTATGGGCGATTGCGTTTTGGGCTGTAACCGAGATTCTTGTCGGGTTTTCGAAAAACTTGACGCACGCGTTCATCACCGTGGGAATCACCGGAATTCCGCTCGCGGCGATAATGGGGGTCGGATACGCCTATATGCTTGATCTCATTCCCGAAAAGCGCACGGCCGAGTTCGTGGGAATCGGCGTCATAAGCATGGCCGCCCCGCAGATTTTCGGTCCCTTGCTCGGAGGGTGGCTCATCGATATAGTGAATTACCGCGTGATATTCCCTGCGGCCGCGACCTTCATGGTTGTCAGCCTGATTGTGCTGTGTTGCGTGCGTTCGCCTGCGAGAGCGAGCGGTTAAAACGTTTCTAAACCGTCGAGCTGCAAGTCCGCGTGAAGTTATCCAGTTCGAGGCGGAGCCATTCGCCGTCCTTTCGTATCTCGATGACTTTGGGGTCGAACTCGACCGGCGAATAGCGATTGTCGTAGCGAAGGCGATTGCGCAGAGAAATTTCTTTGCCGCTCACCCGGAAATTTCCTCTCCAGCCGAATTCGATCATTCCCTGCGAGGGCGAATCGTATAGAACGCTTAGCTCCTTGAAAGAGAGCGTTACCGCCAGCACCGACTTCTGAAAATTGGCGAAACTTCCAGATATTTCTTCGCGGCTCACGGGGCAAAAACCGGAAGGATAATACATCACTGAGGCATGTGATTGCCAGTTTTCAGGCGGGAGGCAGTTTCATCGCAAAGATGCAAAGAGCGCAAAGAACAGGTTGACCCAAAGGGCATCTCTTTGCGCCCTCTGCGCTTTTGCGGTGAAATTTCTACTGCAGGATTCTGACCGTGCCTTTGTTTCCGTTGACTTCGATGGTTTGGCCGGTCTTTATGAGCTTGGTGGCCGGGCCGACGTTGACGACGGCCGGGATGCCGCATTCGCGGGCGATGATGCTGCCGTGACTCAAGAGCCCGCCCTGGTCCATCACGATTGCCGCCGCGGAGATGAAATATGGCGTCCAGCCCGGGTCGGTGAACGGCGCAACAAGAATCTCTCCCGGCAGAACGTGCTCCGTCGTGTCCGCTTTAAGGATCACCCGCGCAAGTCCGACGGCCACACCCGCGCTTACCGGCACGCCGGTCAGTAACTCGGAATTCTCCTTCGAGGCGATTGGGTCATGTGGAACGTAGTCGTCAGGATCAAAGCTGCCTATAACCACTTTGGGCGGCGTAATGGTTTTGTTTCTCTCATGCTCAGCCCTGCGCGCCACAACAACCTCTTTGACGTTGAAGGCCGCCTCGCCGCGGCTGACGGGTTCTACTTCTTCCAAGGCAAGGAAGAAAACATCATCCCTGTTTTCCAAGACGCCTCTGGAGGCAAGCCTCTCGCCAACTCCGAGAAGCACAAAATGAACTCCTGCCAGGTAGCGCACGGCCACGTTCTTGAAGTTCTCGCGAAGCAGCATGCCGCGCCGGGCCCGTTCCATACAGAAAGAAAAGACGGCGCGCTTAAGCGGATTGCGTAAGCGCTGGAGACACATCTCTTCAAGATTTTTCCTCTCATCCGCAGCTTTCTTATGGTTTCCAATCGGGTCAATATCGCCGAGTCGCTCCAAGTATCCCTGGACGATCTTGAAAATGTAGTCCGGGGTCTCACACCAGCGCGCGTTGGCAAGCTCAATCTCCCCGCGCGTATGATGGCCGTGCCTTTCCATGAAATCATTCCAACTTGAAAGGAATTCCGCGCCCTCGCGAGTGCTCTGCAGTTGCTTGCTGGCAGTCCGCCAGTCAGGGCAAGAGCGGATAATTCGCTCAACCTCCGGATGTTCATGCGCCTTGGCGGCCAGATTCCACAAATCGAGTCCCGACTCTGCGCTGCGCATACCACCCACGGCAGTCAGCAGGCGATTGGCAATCACCCCATGTTGATCTCCGAGCCACTTCTGGCAGAGCTTCTCAAGAATCGCGAAGAAACATATGCCTATCCCCGCAAAGGGGACCGCAGTGGCCACGTAAGAGATGTCGTCCATCGCGGTCTGTACACGCTTCAAGATCTCATCTTCGGAGGGATAGTTGGCTTCTATTTTCCGTAACTCAACCGCCTTCTTTTCTATTTCGGCAATCAGCCTGTCCGCCCTTTTCCATGGAAATACTGCAATGCGGTACATGAAGCCCGGTATCCTGGTAATCAGTCTCAAAAAGCTGAAATCAAGCGTCGGAATATCTTCTTCGGCCAAATCGACAAATCCAGTCTCGGCTAGTCGGCCCTGGTCGCCGCCAAACACCTGAGTAATGTCTTTCTTTCCCATGCCCGGGAGACACCGAAATATTGCGACCATAGTGTTTAGATTGAAATAGGCTCTTCCTCCAAATTGGCGCATTATGGGGTTGGCGCCTGTGTCCATACCGATTCCCCCCAGGAGCGAATTGAAAATGAGCGGCACCATGCGGGTCACCATTGACCAACTGATCGGAGTGACCACATCGGGCATCACTTCACCGCTGTTGAGGTTGGACCAAATCTGCCGATCCTCCTGTGTGCGCGGCGGCTTCAGCGTCGTGATCGGCCGCGATTGCAATAAGAAAATCTCTTCGCCCTTCACCGCCCACTCGATATCCTGCGGCAAACCAAAGCAGGACTCGACCTTCTTCGCCAGTTCGGCGAGGCGGCGCGCAGTGGTTTCGTCGATGCACGCGGCTGAGCTGGGGCCTGTTTTCTCCTTTGAATTCATGGATTCCCGCCTTTGCGGGAATGACGAAGACAGGGAATGAGAGAGGACACGCATATCCTTCTTCGCGAGCTCGAACCGGTCGGGTGTCACTCTTCCTGAAACAAGAGCTTCACCCATCCCAAAGCAAGCTTCGATAACAATGCGGTCCGTTCTCCCGCTTACTGGGTCGGCGGTGAAGATCACCCCTGCTGAGTCGGCTGTCACGAGTTCCTGAACAATCACGGCCATGTCTGCGCTCAGGTGATCAAATCCGTTTTGTGTCCGGTAGTCATACGCGCGTTCGGTCCACAACGATGCCCAGCATTTCTTTACGGCTTCGAGGCAATTCGGCAAGGCGGAGATACCCAGATACGTGTCATATAGCCCGGCAAACGAATGTCCGGGCATGTCCTCGGCCGTGGCAGAGGAGCGGACTGCTACTTTGGCTGCTGCAAGCTGTAGATAATGCTCCCGTATCTCGGCGCTCAGCGGCGGAGATATGGCAGCATCAATGATATTCTGGCGTATGCGAGACAGCAGGCTTCGCCTTTCTTCCGGAGGCGCATGCTTGAGGTTTTCCAGATTATTCTTGAGTTCGGGCACATGACCGTTGATTTCCAGATGCTCGTGGGAGGCGGCGCCAAGGATGCAGAATCCGGGCGGGACCGGCAACCCCATTCGTTTCATTCGAGCCAGACTTATGGCTTTGAGCCCAGCGGTGGCTTTGTCGATGTCGCGCAGGTTGAACAGGGGAACGACTTTATGCTTATTCACGCATGAAGATTAGCCTAACAGCCGTCTCAGAGTCAAGAAGAACTTGGGAACACGAATTGTACGAATTTTGGAGCCGCTTGCAGCGAATATTTTCTATTGCTATAATTTAGCGAATCTTATCGCTAGTGTAGTGGGTCATAAATAGTTAGACGCGGTACGAGGAGAACCGTGAAACTGTCCCGCAATTCGCGAAAGGGCGCGCAATTCCCCCGAAGCCTTAACGTAAAGAAGCGTTAGACGCACTACACAAGAAGCAGTTGTCAAGCTGACAGGAAAGCGATTTATGGCCGCAAAGGACCTCCCGAAAGACAAGCTGCTTAATCTCTACTATAACATGCTGCTCACGAGGCAGTTCGAGGACCGCCTATCGAAACTTTACCGGCAGGGGAGAATACTCGGCGGGCTCTATCTTTCGACTGGTCAGGAAGCGATCCCTGTGGCGACATGCGCCCACCTCCGCGAGGACGATGTCATCTCGCCGGTTCACCGCGACCTCGGGGCATTCCTTATCAAGGGAATGGAGCCCAAGACACTGATGGCTCAGATACTCGGGAAGGCGGCGGGCCCATCCAGGGGACGCGATTCATTTCTCCATGCCGGCAGCAAGAAACTGGGAATCATTCCGCCCACCAGCATCCTTGCTTCCACAATCCCTATCGCGGCGGGAGTGGCGTTCACGTTCAAGCTGCGGGGCAAAGATAGTGTCGCTGTCAGCTACTTCGGGGAGGGAGGCTCGAATCGGGGCGATTTCCACGAGGGTTGTAATTTTGCGGGCATCCACAAAGTGCCGCTTGTGCTCATTTGCGAGAACAATAAATACGCCTACTCGACGCCAGTCGAGAAGGAGATGGCCATCTGCTGTGTCTCGTATCGGGCCGAATCGTATGGGTTCCAAGGGCTGATGATAGACGGCAATGACGTGCTCGCCGTGTATGACGCGATGCAGATAGCCGTTGATAGGGCTCGCGCCGGCGGTGGGCCGACGCTTGTCGAGTGTATGACCTACCGTATAAGAGGCCACTCCGAACACGATGAGGCCAAATACCAACCCGAGACCGAAAAGGAAGAGTGGAAGCGGAAAGACCCGGTTGCGCGATTCAAGAAGTTCCTCGCAGAGAAGGTGGGCTTCGGCGAATCCGAGGAAGAAGATATGCTCAAACGGATTTCCGCCATACTCGACGAAGCGGTGCAGTTCGCGCTCGACAGTCCCTTGCCTCCCGGGGAGAGCGCACTGGAAGACGTGTTTGCGACCGACGGAGAAGTCTGACATATGCCTGAGATAACGATGGTTGAGGCGATTTGCCTGGCGATGAAAGAAGAGATGGAGCGCGACGAGTCAGTCCTCGTGCTGGGAGAAGACGTCGGCGTTTACGGCGGCGCATTTCGCGCGACCGAGGGGCTCTATAAGCAATTCGGCCCGGGGCGCGTCGTGGACACTCCGATTTCCGAGTCCGCGATCATAGGTATTGCGCTCGGCATGGCCATTATGGGATACAGGCCGGTCGCCGAGATACAGTTCGCCGACTTCATCTCGTGCGGCTTCGACCAGATAGTCAATCAGACTGCGACGCTAAGGTATCGAACGGTGGGCGACATGCAGGCGCCTCTGGTCATTCGCGCGCCTTCGGCCGCGGGGGTACATGGCGGCCTCTACCATTCGCAGAGCCCCGAGGCATGGTTTGCGCATACGCCCGGCCTCAAGGTGGTGGTTCCCTCATCGGCTTACGACGCCAAGGGATTATTGAAGGCGGCAATACGCGACCCCGACCCCGTCATATTCTTCGAGCCGAAATTTCTCTACCGTCGAGCCAAAGAGAACGTGCCCGAGGATGACTACATCGTCCCGCTCGGCACGGCAAAGGTCTTAAAAGGAGGGGAGGACGTGACCCTGATCACCTATGGCTCGATGGTTCTTCTGTGCCAAAGCGCCATCGAAAAACTTGGAGCGGAAGACCTTTCGATCGAGCTGATTGACCTGCGCACCATCAAGCCTTTGGACAAGAAAACGATCTACGACTCTGTCAAGAAGACAAACCGCGTCGTCCTCGCGCATGAAGACCATAAAACGCTCGGAATCGGCGCGGAGATTTCCGCGCTTCTCTCCGAGGAATTGTTCGATTATCTCGACACACCCATCGTTCGCGTTGCGGCGCCAGACACGCCTATACCATATAGCCCGCCGCTCGAAGAGTTCTACCTGCCGAAAGAGCAGGATGTAATCGCCGCCGTTCACCGCGTGATTGAATATTAAGTTAGAAGAGGGGTCAGGTCTTAATACTGTTCAGTTAATGAAAAATGTGCTATAATCTCTCTC